>JAVKSM010000006.1:0-44423 GCA_039583705.1 Pseudonocardiaceae bacterium
CCGGAAGCTAAGCCCACCAGCGCCAATGGTACTGCACCCGACAGGATGCGGGAGAGTAGGACACCGCCGGAACACACACATCAGCACGGTGGGGGCCGAAAGGCCCCCACCGTGCTTTCTGAGGAGGTCTGTCCGTGGCGGCGGGATCCGACTCGGGCCGCAGTGGCGGTCGCGGCGCCGGGGCCGGCGGATCAGGCCGCGACATCGGCGGTCAGCGGGGTTCTGGCACTGGCGGGTGGGACGCCCGACGTGGTTCTCGTCCGGACCGGCCGCGGTCCGAGCACGACGAGGACCGGAAACCCCGCCGCGCCCACGCCGGCGACGGGCAGGACAGGGGCCGCGAGCGTCGGGACGCCCGGGTCCGGGACCGGGCAGCGCCTCCCCCGGCCAAGCGCGCACCCCGGGGGAAGCTCGTCGAGCCTGAGCTTCCCGAGGAGCTCACCCCCGATGACCTCGACCTCGAGGTGCGCCGGGACCTGCGGGGCCTGCCCAGGGATCTCGCCGAGACCGTCGCCCGGCACCTGGTGGCGGTGGGCGAACTGCTCGAGGACGACCCGGGGCTCGCACTGGCCCATGCCCGCTACGCGCGGTCCCTGGCAACCCGGGTCGCCGTGGTGCGGGAGGCGGCCGGCCTCGCCGCCTACCGGGCCGGCGAGTGGGCCGAGGCACTCGCCGAGCTTCGCGCCGCGCGCCGCATCGGCGGACCGGGACACCTCCCGGTGATCGCGGACCTGGAGCGGGCACTCGGTCGTCCCGAGCGGGCGCTCGAACTGGTCCGGGACCCCGAAGCCCGGAACCTCCCGGCCGCCGAAGCCGTCGAGTTGCTCATCGTCGTCGCCGGGGCGCGGCGTGACCTCGGTCAGCACGAGGCGGCCGTGGTGAGCCTCCAGGTGCCCGAACTGGACCCGGAGCGTCGAGAGCCGTGGACCGCCCGCCTGCTCTACGCATACGCCGACTGCCTGCTCGCTGCCGGCCGCCTCGGCGACGCCGTGCGGTGGTTCCTGGCCGCGGCCAACGCCGACGAGGAGGGCGACACCGACGCGCCCGACCGTGCCGCGCAGGTCGCCGCCCGGCTCGCCGCCCCGGGGGCGGGGGCGACGTGAGCGAGCGAACCGTCGACGGCCACGGCAGCGAGCGAGCTATCGCGCAGGGGAGCGAGCGCAGCGAGCGAGCCGCGGCGCACAGCAGTACCGTGCTCGACCGTTACGACGCGTTGCTCGTCGACCTTGACGGAACGCTCTTCCGCGGCGCCCGTCCGATCAGCGGTGCCGCGCAGGCCCTGGCCGGCGTCCGTGCCGCGGGCTGCCCCATCGGGTACGTCACCAACAACGCGTCCCGATCACCGGAGCAGGTCACCCGGTACCTCGCCCAGCTCGGGTTCCAGGTGGGCGTCCACGACATCGTCACCAGCTCCCAGGCTGCCGCCCGGCTGCTCACCGAGCACTTGGAGCCGGGCGCCGCCGTGCTCGTCGTCGGCACCGACGCGTTGGCCGAGCAGGTCGATCAGGCGGGCTTGCGACCGGTGCGCCGTGCCGAGGACGAGCCGGCTGCCGTCGTGCAGGGTCACTCCGCGGACACCGGTTGGCGTGAGCTCTGCGAGGCGTGCCTCGCCCTGCGCGCCGGGGCGCTCTGGGTGGCGTGCAACGTCGACCCGACGCTACCCACCGAGCACGGGCTGCTGCCCGGCAACGGTGCCATGGTCGCCGCGCTGCGCACCGCCACCGAGCGCGAGCCGCTGGTCGCCGGAAAACCGGCCCGTCCTCTGGTCGACGAGGCGGTGCGGCGCATCGGCGCCCGCAACCCGCTCGTCGCGGGTGACCGTCTGGACACCGACATCGCCGGCGCGGTCGCCGCCGACCTGCACAGCCTGCTGGTCCTCACCGGGGTGTCCGACGCCGCCGCGGTGCTCGCCGCACCCGCCGAGCAGCGGCCGACCTATCTCGCGGCGGACCTCGCCGGGCTGGCCGCCCCGTCGGAGGAGCTGCGGCCCGGGGAGCGTGACGGATGGCGGGTGCGCCGACACCGGGACGGCCTGGAGCTGTCCGGGAGAGGTGAGCCGCTGGATGCCCTGCGCGCGCTGTGCGCGCTGCACTGGGCGGGCGCCGGTGGGCAGGTCGCCGTGCACGCCGACGGAGCCGACGCGCAGCGTGCGCTCGCCGCTCTCGGGCTGACTCAGGCCTGACCGGATAGCGTGGACGGCATGCGCACGAGCCCGGGCGACCGGCCCGACGCGACCGCCGCCATCCGCGTCGACACCACCGCCACCCCCACCGCTGGCGTCGACGCGGCGATGGCCGGCCTGGACGACCTCGGGCGGCTGGCACTCGACGAGCACGTCGGCCGGTTCGAGGCCGTGCACGCCGCCCTGACCGACGCCCTGTCGGCGATCGACGGGATCTGAGGCATGCCGGCCCGGTCCAGGCTGGACAGCGAGCTGGTGCGCCGAGGGCTGGCCCGCTCCCGCGAGCACGCCGTCGAGCTGATCGCAGCCGGTCAGGTCAGCGTCTGCGGTGCGGTCGCCGGGAAGGCGGCCAGCGCGGTGGACCGGGCCGCGCCCATCGTCGTCCGCGGCGAGCCCGGCCGCCCCGGTCCGGCCCGTCCCAGGTGGGCCTCCCGAGGTGCCGGCAAACTGCTCGGCGCGCTGGCGGCGTTCGGGCTCGACGTCACCGGGCGGCGCTGCCTGGACGCCGGCGCGGCCGCCGGCGGCTTCACCGACGTGCTGCTGCGGCGCGGCGCGGCCCAGGTGGTGGCCGTCGACGTCGGGTACGGGCAGCTCGACTGGCGGCTGCGCATCGACCCCCGGGTGGTCGTGCACGACCGCGTCAACGTGCGCCACCTGTCCGTCGACGACATCGGCGGCCCGGTCGACCTGGCCGTCGCCGACCTGTCGTTCATCTCGCTGCGGTTGGTGCTGCCGGCGCTCGCGGCGTGCCTGCGCCACGACGGGCAGCTCGTGCCCATGGTCAAGCCGCAGTTCGAGGTGGGACGCGAGCGCCTGGGCGCCGGCGGCGTCGTGCGGGACCCGCGGCTGCGGGCCGCGGCGGTGCTCGACGTCGTCGCCGCGGCGGCGGGGGTGGGACTTGGCATGCGCGGCGTCGTCGCCAGCCCGTTGCCCGGGCCGGCTGGCAACGTCGAGTACTTCCTGTGGCTGGCCCACGATGTCCAGCCGGCCCACGATGTCCAGCCGGCTTCCGGTGACCGGCCCGGCCACGACGTCGCACCGGGCGAGGACGCGGTCGCCGTGGTGCACCGGGCGGTCGCCGAGGGGCCGCGGTGACCCGGGAAGTCCTGCTGGTCGTCCACACCGGCCGGGCGGCCAACCGCCAGATCGCGGCACAGGCGGCAGCCCGGCTCGCCGCCGCCGGCATCCGGCTGCGGGTGCTCGCCGACGAGTACGACGCGCTCAACGGCACCGACGGGATCCGGCAGGGGCTGGTCGAGGACTGGGCGCCGCGGATCGTCCCGCCCGATGCCGATGCCGGCGCCGGGGTGGAGATCGTGCTCGTGCTGGGCGGCGACGGCACGTTGCTGCGGGCGGCCGAGCTGGCCCGCCCGTCGAAGGTGCCGCTGCTCGGCGTCAACCTGGGCCGGGTCGGGTTCCTCGCCGAGGCGGACCCGGACGCTCTGGACGACGTCATCGCGGCGATCGCCGGCCGCAGCTACCACGTCGACGAGCGCATGACGATCGAGGTGACCGCCTCGCTCGACGGGTGCGTGCTGGTGCAGACCTGGGCGCTCAACGAGGCCATCGTGGAGAAGCGGAGCTGGGAGCGGCTGCTCGAGGTGGTCCTCGAGGTGGACGGCCGTCCGGTCTCGGCGTTCGGCTGCGACGGGGTGCTCTGCGCCACCCCGACCGGCTCCACCGCGTACGCCTTCTCCGCCGGAGGCCCGGTGGTGTGGCCGCAGGTCCAGGCCCTGTTGCTGGTGCCGAGCAACGCCCACGCGCTGTTCGCGCGGCCCCTGGTGGTCTCCCCGGAGGCGGTGATCGCGGTCGAGCTGGCGCAGCCCGGCGATCCCGGGATGCTGGTCTGCGACGGCCGGCGCAGCATTGCGCTCCCCCCCGGATCGCGGGTCGAGGTGGTGCGCGGCGTGGCTCCGGTGCTGCTGGTGCGGCTGAGCGCGAAGGCGTTCACGGACCGGCTGGTGCGCAAGTTCGGGCTGCCGGTGCACGGCTGGCGCGGCGTGCCTCCCTGCTGAGCGTCGGTCCCTCCGGCTAGAGTTGCCCGCCGTGCTGGCCGAGCTGCGCATCCAGGGCCTCGGTGTGATCGATGACGCGGCGCTGGAGCTGCACCCGGGGCTGACCGTGGTCACCGGAGAGACCGGCGCGGGCAAGACCATGGTGGTGACCGGGCTGCACCTGCTCTGCGGTGGGCGCGGTGATGCGTCACGGGTCCGCATCGGCGAACCGCGGGCCGTGGTCGAGGGCCGCTTCGACCTCACCGGGGCGGATCCGGCCGTGGCGGCCGCCGCCGCCGACGCCGGGGCCCGGCTGGACGAGGACGGCAGCCTGATCGCGGTCCGCAGCGTCGCCGCCGACGGCCGTTCCCGCGCTCACCTCGGCGGCCGGGCGGTCCCGGTGGCGGTGCTCGGTGAGCTGGGCGAGGCGCTGCTCGCGGTGCACGGCCAGCACGAGGCGCTGCGGCTGCTGCGACCCGCCGAGCAGCGTGCGGTGCTCGACCGGTTCGCCGGGCCGGCCGCGCAGCGCCCGTTGGAGCGCTACCGCGCCGCGCGGTCGGAGTGGCAGGCTGCCCGCGCGGAGCTGGTCCGCCGCCGCGACGGCGCCCGCGAGCTGGCCCGGGAGGCCGACCTGTTGCGCCACGGGCTGGCCGAGGTCGAGGCACTCGCGCCGCGCCCCGGAGAGGACCGCGATCTCGTGGCCGAGGCGCGCCGGCTCGCCGACGCCGATGACCTACGGGCGACCGCGCTGGCGGCGCAGCACGCGGTCGCGGGTGGTGACGCAGCCGAAGGTGGTGCGGAGCCGGGCGCGCTCGGGCTCGTCGGGCAGGCGCGTCGGCGGCTGGCTGGCAGTTCCGACGAGGCGCTGCGGGTCCTTGAGCCGCGTCTGGTCGAGGCGGTGGCGCTGCTGGCCGACGTCGGGGCCGAACTGTCCGGCTACCTGGACGCGCTGGCCGCCGACCCGTTGCGGCTCGAGACGGTCCTCGCCCGGCAGGCCGAGCTCAAGACCCTCACCCGCAAGTACGCCGCCGACATCGACGGTGTGCTCGGATGGGCGGAACAGGCCCAGCGGCGGCTCGCGGGGCTGGACACCTCCGAGGAGGCGGTCGCTGCCGTGGCGGCCCGCCGCGACGAACTGGCCGGCGAGCTGGCCCGCCACGCCGCGGCGCTGTCCGCCGCCCGCCAGGACGCCGCCACCCGGCTCGGCGCCGCCGTCACCGCGGAGCTGGCCGGGCTGGCCATGCCACAGGCCGCGCTGGCTGTCGCGGTCGTCCCGAGGCCGGCTGCCGACGACGACCCGGCCGTGCTGCGCGTCGACGGTCACCCCGTGCAGGCCGGGCCGGACGGGGTCGAGGACGTCGAATTGCGGCTCGTCGCCCATCGCGGGGGCCCGGCGCTCCCGGTGCACAAGGGGGCCTCGGGTGGCGAGCTGTCCAGGGTCATGCTCGCCGTCGAGGTCGTGCTCGCTGACGCCGACCCGGTCCGCACGCTGGTCTTCGACGAGGTCGACGCCGGCGTCGGCGGCCGCGCCGCCGTCGAGGTCGGGCGGCGCCTCGCGCGGTTGGCCCGCAGTCACCAGGTCGTCGTCGTCACGCATCTGCCGCAGGTGGCGGCGTACGCCGACCGCCACCTCGTCGTCGACAAGTCCGCCCGGGGAGCCGGCATCCGGGCGGGGGTGCGGCAGGTGAGCTCCGGGGAGCGGGTTGCTGAGCTGGCCAGGATGCTCGCCGGCGCCGAATCGAGCAGTACCGGCCGGGCGCATGCCGAGGAGCTGCTGGCGGTCGCGGCGGCTGACAAGGCGCCCCGGAGGGAGCAGGATCCGGGACCGGCCGCCGCCGGTCAGCGCCGTCGGGCCGGCTGAGCCGCCGCGCCCCCTCCCGGCGCGCCTCCCCGCCCCCGGCGGCCTGGCTTGTCAGGATCGGGGAATGAAGCTGTCCGGACTGCTGGCACGGGCCGCGCCCGACCTCCCCGGGGTGTGGGGTGTGGCCCGGGTCGACCGACACACCGACAGGCTGTTGCGCCGGGTGTCCACCGGGGACATCGCGGTGCTCGACCAGGTCGACCTGGACCCTGGCACCGCCGCCGCGCTCGTCGCCGCGAAGGTCGCCGGAGTCGTCAACGCATCGCCTTCCATCTCCGGCCGGTTCCCCAACCTGGGCCCGGAGATCCTCGTGCGGGCTGGCGTCGCGCTCGTCGACGGCGCCGGCCCGGAGGTGCTGCGGGCGGTCAAGGACGGCGCCCGGATACGGCTGCACGACGGCGTGGTCTACGCCGGTGACCGGGAGCTCGCCCGCGGCAGCGCGCAGAGCCCGGAGTCGATGGCCGAGCTGATGGTGCAGGCACGGTCCGGGTTGTCGATCCTGCTGGAGGCGTTCTCCTCGAACACCGTCGAGTTCATGCGCCGGGAACGGCATCTGCTGCTCGACGGCGTGGGCGTGCCGGACGTCGCGGTGCCGCTGCGGGGACGCCACGTCCTGGTCGTCGCGCCGGGCCGTCACCACGCCGCGGAGCTCGAGCGGCTACGGCATTTCGTGGGCGAGTACCAGCCGATTGTCATCGGCGTCGGCGCCGCGGCCGACACCGTCCGGGGCGCCGGCCACCCCTTGGCGCTCATCGTGGCCGACCCGGAGGACGTCAGCGTCGACACGTTGCGCTGTGGCGCCCAGCTCGTCGTGCCCACCGACCCGGCGAGTCACGCTGGGGGGTTGGAGCGGGTGGCGGGCCTCGGGGTTCCCGCGGTCGCCTTCCCGGCGTCGGGCAACCCGGAGGATCTGGCGCTGCTGCTCGCCGACGCGCATGAGGCTGCGCTGGTGGTCGCCGTCGGCTTCCAAGCCACGCTCACGGAGTTCCTCGACCGGGGCCGTTCCGGCAGCAACCCGTCGACCTTCCTCACCCGGCTCAAGATGGGCGGCAGGGTGGTCGACGGCGCGGCGGTAGCGGCCCTGTACCGGTGCCGGGTGTCCTCGGGCGCGGTGCTGCTGCTCGTCGCGGCGGCACTGGTCGCGGTGGTCGCGTCGCTCGCCGTCTCGGCTGCCGGGGACGCCGTGCCGGCGCTGCTGACCGACGTGTGGCAGCGGGTCGTGAGCGTTGTCGGGAGGCGCTTCGCGTGATCTCCCTTCGTTGCGGAACCGCCGGCCTGCGGGTGCGTCGGCTGACAGGTCGGGTCGCAGCGGTGTTAGCGTGAAGACCCGTGGTGCACACCCGCGCGACCAGGCACGTGTTCGTCACCGGAGGCGTCGTCTCCTCGCTCGGCAAGGGCCTGACCGCGTCCAGCCTCGGTCAGTTGCTCACAGCTCGCGGCCTGCGCGTGACGATGCAGAAGCTGGACCCCTACCTCAATGTCGACCCGGGGACGATGAACCCGTTCCAGCACGGCGAGGTGTTCGTCACCGAGGACGGCGCGGAGACCGACCTGGACATCGGGCACTACGAGCGGTTTCTCGACCGCGACCTGTGCGGCCGGGCGAACGTCACCACCGGCCAGATCTACGCCACCGTCATCGCCAAGGAGCGGCGCGGCGAGTATCTCGGCGACACCGTCCAGGTGATCCCGCACATCACCAACGAGATCAAGGACAGGATCCTCGCCATGGCGGCGCCCGACGAGGATGGCCAGACCCCCCACGTCGTGATCACTGAGATCGGGGGCACCGTCGGCGACATCGAGTCGTTGCCGTTCCTCGAGGCGGCCCGCCAGGTCCGCCACGACGTCGGGCGGGACAACTGCTTGTTCCTGCACGTGTCGCTCGTGCCCTACCTGGCGCCCTCGGGGGAGCTGAAGACCAAGCCCACCCAGCACTCGGTGGCCGCGCTGCGCAACATCGGCATCCAGCCCGACGCGGTGGTCTGCCGCGCCGACCGCGAGGTGCCGGACGGGATGAAGCGCAAGATCAGCCTCATGTGCGACGTGGAGGTCGACGGCGTGATCGCCGCCCCGGACGCCCCGTCGATCTACGACATACCCAAGGTGCTGCACCGCGAGGGCCTGGACGCCTTCATGGTGCGCCGGCTCGGGTTGCCGTTCCGTGACGTCGACTGGACCGAGTGGGGCGACCTGCTCGACCGGGTGCACAACCCTGCCGAGAACGTGCGGATCGCGCTGGTCGGCAAGTACGTCGGCCTGCCCGATGCCTACCTGTCGGTCACCGAGGCGCTGCGTGCCGGCGGCTTCGCCCACCGGGCCCGGGTGGACGTCAGGTGGGTGCCCTCCGACGACTGTCGGTCCCCCGCCGGCGCCGCCGCCGCGCTGTCGGACGTGGACGGGGTGCTGATACCCGGCGGGTTCGGTGTCCGCGGCATCGAGGGCAAGATCGGCGCGATCGGGCACGCCCGGAGCCGAGGCGTCCCCCTGCTCGGGCTCTGCCTCGGCATGCAGTGCATGGTGATCGAGACGGCCCGGTCGCTGGGGGGCCTGACGGATGCGAACTCGACGGAGTTCGACCAGGCCACCGAGCATCCGGTGATCAGTACGATGCCCGGCCAAGCCGACGTGGTGGCCGGGCATCGGGACATGGGGGGCACCATGCGCCTGGGCGCCTACCCGGCCGTGCTCGGCGACGGCACCATCGTGCGGGCCGCGTACGGGACGAGCCGGGTGTCCGAACGTCACCGTCACCGCTACGAGGTGAACAACACCTACCGGGAGCGGCTCGCGCGGGCCGGGCTGGTGTTCTCCGGGACCTCGCCGGACGACAGGCTCGTCGAGTTCGTCGAGCTGGCCTTCGACGTGCACCCGTTCTTCGTCGGCACCCAGGCCCACCCCGAGCTCAAGAGCCGGCCCACCCGGTCCCACCCGCTGTTCGCCGGTTTCGTCGGTGCCGCACTGCGCTACCGCGCCGCGGACCGGCTGCCGGTGGAGCTCACCGGACGGCGTCCCGCGTCGGCCGGGGTCCGGTGAGCCGTGGGCGGACACGACTTCGCGGTCCGGGGCAGCCGCACGCTCTACACCGGCCGGGTCCTGGCCGTGCGGGCCGACGAGGTGCAGATGCCCGGCGGTCGCGTCGCCACGCGGGAGGTCCTCGAGCACCCCGGCGCTGTCGCGGTGGCCGCCGTCGACGGCCAGCGCCGACTCGTGCTGATCCACCAGTATCGGCATGCCGTGGGGCGCCGGCTCTTCGAGCTGCCCGCCGGGCTGCTCGACGAGGCCGGCGAGGAGCCGCTGGTGACCGCGCGGCGGGAACTGGTCGAGGAAGCCGGCCTGGCGGCCGAGCACTGGGCCGTCCTGCTCGACGTGGTGCCCTCGCCGGGGTTCTCCGACGAGGCGGTGCGGGTGTACCTGGCGACCGGGCTGTCGGAGCAGGACCGGCCGTCGCTGGCGGACGACGAGGAGTCCGATCTCGTCGTGCACCGGCTGCCGCTGAACGAGGCGGTGCGCCGGGTACTGGCCGGCGAGATCGTCAACGCGGTCTCCGCGGCCGGCGTGCTCGCGGCGCACGCCGTGGTCGACGGTTTCGCCGAAGCCCGTCCGACCGGCGCGCCCTGGCCGGACCGCCCGCACCGCTTCGCTGCTCGTTCCGTGAACCCCGGCGGCCGCTAACACTAGAGTTCCTTCGGCCAACCCGGCGAGACCCGCCGGCCGGGGGGCCAGCCGGGAGGGCGGTCAGGTGAAGGTCGGCATTCCCCGCGAGGTGAAGAACTCCGAGTACCGGGTGGCGATCACGCCGGCTGGAGTGATCGAGCTCGTCCGGCGCGGTCACCAGGTCGTCGTCGAGCGCGACGCCGGGGCCGGCTCCGTGCTTCCGGACTCGGCCTACATCTGCGCAGGAGCGCAGATCCTGCCCTCGGCCGACGACGTGTGGGGCGAGGCCGACCTGGTGCTCAAGGTCAAGGAGCCGGTGGCCGAGGAGTACTACCGGATGCGTGAGGACCAGGTGCTGTTCGCCTACCTGCACCTGGCGGCCTCTCGGGCGTGCACCGACGCACTGCTCGCCTCGAAGATCACTGCGATCGCCTACGAGACAGTCCAGCTCCCGGACGGCTCGCTGCCGCTGCTCGCACCGATGAGCGAAGTCGCCGGGCGAATGGCGCCTCAGGTGGGCGCGCACTGCCTGGAGCGCACGTCCGGCGGGCGCGGAGTGCTGCTCGGCGGGGTGTCGGGGGTCCCGGCCGGGAAGGTCGCGGTGCTCGGTGCCGGCGTCTCCGGGATGAACGCCGCGACGATCGCCCTCGGGCTACAGGCCGAGGTCGTCGTGCTGGACACGAACATCAACCGGCTGCGGCAGATCGACTTCACCTACCGGGGCCACCTCCAGACGATCACGAGCAACGCCTTCGAGGTGGAGAAGGCGTGCCTGTGGGCCGATCTCGTGATCGGCGCCGTGCTCGTCCCGGGGGCCAAGACACCGACGCTGGTGTCCAACGACCTGGTGTCCCGGATGCGGGCCGGCTCGGTCCTGGTCGACATCGCCGTCGACCAGGGCGGCTGCCTCGCCGACTCGCAGCCCACCACGCACGAGAACCCGACCTTCGCCGTGCACGACTCGCTGTTCTACTGCGTGGCGAACATGCCTGGGGCGGTGCCCAACACCTCCACCCAGGCGCTCACCAACGTCACGCTGCCCTACGTGTGCGCGCTGGCCGACTCCGGGCTCGCCGCTGCGGTGCGGGCCGACCCGGCGCTGGCCAAAGGCGTCGCCGTGGTGGCCGGTCAGGTGGTGCGGCCCGAGGTGGGCCAGACCCACGGAATACCGTACGTCCCGCTCGGCGAGGTGTTGAGCTGACCGGGCTCCGGGTGGAGCCCGCAGCGGTCGTTTCCGCCTATGTCGACCACCTCGCGGTCGAGCGGGGCACCGCGCGCAACACGCTCGACTCCTACCGCCGGGACCTGCGCAGGTACCTGGGATACCTGGCCACGGTGGGGGTGACGACCGCCGACGACGTCCGGGAGTGCCACGTCGCCGGCTTCCTCGCCGCGCTGCGCGAGGGCGACGCCGGGCACGCGCCGCTGGCGGCGTCGTCGGCGGCCCGGGCGCTGGTCGCGGTCCGGGGGCTGCACCGCTTCGCCCACCGGGAAGGTCTGGTCGGGCACGACCCGGCGCGGGAGGTGCACCCGCCGCCACCGCCGCGGCGGCTGCCCAAGGCGCTGCCGGTGGACACCGTCACCCGGCTGCTCGACGGCTGCGCCCGGGACGACCCGCCCGGGCTGCGGGACCGGGCGCTGCTCGAGCTGCTCTACTCCACCGGAGCCCGGATCTCCGAGGCGGTCGGGCTCGACGTCGACGACCTCGACGTGTTCTCGCGTACCGTGCTGCTGGCCGGCAAGGGCGGGAAGCAGCGGCTGGTCCCGGTGGGCCGGCCGGCGCTGGCAGCCGTCGAGGCCTACCGGGTGCGCGCCAGGCCGGCGTTGGCCGCGCGAGGACGGGGTACCAGCGCGCTGTTCCTCAACGCGCGGGGGGCGCGGCTGTCGCGGCAGAGCGCATGGCAGGCGCTGCGGGAGTCGGCGGCGCTGGCGGGGATCAACGAGACGGTCTCACCGCACACCCTGCGGCACTCCTTCGCCACACACCTGCTCGACGGCGGCGCCGACGTGCGCGTGGTGCAGGAACTGCTCGGGCACGCCTCGGTGACGACCACGCAGGTCTACACACTGGTCACCGTGGACCGACTACGCGAGGTCTACGCCACCTCCCACCCCCGAGCCCGGGACTGACCGACATGGGACTGACCGACATCCCATCGCGACATTCCTTTCGCAACGGATGGCGGCGCGACGGCGGGGCGCGTTGCCGCACGTCGTGACTGGCTCCTAGGCTTTCGCTCGGAACCGGCCGAGCCTGGACCCGGCCGCGGCGACGACGTGAAGGATCTCACCCGCATGTCGACACCCACCCCGTTCCCGGCCCGATCGGGGCCGGACGACGAGGCGGACGGCGAGCTGGGCGGCGTGAGCTCCACCGGCCGCCCACGGCGGGACATCCCAGAGCCAGGCCCGGTGCACCGCCACGGGCCGGCCACCGTGCTCGCGATGTGCAACCAGAAGGGCGGCGTCGGCAAGACGACGTCGACGATCAACCTGGGTGCTGCTCTCGCGGAGTACGGCCGCAAGGTGCTGCTGGTCGACTTCGACCCGCAGGGAGCGCTGTCGGTGGGCTTGGGCGTGGGCCCGCACCAGCTCGAACGCACCATCTACAACCTGATCGTGGAGCGCGGCGCGTCGGTCGACGACGTCATCATCGACACGCCGGTGGCGGGGATGGAGCTCCTGCCCAGCAACATCGACCTGTCAGCCGCCGAGATCCAACTGGTCACCGAGGTGGGGCGGGAACACACGCTCGGCCGGACCATCGCGCCGGCCCTGGGCCGCTACGACTACGTGCTCGTGGACTGCCAGCCCTCGCTCGGCCTGCTGACGGTCAACGCACTCGCCTGCGCAGACGGCGTGATCATCCCGTTGGAGTGCGAGTTCTTCAGCCTGCGCGGCGTCGCCCTGCTCATGGACACCATCGAGAAGGTCCAGGAGCGGCTGAACCCCAAGCTGCAGATCGTCGGGATCCTCGCCACGATGTACGACCCGCGGACCCTGCACACCCGCGAGGTCATGGCCCGGGTCGTGGAGGCCTTCGACGACATCGTCTTCGACACGGTGATCAACCGTACGGTGCGCTTCCCGGAGACCACGGTGGCCGGTGAGCCCATCACGACGTGGGCCCCCCGCTCGGCCGGCGCGTACGCCTACCGGGCGCTGGCCCGTGAGGTGATCTCCCGGTCGAGCTGGTGAACGGGCCGTCCGCTCCGCACGCCACCAGCGGGCAGCGCCCCCGCTTCACCGTCCGACTGGACAACTTCGAAGGTCCCTTCGACCTGCTGTTGCAGCTCATCAGCCGTCACGAGCTGGACGTGACGGAAGTCGCGCTGCACCGTGTCACCGACGACTTCATCGCCCACACCGCAGCCCTCGGCGCCGATGTCGACCTGGACGAGACCACCCTGTTCCTCGTCGTCGCCGCGACCCTGCTCGACCTGAAGGCGGCCCGGCTGCTGCCCACCGGCGAGGTCGACGACGAGGCGGACCTGGCGCTGCTGGAGGCCCGCGACCTGCTGTTCGCACGGCTGCTGCAGTACCGGGCCTATCAGCAGATGGCGGGGCTGTTCCGGGAGCTGGAAGCCGGGGCGTCGCGCCGCTACCCCCGCTCGGTGGCGCTGGAGGGCCGCTACGCCGGGCTGCTCCCCGAGGTCATGCTGGGGGTCGACCCGGACCGGTTCGCCGAGGTCGCCGCCGCGGTGCTGCGGCCCAAGCCGCCGTCGGCGCTCCCCACCGCGCACCTGCAGTCCCCCCAGGTCTCGGTGGCCGAACAGACCGAGTTGCTGGCCCGCCGACTGGCCGAGGTGGGCGTGGCGACGTTCGCGGAACTGGTCGCCGACTGTGCGCGCACCGTCGAAGTGGTCGCCCGGTTCCTCGCCGTGCTCGACCTCTACCGTGAGGAGCGGGTGGCGCTGACGCAGGACGAGGTGTTCGGCGAGCTGGCGGTGCGCTGGACGGGCGGTCGCGGCAGGGACGAGGAGGAGTCGCGGTGAACGAGGCCGACGCCCCGACGGGCGCAGTGACCGGTCCCGATCTGGTCGCCGACGCCGAGCTCGCCGCCGCGTTGGAAGCGCTGCTGCTCGTCGTCGACGCCCCCGCCTCCGAGGAGTCGCTCGCCGCCGCGCTGGAGCAACCGACGGCCCGGGTCGCCGCCGCACTGGTGTGCCTCTCGGAGGGCTACCACGCCCACCGCCGCGGTATCGACCTGCGCCGGGTCGGCGAAGGCTGGCGGTTCTACACCCGGGACCGCTTCGCCCCCTACGTCGAACGGCTCGTGCTCGACGGGCAGCGCTCGCGGCTGACCCGGGCCGCGCTGGAGACGCTGGCCGTCGTCGCCTACCGGCAACCGGTGACCAGGGCCAGGGTGGCGGCCGTACGGGGGGTCAACGTCGACGGCGTGATGCGCACGCTGCTGGCCCGCGGACTCGTGGCGGAATCGGGTACCGACCCCCACACCGGGGCCACGCTGTTCCGGACCACGGAGCTGTTCTGCGAGCGGCTGGGGCTGGCCTCGCTGGAGGAGCTGCCGCCGCTGGCCCCGCTGCTCCCCGAGGTGGACGCGATCGACGATGTCGGAACCTGAGACGTCCGGGTCCGAACCCTCAGCGGGGGTCCGGCTGCAGAAGGTGCTGGCCCGCGCCGGGATCGCCAGCCGCCGCGCCGCCGAGGAGCTCATCGCCGCCGGCCGGGTCAGCGTCGACGGCGAGGTGGTCAGGGAGCTGGGCCGGCGGGTCGACCCGGACCGGGTGGTCGTGCACGTCGACGGCGCGCGGGTCCTGTTCGGCGGCGAGGTCGTGCACCTGGCGTTGAACAAGCCGCGCGGGGTGCACTCGACGATGTCCGACGAGCGGGGCCGGCCCTGCGTCGGCGATTACGTCGCGGACCGCACGCAACGGCTGTTCCACGTCGGGCGGCTGGACGCCGAGACCGAGGGGCTGCTGCTGCTCACCAACGACGGCGAGCTCGCGCACCGGCTCACCCACCCGTCCTACGGGGTGCCCAAGACCTACCTGGCCGAGGTGCCCGGCCCGGTGCAGCGGGACCTCGGCAGGCGGCTGCGGGCCGGGGTCGAGGTGGGGGACGGCCTGGTGCGGGTGGACGGCTTCCGGGTCGTGGACGCGTTGCCCGGCCGCGCCATGGTGGAGGTCGTGCTGCACGAGGGTCGCAAGCACGTCGTGCGGCGACTGCTGGAGACCGTTGGCCACCCGGTGCGGCGACTCGTTCGCACCGCCGTCGGTGAGGTGCGGCTGGGAGAGCAACGGCCCGGTTCGTTACGCCGGCTGAGCCGGTCGGAGGTCGGGGAGCTCTACCGCGCCGTGGGGATGTGACGGTGGGAATCCACCCAGGGCAGGTCCTACAGTGCCGGGCATGGCGGTGCGCGCGATCCGGGGGGCGACGCAGATCGACGCCGACGAACGAGAGCAGGTGCTGGAGGCCACCGCTGAACTGGTCAAGGAGGTGCTCGCCCGCAACGCCATCGGCGCGGAGGACCTCATTTCCGTGATATTCACCGCCACCCCGGACATCACCTCGGAGTTCCCCGCCTACGCCGCCCGCCTCACGGGCCTGACCGACGTGCCGCTGCTGTGCGCCACCGAGATCGCCGTGCCCGGCTCCATGCCCCGGGTGCTTCGGATGCTCGCGCACGTGGAGACCGATCGCCCGCGTTCCGAGCTGCGCCACGTCTACCTGCGGGGCGCCGCCGCCCTGCGGTCGGACCTGCCCCGGTGAGGGGCTGCTTGCAGGCCCGGCCCACTGGTGCTGAGACAGACCACGACCGGCACAATTGGGAGATCCGGGCGATCAGGAGGCAGCCGGTGGACCAAGGCGCGACGCTGCGTGGAGTCGTAGCGCTGGACGGTCCCTCCGGTACCGGCAAGTCCACCGCCGCGCGGCAACTGGCGGTGCAGGTTGGTGCCCGCTACCTCGACACCGGAGCGATGTACCGGGCGGTGACGCTGGCCACACTGCGGGCGGGAGCTGACGTCGAGGATCCGGCTGCGGTCACCCGGGTGGCGCTGGCACCCCGGCTGACGGTCGGCACCGATCCGACCTCGCCCACGGTCGCGCTGGACTGCGAGGACGTCGCCGCGGAGATCCGCGAAGCGCCGGTGACGGCGGCGGTCTCCGCGGTCTCGGCGGTGCCGGCGGTGCGGGCCCACCTCGTCGCGGCGCAGCAGCGCCTCATCGCCACGGCGCTCGCCGGGGGCGACGGCATCGTCGTCGAGGGCCGCGACATCGGCACCGTGGTCGCTCCTGACGCCGAGCTCAAGGTCTTCCTCACCGCGACGGAGGTGACCAGAGCCGGTCGCCGGTCCCGGCAGGACCGTGCCGCGGGGCGGGAGGTGGAGCTGGACGCGACGCTGCGCGACGTGCGCCGACGTGACCGGCTGGACTCCCGGCGGACCGCGTCGCCGCTGCGGACCGCCGCGGACGCGGTGCGGCTGGACACCACGGAGCTCGACCTGGACGCGGTGGTCGCGCGGCTGGTCCGGCTGGCCACTGACCGGGGCCTGCTCCGGTCGACGTCGGAAGCGCCCGTGGCGGGCCGGCGGTGACCGAGGCACTGCCGGAAGGCAGCTCGCCTGCCTTGCACACGGTGGCTTGCTGGATCGCCCGTTGGCTGTTCCGGCCGTTCTACCGGATCCGGATGCACGGCAGGTACCGCGTCCCAGCCGCCGGCCCGGTGGTGATGGTCGCCAATCACAGCGCGGCAGTGGACGGCCCGCTGCTGCTCGGGCTGCCCCGGCGCCCGACGGTGTTCCTCGTCAAGCACGAGATGTTCCGGGGTCCGCTGAGCCCGTTGTTGCACTGGATCGGCCAGCTCCCGGTCCGCCGCGGTGAACCGGACCGCCGGTCCCTGCTCGCCGCGGTTCGGGTGCTGCGGGCCGGGGGACTCGTCGGGATCTTTCCCGAGGGCAGCCGGGGCGACGGCGACGTGGTCGCCGCGCAGCACGGCGCCGCGTGGCTCGCGCGAGCGTCGGACGCGCTGGTCCTGCCGGTGGCCTGCCGCGGCACCCGGCGCCCCGCGGCGTCCGGTCGACGGTTCCGGCCGGTCGTCGATGTGCTGGTCGGCGAGCCGTTCCAGGTGCCGCCCGGCAGGGACCGGGCCGGGCTGGCCGCGGCGACCGACCGGGTGCGCGCCGCGCTGGTTGCGGTCGTCAGGGAGCTCGACGGCATGCGCGCGGCGGCGGTGCGGCGATGACCACCGACCGCAGCGACTGGCAGTTCGACAGCCCCGACAGCCCCGACAGCCCCGACAGCTCTGGTGATCCCGGTGATCCCGGCGGCGGCCGGCAGCAGCTACCGGCGCCGGTGCTCGCGGTCGTCGGCCGCCCCAATGTCGGGAAGTCGACGCTGGTCAATCGGATGCTCGGGCGCCGCGAAGCGGTCGTGCAGGACGTCCCGGGCGTGACCCGGGACCGGGTGGCATACGACACACTGTGGAACGGGCGCCGGTTCACCATCGTCGACACCGGCGGCTGGGAGCCGGACGCCGCCGGAATGCGGGCTGCGGTGTCCGCGCAGGCCGAGTTGGCGATCGCCACGGCGGACGCCGTGCTGCTCGTCGTGGACGCCGTCGTCGGCGCCACCGCCACCGACGAGGCCGTCGCCCGGGTGCTGCGGCGCTCGGACCGTCCGGTGCTGCTGGCCGCCACCAAGGTCGACGACGAGCGGTTGCTGGCCGACACCGCGGCACTATGGTCGCTCGGGCTGGGAGCACCCCACCCGGTCAGCGGGCTGCACGGGCGCGGCTCGGGCGACCTGCTCGACGCCGTGCTGGCTGCGCTGCCGGAAGGCCCGCGCGACGATGCGGGCGCGGGAGCCGCCGGGCCTCGCCGGGTCGCGTTGGTGGGCCGTCCCAACGTCGGCAAGTCCAGCCTGCTCAACCGGCTGGTGGGAGAGCAGCGGGCAGTGGTGGATCCGGTGGCCGGTACGACGGTGGACCCAGTCGACTCGCTGGTGGAGCTGGATGGCGAGCTGTGGCGGTTCGTGGACACCGCCGGGCTACGCAAGCGGGTGCGGACCGCCGACGGCACCGAGTACTACGCGAGCCTACGCACCCGAGCGGCGATCGAGGCCGCCGAAGTCGCGATCGTGCTGCTGGACGCGAGCGAGCCGGTGAGCGAGCAGGATCTGCGCGTCGCGACGAGCGTCGTGGCAGCCGGGCGGGCGTTGGTGCTGGCGTTCAACAAATGGGACCTCGTCGACTCTGACCGCCGGCTGCGGCTGGACCGGGAGTTGGACCGCGAGCTGGTGCGGATGCGGTGGGCGGAGCGGGTGAACGTCTCCGCGTTGACCGGACGGTCGACGTCCAGGCTCGCGCCGGCCCTGCGCACCGCGCTGGGCTCCTGGGACCGTCGCGTGCCGACCGGCCAGCTCAACTCCTGGCTCGCCGAGGTCATCGCCGCGACGCCACCGCCGGTTCGCGGCGGTCGCGTGTCCAAAGTGCTCTTCGCCACTCAGGCGCAGACCCGGCCACCGGCCTTCGTGCTGTTCACCACGGGTGTCCTCGAGGCAGGTTACCGACGGTTCCTGGAACGCCGGCTGCGCGAGTCCTTCGAGTTCACCGGAACCCCGGTGCAGATCTCGGTGCGGGTACGGCAGCGGCACCGTTAGCTTCGCCGCCCGGTGAACACCAGACCCGGATCCTCCTCACGCTCCGGGTCGGCCAGCACCAGCACCTCGTCGCCGGCCTCCAGCACCGTCGAGCCGCGCACATGCACCGGCTGCCCGTGCCGGATCACGAGGCTGATCCACAGGTCCTCGCCGAGGTCGAGGTCGCCGATGGGCCGGCCCGCCGCGGGCGCCCCGGCTGCGACGAGGTAGCGGCGCACTCCCTCCGGCCGGTTGCGGAAACGCACCCCGAGCGACCACGGGCGGGGCTCCACCTCACGCATCGGCACGCCACAGCGGGCCGCGACGGTGGGGACCAGGCCGCCCTGCACGATCACCGAGAACGCGACCACCACGAAGATCACCTCGTAGACGAGCAGGTTGTCGACCGACCGTGAGACGAGGACGTAGGTGCCCAGCAGCACCGGCACCGCCCCCTTGAGGCCGGACCAGAGCACGAACAGGCGCTCCCCGATCCGCAGCCGGACCGCCAGTAGCAGTGCCCCGACGAGCAGCGGCCGGACCACGAAGGCCAGCAACGCGGCGAGCGCCAGGCCGATGAGCCACGCATCCCGCCGCCCCAGGGTCGACAGCGAGATCGTCAAGCCGAGCACGACGAAGGCGACGATCTCCGAGAGGCTGGCGAGTGAGGAGTGGAACCGTTCGATCTCACCTTTGAACGGTGCCCTGGCGTCGCCGATGAGGATGCCGGCGACGAACACCGCGAGGAAGCCGGAGCCGTGCGCCACAGTCGCGGCGCCGTAGAGCGCGATCGAGGAGGCCAACGTGCGCAGCGGGTAGAGGCCCTCGCTGGGCAGCGGCAGCCGTCGCATGGCCTGCAGCAGCAACCAGCCGCCCGCGATGCCGATCGCCGCGCCCACGGCCATCTGGAGGGCGAAGGTGCCCAGCACGCTGCCGACCGCGCCGGGTCCGGAGTCGCCGCCGATGGTGAGCAGGCTGACCAGCAGCGCGATCCCGACCGGGTCGTTCGCGCCGGACTCACCCTCGAGGATCACGCCGGCCCGCCCGGGGACCTCCCGGCTGCCCAGCACCGAGAACACCACGGCGGGGTCGGTCGGGGCCAGGGCGGTCCCCAGCAGCAGCGCGACCAGCCAAGGGAAGCCGAAGAGCAGGTGCGCGAGCAGCGCCACGGCGCCCGCGGTGAGGAAGGTGCCGACGACGCCGACCACGAGTACCGGACCGACCGCGTGCCGCAGCCGCCGCCAGCCGATGTGCATGCCGCCGTCGAAGAGGATGAGCGCGAGTGCAACCGTGACGATCTGCTCCACGGCGCTGATCGGGATCCCCTGCAGCGACGGCACCACGTCGGAGGCCGCGCCCGCGCCGAGCAGGAAGATCGCCGGAGCCGGGATGCGCAGCCGGGCGCTGATCCGGTTGGACAGCAGCGCCGCGGAGACGACCGCCGCGGCCACCAGCAGCGTGAGGCCGAACGGCTCGATGTCTTCCAGCACAAGCCAAGCTTCCCGTGCGGCCCGGGCTACGGCGAGCCAGCCGGCGGCCGGGATGCGGTAGCCTGACCCGCACGGGACGTGGCGCAGCTTGGTAGCGCACTTGACTGGGGGTCAAGGGGTCGTGGGTTCGAATCCCGCCGTCCCGACACGAGAAACCGCAGGTCAGCGGCGTACTCTTGCGTGACTCAGGCCGGTGTTAGACCCTGGGGGATCGTGGTCCACCAGGTGGTCCACGAGCGGGGCTACGGTGCTGGGTCATGCCGAGGTCTAACGAGGCCGCGCAACGGCCGCCGCGCCAGCGCGGGAATATCCGGCCCCACCGCGGGGGCTATCAGGTCCGTGTGACGGCTGGCGCCGATCCGGTCACCGGCGCCCGCATCGTGCTCTGCGAGACCAGCCCGACGATGCTCGTCTCATCTATCCGTTAGAACTCGGTCATCCAGGCCCAGTGGGTGAAAATTTCGGGCTGTCTTTTGAGCAGCCCGTGCCACCACCGTTTGGCCTTCTTGAACGACCGCAGCCGTTTGAACTTCCGTCGTGCCCAGCGCACCAGGTAGGTGTTGATGCCCCGTAGGAGGCCGTCGAGTTCGGTCCGGTAGAACTTCCCGTAGTAGCTCATCCAGCCACGGATGATCGGATTCATCCACTCGGCGAGTTCTGCCAGGTCCGCGGTGGTGCGCAGGTGGACCCGCCGGCGGCGGATTTCCTGCCCCATCTTCTTGGGCGCATCCCGGCTGACCGCCGGGAGGAACGCGGCGAACATGCTCGTCCCGTTCCGGGTTGGAGCTTTCCTGGCGCGGAAGGTGTAGCCGAGGAAGGTAAACGACGTGCACTCATAGCTGAATCGCCGCTTCCGGTCCTTGCAGTACACGATCCTGGTCTTGGTCGGTGCAGCCGCAGCCCGACCTGCTCCATCCTCTCAGCCAGCGCCGCCAGGACCCCTCGGGCCTGGCGCTCGGTCACGCAGTGCACCACCGCATCATCGGCGTAACGCTCGAACTCCACGGCCGGGAATTCCCGCGCCAGCCAGGAGTCGAACGCATAATGCATGAACGGGCGACGCCGAAGGGCCACACCTTCATCTCCCGTGCAGCACCACATCAAGCAAGCCACTACCTACCCATGCGACTCCTCTCCGCGCTCGCGGCGCAACAATGCCACGTAGCTTACTTTGATCATGGTGTTGGTCTGAGGTTTTCTGGTTCGTCTCGGCGTGGCTGGCTGATCTTGGCTGCTGGTGGTGACAGCGTGCCCGGCTGTGGATCAAGCTGGGGGTGGTGCGGCCGGATCAGGTGTCGCTGGGGGTGCTGGTCACGGCGGTGCCCCGGGATGTGGTGGACGCGGCCGTGGCGGGGTGCGGGGTCGGAGCGCGGCGGTCGGGGGGAAGCTGCCGCCGCGTGGTGGCGTAGCTGACGATGGGGATGTGTCTGTTCGCCGAGGACGATTACGAGGAGGTCGCGGCGAAGCTGACCGGCGCGTTTGACCGGTGGGGCTGCTGGGACGCGGCGTGGACGGTGCCGACCGCCGCCGGGATCACCCAGGGCCGTAAGCGATTGGGCCCGAGGGTGTTGGCCGAGGTGTTCGAGCAGGTCGCCGGGCCGGTGGCGGCGCTGGCGACCCGGGGGGCATGGCTGCGGGGGTGGCGGCTGCTGGCGATCGACGAGAGTCTAGGAAACCTGCTTGGTGAGCCGCTTGACGGCGTACCAGCGGCGCAGGATGCGCCCGGCGGCGATGCCGACAGCCAGGTCTTGAAGTCGGCCTCCCGCAGCTGCCCCGTCTCCGGATCGGCCAGCACGGTGAAGCGCATGGGGGGTGTGGTGGAGATGTGGACGTGCGGGGCGCGACGGTGAGCCAGTCCCCGGGGTAGGTCAGGGTGAGCATCGCCGACAACCGCCCCGAGCGGTCCACCAACGTCGAATCGGGTGAGCGGCAGGCCGGGCAGGCATTGAGCAGCTCGCAGAAGTCCGCCCCGCAGCTCGTGCAGACCCGGTAGCGGCCGTACAGCCGGGTGTAGTCCAGGTCGGACAGCCGGGCGACCATGCGGGCGCGGGAGCGGGCGGACCAGGCCACGATCGTGCCCCGGGTCGCCAGCAGCTCGGGCACGTCCTCGCCGGTGGCGAGGAAGGTGGCGGCTATGTCGGCCTCGGCGCGCTCGCGGCGTTGCTCGCGTTCGTGGTTGCGTTCGGCTTTCGCGTAGTCCCTGGTGCGCACGCGGATGACGCCGGGGCTGATGACGATCTCCTACCGCGGCCCCTCACCGAGCACCGCGCCCCGCCCGCCGGTCTCGGTGATCGTCGGGAGGAGGTCGGCGGCGGTGTGCACCAGTTCGGGCGTGGGAAACGCCGGCCGCCACAGCTCGTCGGTCCACAGCTCGTCCGTCCGGTCCATGCCGGGTGCTGTCGCCGCGCGGACAGATATGGCACATGGGACAAGCCCACCGCCGGCCGGCGGCGCCCCGGTCCCGTCGAGCAGGCCGGGCCGGCCCACGGCGACGGCCCCCACTGCCGACCGGGCCTGACGGACCGAACGGGACGGAAAGCCCGAGGTCATGGACGGTTACGAACGGCGGCACACGGCCTGCCGAGGCTTTGGGAGCGAGGGACCGTGGGTTCACATCCCGCCACCCCGACCAGGCCAGGGGAGGGCCAGTCAGAGGAGGCGCCAGCGATCATGCGCTCCGGCCGGACCCTGGATAGGTGGCAGGCGTGTCAGTCACCGGCCGGGCCGGGCGCCGTGGGTTGTTGGTGTACCGCTTCCGCGTCGATGGCTATGCGCAGGGTGCGGCCGACGGCGAAGACCCCGACGAGGAGGGATTGGTTCCAGATCATGCCGAAATGGTCGCGGTCGAGTTGGGTGACGGCGCTGAACCCGGCGCGGGTGCCGCCCCAGGGATCCTGTCCGACGCCCAGGTAGCTGACCTGCAGCGGCACCGGCCGCGTGACGTCTTTCATGGTGAGTCGGCCCTCCAGTGTCCAACTGTTGTCGCGAAGCACGGTCAGGCCGCGGCCGGTGTAGCGGATTTCGGGAAACGTTGCGACGTCGAGGAAGTCCGGTGAGCGCAGGTGGGTGTCGCGGTCGGCGTTGTCGGTGTCGATGCTGGCCGCAGCGATCACCACCTCGACCGAGCTGTGCTCCAGGGGCTGGGCCACCTGGAGGGTTCCGGTGAATTCCCGGAACCGGCCGTGGATTTTGGCGAAGCCCAGGTGGACAGCGGTGGCCGAGATTCTGGAGTGGATCGGGTCGACGTACCAGCAACCGGGGGTGGGGAGCGCCGCCCCCCCGGCGTTGGTGAGCACCAGCCGGCCCAGCTCGACAGGTTCGGTGCAGGTGACCACGCCGGTGCGGGCCTGCGGAGTGTGCCCGGCGGCCGCGGCGATCACGGTGTAGGTGCCGGCGGGCAGACCGGGCACGGTGAAGCTCCCGTCGGGGGCCACGGTGCTCCGGCCGGCTTGCCCACCGGTGGCGTCGATGACGGTGATCACCGCATGCGGGATCGGCCACCCGTCGCGGGTGACCACCAGGCCGGTGAGCAGGCCGTGCCTGGTCTCCGTGGCAGCCATGCTCCTCACTCCCACACGTTGCTGCTGGTCGCGCCGTCGGCCACCGTGCCACTGGTCAGGGTAGGGGGATGCAGGGTCAGCACGGTTTCGGTGGGTTCGCCGGCGGACAGCGCCACCTCGGCGGCCACCGGGGGGTAGCCGGTCGCGATCAGGGTGTAGGAGCCGGGTTGCAGGTCGTCGAAGACGAACCCGCCGTCCTTCCCGCTGATGACCGAACCGATCACGACGCCCTCCGGGTCCATCAGGGTGACCAGCGCCTCGGGCACGGGGAGACCAGCACTGGCGGTGAGGACGTAGCCCAGTAGCCGCGCGCGCGCGACGACCTCCACATCGTGGCGCAGGTGTCCCTCGGCGGGCACCTGAATGCTGTGCGCGACCGGCTGCAGCGCCAGCGCGGCCACGGTGAGGGTGTAGTCGCCCTCCGCGAGGTTGCTGAGCTCGAACCCGCCGTCCTGCCGGGTGCTCGTCGCCGCCCGCACGTCTCCTCGGATGTCGGTGAGCGTGACCACGGCATCGGGGACCGCGTTCCCGGAGCCGGCCGCCCGGACGGTGCCGCCCAGGCTGGCGCCGGCAGCGGCCAGCGCGACATTGTGGCGCACCGGCACGTCGGCAACCGCGACCAGCGCTGCCTGAGGCTGGTGGGTGGCCGAGGCGCAGATCACCAGGAAGGTGCCCCCGCTCGGCGGGATGAGTTGATAGCGCCCATCGTCGTCGGCTCCCTCCCGGTCCAACTGCCGACCTGACAGGTCGGCCAGGGTCAGGGCCGCCCCCGGCACCGGCACCCCCCCGGCCTGGGTGACCTGCCCGAAAATCATCGGTTCTGGGCGGTGGCCCTGCCCGCCGCTCGCATCCACCGCCGCCGGTGCCTCCTCGTCCTTACCCCAGGCGCCCACCAGCGGGAGGGGGGTGGTGGTGGTGGGGTCGGGAGGCTGGACGGACTCGACGGACGCGGCCCGGCGACGGCCGGGCAGGAACCGGTCCGTCGCGACCGACACCGGAACCAGCCCGGGACGATGGCCGTTGCGGCCGGTGCCGCCGACGCTGCCCGGCTGAGCAAGTCCGATCGCTCCGGCCGGCACCGGTGCGAGGGTCGTCCCGGCCTCGGCGGCTGGTTCGGCGGCGCGAGCCTGAATACCGGACTGGGTGCGCAACGGGACCTCCTTGAGGAGCAGCACCGCCGCGAGGGCGATGAAGACGACACCAGCGGCGATCATGAACATCAATTGCATCGGGTCGGAGAAGCCGACCAGGAACGGCCGGGCCAGCCGCGGGTCCAGATGTTGCAGGAAGGAGGAGTCCGGCAGCGTGCCAGTCCCGGCTCCGCCGAGGCCATCGCCCGGCACGGCGCGCAGCACCGGGCTGCTGGCGGGGTTGGTCCGCACCGCCGGGTCGGTGAGCGCGGCCTGCAAGCCCCGTCGTCGCGGTCACGGCTGCGTTCCCTCTCGCTCCCCGACCATGGGGCTTTGTTCCGCGGGTGCGGGTCCCTCCGGGGCTCCAGTGAGCAGATGGCAGCGGTAGTCCTCGAAGCAGTTGTTCAGCCGCTCCAGCAGCTCGACCAGCCGGCGCACCTCACTGTCCGGCCACCTGGCCAGCATCGCCGCGATGTGCCGGTTGCGGGCCTGCCGGTGCTCATCGAAAAGCCGCCACCCGCTCCCGGTGACCGCCAACAGCCACGCCCGGCGGTCCTGCGGATCCGAGCGCCGCTCCACCAACCCCGACCGCACCAGCGCCGCCACCTGCCGGCTGACCGTCGACGGATCCGAATGCACCGCCTCCGCCAAGCCACTCAGCCGCTGCGGACCGTCCGCCACCAGCCGTCCCAACAGCACGTACGCGGCGTATTCCACCCCGGCACGGCTGCGGGCCGCGAACTGGGCCTTGCTGCGCTCGATCAACCGCACCAACCGGACCAACTCCCGGCCCAACTCGTCAGCATCGGCCAGCCGGGCCTCATCCCCACCGCCGCTGACGGGTGGATCCGGCACCCCGCCCGTTTCAGATGCCGTCACTGCGCCACCAGCCGCCATACTGTCACTTGCTTGTGCCCTACAAGGAAGGATGCACCTACCGCCCTGGCGCCCGCAAGCAGCAAGCGTCACGTGGGCGCAACGGGCGTCATGTCCCGCCAGCGACGGGGTTGCCCGGGGAGTTGGGCGACCACGGCCACCCCCGCCTTCGGGACGGCACCTCGCGGGGGCACCTCGCTGAGGCGACGACGGACACGGCCTACACTCGCGCGCAGGTCCGCCTCGCGCGCCGCTGCGCGGCGGCGGTCGCGCATCCCAGCGGAGGAGATCACGTGAAGTCCACCGTCGAGCAGCTCAGCCCGACGCGCGTCCGGATCAACGTCGAGGTCCCCTTCGACGAGCTCAAGCCGAATTTCGACCGCGCCTACCGCAAACTCGCCCAGCAGGCACGCATCCCGGGTTTCCGACCGGGCAAGGCACCGGCCCGGATCCTGGAGTCACGCCTCGGCCGGGGAGTCGTCCTCGACGAGGTCGTCAACGAAGCGGTCCCGGCGAAGTACTCCGAGGCAGTCACCAGCGGTGAGGTGCGCGCGCTGGGTCGGCCCGACATCGAGGTCACCCGGATCGAGGACGGCGACCTGCTGGCGTTCACCGCCGAGGTCGACATCCGGCCGGAGATGACGCTGCCCGCCTTCGGCGACATCGCGGTCACTGTGGACGACGTCGAGGTCTCCGACGCCGACGTCGCCGACCAGCTCGACGTTCTGCGGACGCGCTTCGGGGTCCTCCTGGATGTGGAGCGGGCGGCGCGGACCGGCGACTTCGTCGTCGTCGACCTGTCCGCCACGGTCGACGGCGAGCCGGTCGAGGAGGCGGCCACCACCGGGATGTCCTACGAGGTCGGCTCCGGTCAGCTCATCGAGGGCATCGACGAGGTCTTGGCCGGCATGGCGGCTGGGGAGTCGAAGACGTTTCCGGCCCCACTGGTCGGCGGAAAGCACGCCGGGCGCACCGCCGACGTCACGGTCGCGGTGAGCGCGGTGAAGGAACGCGAGCTGCCCGAGGCCGACGACGAGTTCGCCGAGGTTGCCAGCGAGTTCGACACCCTCGACGCACTGCGGGCCGACATCCGGGAGCGGCTGGTCCTGGCCAAGCGGATGCGACAGAGCGGTCAGGCCAGGGAGAAGGTGCTGCAAGCCCTGCTTGCCGGCGTCGAGGTGCCGCTGCCGCCGGCCGTCGTGGAATCCGCAGTCGAGGCGCACAAGCACGAGGTGGCGCAGGAGTTCGACCACGATGAGCAGCGGCTGGACGCCTTCCTCGCCGAGCAGGGCCGCAGCCGGGAGGAGTTCGACGCCGAGCTGCGTGAGTCGGCGGCGGAGGCGGTGAAGACCCAGCTCGTGCTGGATGCCGTGGCCGATGCCGAGGAGATCGCCGTCACCGAGGCGGAGATGACGGACCGGGTCATCTTCCAGGCCGCGCGCTCCGGCACGCGTCCCGAGGAGTTCCTCCGGCGCGTTCAGGAGGCCGGTCAACTCGGCACGATCTATGCGGACGTGCGCAGGGGCAAAGCGCTGGCAACCGTGATCCGGGCCGCGACGGTCACCGACCCCGCCGGTGACCCGGTGGACTTCGAGGAGTTGTCGGGACCGGCCCAGCCGCCGGTCACCGAAGATGCGCCGGTCACCGGGGACGCGCCCGCAGCCGGGGACGCGCCGGTCGCCGGGGACGTGCCCGCCGCTGCTGCGAGCGGGGACGGGGAGTCCGAGCCCACGGCGCGAGCCGGCACGACGCAAGCCGGCACTGAGGCTCCCGCACCGCCGCCCCCCGAACACAAGCCTGAGCCCTGAGCGAACACGCGCCGTATCACGCTCGCCGCAGGCTCCGCTTTGGCTAGGGTCGACCCCAGACGGCCGAGACCCGATTCGCACCTTTCGAAGGCAGGCAGACGTGACGCAGCACCCCTCGCCGCCCCGCCTGGTCCCGGCGGCCGCCTCGGCCCCCGTGATGAGGTCCGCGACGGCGATGTCGCTCGGCGACACGATCTACGAGCGGCTGCTCCAGCAGCGGATCATCGTGCTCGGCCAGCAGGTCGACGACGACATCGCCAACCGGCTCTGCGCCCAGATGCTGCTGCTGGCCGCGGAGGACCCGACGAGCGACATCTCGCTCTACATCAACTCCCCGGG
Organism: Pseudonocardiaceae bacterium; assembly: GCA_039583705.1. GTDB lineage: Bacteria > Actinomycetota > Actinomycetes > Mycobacteriales > Pseudonocardiaceae > JAVKSM01. The sequence continues at coordinate 27,499 of JAVKSM010000006.1, forward strand.
CGGTTCGGTGACCGCCGGCATGGCGATCTACGACACCATGCAGTTCATCGAGTGCGACGTGGCGACCTACGCCATGGGCCTGGCCGCGTCGATGGGGCAGTTCCTGCTGTCGGCGGGCCACCGCGGCAAGCGCTACGCCCTGCCCCATGCGAAGGTGCTGATGCACCAGCCGTCGGCGGGGGTCGGCGGCGTCGAATCGGACATCGCGATCCAGGCCGAGCAGTACCGGCGGCTCAAGCGGGAGATGGCGGAGCTCATCGCCGAGCACACAGGCCAGACCGTGGACCGTGTGATCGCCGACGAAGACCGGGACCGGTGGTTCACCGCGCAGGAGGCCTTGGCATACGGCTTCGTCGACCAGGTCATCACCCGCGCCGCCCAGGTGCCGAGCTGAGCACACGGAGGAGAACCCATGAGCGAGCCCCACCTGCTCTCCGCGGGTCTGCACCAGAGGTATCCGCCGCAGGCCCGGTACGTGCTGCCCTCGTTCATCGAGCGCACGAGCTACGGCATCAAGGAGTCCAACCCCTACAACAAGCTCTTCGAGGAGCGCATCATCTTCCTCGGAGTGCAGATCGACGACGCGTCGGCCAACGACGTCATGGCGCAGCTCATCTGTCTGGAGTCGTCGGACCCGGACCGTGACATCACCATGTACATCAACTCGCCGGGCGGCTCGTTCACGTCGCTGATGGCCGTCTACGACACGATGCAGTACGTGCGCCCGGACATCCAGACGGTGTGCCTCGGGCAGGCGGCCTCGGCGGCCGCGGTGTTGTTGGCGGCTGGAAGCAGGGGCAAGCGGCTGGCGGTGCCCAACGCACGCATCCTCATCCACCAGCCCGCCACCGAGGGCGTCTACGGCCAGGTCTCCGACCTGGAGATCCAGGCCAACGAGATCTCCCGGATGCGGCGCCTGCTGGAGACCACGCTGGCCGCGCACACCGGGCGCACCGCGGAGCAGATCCGGCTCGACATCGAGCGGGACAAGATCCTCACCGCGGACGAAGCGAAGGAGTACGGGATCATCGACGAGATCATTCCGAGCCGGAAGCTGTCGGCGGTGCGGTCCTGACCACAGCCCGGCGCGGCGGCCGACACGCCGTACCGGCCGGGCTGCACCGTCCTCCGAGCGATTAGGGGCACGCTTGTGCTCCCCCGGTGGGCGGGTGGGCGGGTACCGTCGGGGACGAGGTGCGCCAGCGGGGCGTACCGGAGGGGACACGAGGGTCTCGAGGCGATGGCACGTATCGGTGACGGTGGCGACCTGCTGAAGTGCTCGTTTTGCGGGAAGAGCCAGAAGCAGGTCAAGAAGCTCATCGCCGGTCCCGGCGTCTACATCTGTGATGAGTGCATCGACCTGTGTAATGAGATCATCGAGGAAGAGCTTGCCGAGGCCGGTGAGGTCAAGCTCGACGAGCTGCCCAAGCCCACCGAGATCCACGAGTTCCTCGACTCCTACGTCATCGGGCAGGACGACACGAAACGCACGCTGTCGGTGGCGGTCTACAACCACTACAAGCGCGTGCAGGCCGGGGACAAGAGCCGTGACGGCCGCGACGACGGCGTCGAGCTGGCCAAGTCGAACATCCTCATGCTGGGCCCCACCGGGTGTGGCAAGACCTACCTCGCCCAGACCCTGGCCAAGCTGCTCAACGTGCCCTTCGCCATCGCCGACGCGACCGCGCTCACCGAGGCCGGCTACGTCGGCGAGGACGTCGAGAACATCCTGCTCAAGCTCATCCAGGCGGCCGACTACGACGTGAAGCGCGCCGAGACCGGAATCATCTACATCGACGAGGTCGACAAGATCGCTCGCAAGTCGGAGAACCCGTCGATCACGCGTGACGTGTCCGGCGAAGGGGTGCAGCAGGCGCTGCTGAAGATCCTCGAGGGTACAACGGCCTCGGTGCCGCCCCAGGGTGGGCGCAAGCACCCGCACCAGGAGTTCATCCAGATCGACACGACGAACGTGCTGTTCATCGTGGCTGGCGCGTTCGCCGGCCTGGAAAAGATCATCGGTGACCGGGTGGGCAAGCGGGGCCTGGGCTTCGGTGCCGAGATCCGGTCGAAGAACGAGGTGGACACCGCCGAGTGTTTCGCGGACGTCATGCCCGAGGACCTCATCAAGTTCGGGCTGATCCCGGAGTTCATCGGCCGGTTGCCGGTCGTCGCCTCGGTGACCAACCTCGACAAGTGTTCGCTGGTGCGGATCCTCACCGAGCCGCGCAACGCGCTGGTCAAGCAGTACCAGAAGCTCTTCGAGATGGACGGCGTGGAGCTGGAGTTCACCGGGGGCGCGCTGGATGCCGTCGCCGACCAGGCGATCCTGCGCGGTACCGGCGCCCGGGGGCTGCGGGCGATCATGGAAGAAGTGCTGCTTCCGGTGATGTACGACATCCCGGGCCGGGACGACGTGGCCAAGGTCGTCGTGACCGAGCAGACGGTCAAGGAGAACGTCAACCCGACGATCGTGCCGCGTACCCCGGCCCGTCGGGAGCGCCGCGAGAAGACCGCCTGACCCTGCCGCCTCAGGCGACGACGCGGTGACTGCCGGCGTAGACGTTCATGGATCGGCCGCGCAGGAAACCGACGAGTGTGAGGCCGGCCTCCAGCGCCATCTCGACCGCCAGTGAGGACGGCGCGGACACCGCTGCGAGCACCGGCACCCCGGCCATCACGGCCTTCTGGGTGAGCTCGAACGACGCGCGGCCGGACACCAGCAGCACGCATCGCCTCGCCGGCACCCGCCCGGTCAGCAGTGCCCACCCGAGCACCTTGTCCACGGCGTTGTGCCGACCGACGTCCTCCCGCACGGCCAGCAGATCGCCTTCCGCGGTGAACAGCCCGGCGGCGTGCAGGCCGCCGGTGGCCTCGAACACCCGCTGGGCGGCGCGCAGCGTGTCCGGCATCGCGGCCAGGGTGGCCGCGGGCACGCTCACCGGGTCCGCGGCCGGTGAGAAGCGGGTCCGCAGCCGGACGGCGTCCAGTGACGCCTTCCCGCACACCCCGCAGGAGGACGTCGTGTAGAAGTTACGCTCGACGCCGGCCTGCGGCGCCGGAACGCCGCAAGCCAGGACCACGTCGAGGACGTTGTAGAGGTTGTGCCCGGAACCGTCGACCGAGCCGCAGAAACGGGCGGCGGACACGTCCCCGGAGCCGGCGATGACACCTTCGGTGAGCAGGAACCCGTGCGCGAGCTCGACATCGTGGCCGGGGGTGCGCATGGTCACCGCGAGTGGCCGGCCGCCGACCCGCAGCTCCAACGGCTCCTCGACCGCGAGGCTGTCCGGCCGCCGACGGTTCCCCTCGTCGGCGGTGGACAGCCGCAGGACCGCACGTCGCACCGTTACCCGTCCCACGCGCTTCTCTCACCCGTCCAGGTCAGGGCCAAACCTCAGCGGGCAGGATGACCGAATGAACATGCTGCGCGAGTGGTCCGAGGCCGTTATCAGAGAGCTGGGCATCGCCGACGCGGTGACGCCAGCCGCGGCGCAGCCGCTGACGCTCGACCTGGCCAAGGACGTGGCGCACCGCGTCGCCCGCCCGGCCGCACCGCTGACGACCTACCTGCTCGGCGTGGCCGTCGGGCGCAGCTTGCAACCCGCCCAGGCCGCTCCGGAGCTGGCCGAGGCGCTTCGCCGGCTGGCCGAGCGGTGGAGCGCCGAGCACCCCGACCGGGGATGACCAGCGCCAACCGCCCTGCCCGCAGATCGCCACAGGGTCCTCGGTGCGCGCCGTCCGCATAGCATCGGGAGATGGGCGGGGCAGCCGGAATCGTGTTGGCCGGGGGACGCTCGTCCCGGATGGGCACCTCGAAGGCTGCCCTGGAATGGCACGGATCCACCTTGCTGCGCCGCGTCAGCGGCATCGTGGCCCGCGGTGTCGACGGTCCGGTCCTCGTCGTCCGGGCGCCCGGCCAGCCGCTGCCCGTGCTCCCGTCCGCCCTCGAGGTCTGGGAGGATCCGCGCGAGGGACTTGGTCCGCTGCAGGGGCTGGCCGCGGGGCTCACCGCGCTCACCGGGCGGGCCGAGGTGGCCTTCGTCTGCTCCACCGACCTGCCGTTCCTGCACCCTGCTTTCGTCCGCCGGGTGCTCTCGGAAGCGGCGCCGGACGTGGACGTCGTGCTGCCACACGCCTGCGGGTACCCACAGCCGCTCGCCGCGGCCTACCGCACCGCGCTGGCCCCGCTGGTCGGCAAGCTGGTGGCCGGCCAGCGGCTGCGCCCGGCCTTCCTCTTCGAGAAGTGCACGGTGCGCCGACTGGACGACGCCGTGCTGCTGTCCGACCCGGTGCTCGCCGCGCTGGACCCGGAGCTGGACTCGGTGCGGGGCGTGAACGACCCGGCCGGCTACGACGCCGCCCGGTCGCGGCCAGCCCCGCAGGTCACCGTGGCGCCGCTCGGCGCACTGGCCACCGGGGTGCCATGCGGGCCGCGGACCGTCCGGGCGGCGACGCTGGCAGCTGCGGCCGCCGCCATGGGGTTGGCGCTGGACGCGCACCTGGCGGCCGCGGTCAACGGGGGCCAGGTCACCCGCGACGGCGAGACGCCGCTGGTCCCGGGAGACGCCGTCGCATTCCTACCGGGCACGCCCTGGTGACCGCGGCGGCCGCTGGGGCGCTCCGTAGACTCGCGAGGGTGACCGACCGTGTCCCACCCCGCGACCGTGCCGATCTCCCACCCAGGTGGGAGCCATCGGAGGTAGAGGGCCCGCGGTACGAGCGCTGGGTCGCAGCCGGCTACTTCACCGCGGATGCCGACAGCGGTCGGCCGCCATTCTGTGTGGTGATCCCACCGCCAAACGTGACCGGCAGCCTGCACATCGGTCACGCCCTGGAACACACCCTCATCGACGCGGTCACCCGCCGGCGCCGGATGCAGGGCTACGACGTGCTGTGGCTGCCCGGGATGGACCACGCCGGCATCGCCACCCAGAACGAAGTGGAGAAACAGTTGCGGCTCGACGGCAAGAGCCGCCACGACCTCGGCCGCGAGCTGTTCGTCGACAAGGTGTGGAACTGGAAGCGGGAGTCCGGCGGCGCGATCTTCGGCCAGATGCGCCGCCTCGGCGACGGCGTGGATTGGAGCCGGGAGCGGTTCACCCTCGACGAGGGGCTGTCCCGCGCCGTGCAGACGATGTTCACACGGCTCTACGACGACGAGCTGATCTACCGGGCGGAGCGGATCATCAACTGGTGCCCGCGGTGCGAGACCGCGCTGTCGGACATCGAGGTCGACCACCGCGAGGAGGAGGGTGAACTGGTCTCACTGAGGTATGACCTCGCGCCTGCGCACGGGAGCCGCGGCGACGGCGAGGGCAGCGTCGTCGTGGCCACCACCCGGGTCGAGACCATGCTCGGCGACACCGGCGTGGCGGTACACCCCGACGACGAGCGCTACGCCCACCTGGTCGGGCGGGAGGTCGAGCTGCCGATCGTGGGTCGCCGGATCCCGGTGGTGGCCGACGAGGCCGTCGACCCGGAGTTCGGCACCGGAGCGGTGAAGGTGACCCCGGCGCACGACCCCACCGACTTCGAGATCGGCCAGCGGCACGCCCTGCCGGCACCGTCCATCCTGGACGAGGTGGCGGTGGTGACCGGCACCGGGACCCGGTTCGACGGCATGGACCGGTTCGTCGCCCGGACGGCGGTGCGCGAGGAGCTGCGTGCACAGGGCCGCGTCGTGGCCGAACGGCGGCCCTACCTGCACTCCGTCGGGCACTGCTTCCGCTGCGACACGGTCGTCGAGCCGCGGCTGAGCCTGCAGTGGTTCGTCCGGGTCGCGCCGCTGGCCCGCGCCGCGGGTGACGCGGTGCGCGACGGGCGCACCCGGATCCATCCGCCGGAGCTGGCCAAGCGCTACTTCGACTGGGTCGACAACATGCACGACTGGTGCATCTCCCGCCAGCTCTGGTGGGGTCACCGGATCCCGGTGTGGTACTCCCCGGAGGGTGAGATGCGCTGCCTCGGCCCCGGCGAGAGGCCGCCGCCGGGCTGGGAGCAGGACCCGGACGTCCTGGACACCTGGTTCTCCTCCGGTCTCTGGCCGATCTCCACGCTGGGCTGGCCGGAGTCCACTGTGGACCTCGCTCGGTACTACCCCACCAGCCTGCTCGTCACCGGCTACGACATCCTGTTCTTCTGGGTAGCCCGGATGATGCTCTTCGGGCTCTACGCGATGGACGGCAGGCCGCCGTTTGAGACCGTGGCGTTGCACGGTCTGGTGCGTGACGAGCTCGGCAGGAAGATGTCCAAGTCGCGGGGCAACACTGTCGACCCACTGGAATGGATGGACCGCTACGGCGCCGACGCGCTGCGCTTCACCCTCGCCCGGGGCGCCAACCCGGGTGCCGACCAGGCGATCAGTGAGGCCTGGGTCGAGGGTGCCCGGAACTTCTGCACCAAGCTGTGGAACGCCGCCCGTTTCGCGCTCGCCAACGGCGCCCAGGTGTCGGACGCGCTGCCGCCGCGGGAGCGCCTTTCCGACGCCGACCGCTGGATCCTCGACCGGATCGACGCCGTGGCGGCGGAGTCGGACGCGCTGCTGGAGGACTTCCAGATCGGAAAGGCGACGGAGGGCCTCTACCACTTCACCTGGGACGAGTTCTGCGACTGGTACCTGGAGCTGGCGAAGGTGCAGCTCGCCTCGGCGTCGGCCGCCGAGCCCACCCGCGCCGTGCTCGGGCACGTGCTCGACGTGGTGCTGCGGTTGCTGCACCCCGTGGCTCCGTTCATCACCGACGTGCTGTGGACCACGCTCACCGGCAGGGAGTCGGTCGTGGTGGCGCCTTGGCCGGTCGGGGGCGCCGCTCCCAGCGGCCAGGATCCCGACGGCGGCGCGGCGGAGCGGATCGCCGGGGTCCGCAAGCTCGTCACCGAGGTGCGCCGGTTCCGGGCCGACCAGGGACTGGCGCCGGGACAGCGGGTCGCGGCCCGGCTGTCCGGTGTGGACGGTTCCGGGCTGGCGGCGCACGAGGCGGCGGTCCGGGCGCTGGCGCGCCTGGCGGATGCCGGTGCCGGCTTCGCCCCGACCGCGACGCTGCAGATCGGCGTCGGTGGCCGCACCGTGCTCGTGGAGCTCGACACGTCAGGCTCGATCGACGTGCCCGCCGAGCGTGCCCGGCTCGGCAAGGATCTCGCCACGACCGAGAAGGAGCTGGTTGGCTGCGAGTCCAAGCTGGCAAACCCCCGTTTCGCCGAGCGGGCGCCCGCCGACGTCGTCGCCATGATCCGCGACCGCCGGGACGCGGCGCTCGCCGACATCGAGCGGATCCGTGCCCGGTTGGCGGCGCTGCCGACATGACCCACCGCGAAGCGGACCTCGCGCCGTTTCACGCCGTCGAGTCCGAACTGGACACCCGGTGGCCGGAGTCGATACTGGAGCCCACGCTTAAACGCATCGCCGCGCTGGTCGACCTGCTCGGCCAGCCGCAACGGGCCTACCCGGTGCTGCACGTCGCCGGCACCAACGGCAAGACCTCCACGGCGCGGATGCTCGACGCCCTGCTCACCCGGCTGGGGCTGCGCACCGGCCGCTACACGAGCCCGCACCTGCAGTCGGTCACCGAGCGGATCGTGCTGGACGGAGCGCCGATCACCCCTGGCCGTTACGCCGAGGTCTACCAGGACGTGGTGCCCTACGTCGAGCTCGTCGACGGCTCGCAGCCGGTGCGGATGAGCAGGTTCGAGGTGCTGACCGCCATGGGTTTCGCCGCGTTCGCCGACGCGCCGGTGGCCGCCGCCGTGGTCGAGGTCGGCCTCGGCGGAACCTGGGACGCGACCAACGTCGCCGACGGCGCGGTCTGCGTGGTGACCCCGATCGGGGTGGACCACGTCGAGTACCTCGGCTCCGACATCACAGGCATCGCGCGGGAGAAGGCGGGCATCGTCAAGCCGGACTCGATCGCCGTGCTCGCCGCGCAGCAGCCTGAGGTGATGCGGGTGCTGTTGGGGCACTGCGCGACGGTCGGCGCCACGGTCGCGCGGGAGGGCGTGGAGTTCGGGGTGCTCGACCGCCAGGTCGCCGTCGGCGGGCAACTGCTGGCGTTGCAGGGCCTCGGCCGGGCCTACGACGAGGTCTTCCTGCCGCTGCATGGGGCACACCAGGCCGGCAACGCCGCGCTCGCGTTGGCGGCAGCCGAGGCGTTCTTCGGAGCCGGCGCGCGGCGGGCGCTCGACATCGAGGCGGTGCGCGAGGCGTTCGCCGCCGTGCGGGTGCCGGCGCGGCTGGAGGCGGTGCGCAGCGCGCCGACGGTGCTGCTCGACGCCGCGCACAACCCGCACGGCGCCGAGGCGCTGGCCGCGGCACTGCGCGCGGAGTTCGAGTTCCGGGCGCTGGTCGGCGTCGTCGGCGTGATGCGGGACAAGGACGTGCGGGGACTGCTCGGCGCGCTCGAGCCGGTACTGGACGAGGTCGTGGTGACCCGCTCGTCGGTGGCGCGGGCACTGGAGCCCGACGCGCTTGCCGGCTTCGCGGTCGACGTGTTCGGTGCCGACCGGGTCAGCGCTGAGCCGCGGTTGGACGACGCGCTGGAGGGCGCCATCCGGCTGGCCGAGGAGGTCGGCGGCCCCGGCGATCCGATCGCCGGGGCCGGCGTGCTCGTCACCGGGTCGGTGGCGCTCGTCGGCGAGGCCCGCACCCTGCTCGGCAAGGAGCCGGCGTGACCGAGGAGCAAGCTCCCCCGCCCCCGCTCCGGGACCCGTGGAAGGGCCTGCGCGGCGTGATGGTCGCGATCCTGGTGCTCGAGACGATCGTCGTGCTGCTCGCGCTGCTCGTGGTGGTGAAGTCCAGCGGGAGCGGCACGGAGACCGGTCTCGTGCTCGGGCTGGCTGTGGCCCTGCTGCTGGCGTGCGGTGTGCAGGGCCGGCGCTGGGGTCTGGGTCTGGCGCTGGCGCTCCAGCTCGTCATGATCGGATGTTTCTTCGTCGTCCCGGCGCTCGGCGTGCTCGGGGTGGTCTTTGCGTTGGTCTGGGTATACCTGTTGCGGCTGCGCCGGGAGGTCGCGCGCCGGATGGCGGCGGGTCAGCTCCCCGGCCAGCAGCGGCAGGACTAGGGGAGCGGCGTTCCCGGAGCGCTGAGCTGCGTGCCGGCGCGCGCCCGGCCGCCAAGCAGCAGCCCGACGACCGCGCCCGCCAGGCACACCACGGCCGTGATCGCGAAGATCTCCCGGTACTCGGTGAGCAGTGCGTCGTCCAGCGCCTGCCGGTAGGCCGCGAGTTGGTGAGCGTACTCGGCGCGGGGGACACCCAGCGGCAGCGGCGTGTTCAGTGTCGCCGTCAGTTGGTTGAAGCGGTGCAGCCCCCACGCGGACAGGGCCGCGACACCGACGAGCATCCCCGCCATGCGCGACACCACGACGGCCGCCGAGGCGACACCGTGCGCCGCGGGGGGCGCCGCCCGCAGCGCCGCCGCAGCCACCGGGGCGGCCACCAGCCCGAGCCCGAGGCCGGCGAGCGCGAGGTCGACGTCGAGCACTGGCAGCCCCAGCGGGCCGATCCGGTACCGCGCGGCGAGCACGCCGACCGGCCAGCGCGACATCAGCCCGTACCCGAGCGCGGCCAGCAGCAGCCCCGACACCGTGACCGCCCGCTCACCGAGTCGGCTCGCGGCCAGCCCGCCGAGCAGCGCGCCGACCGGCAGCGCCACGAGGAAGCGGACGAGCACCAGCGCACCGCCGACGGCGTTGCGACCCAGCAGCGTCTGCGCGAACAGCGCCACGTCGACCAGCGTGACCATGAGAGCCGCGCCGGCGGCGAAGCTGGCACCCAGCGAGGCCCCGAGCAACCGACGCCGCAGCCCGACCGGGTCCAGCAGCCGGGTGTGCGCCCGCCGCTCCCACAGCACGAAGCCGACGAGCACCGCTCCGGCTGCTGCCAGGCACGACGGCCCCCACGTCGGCAGCACCGAGCGCTGCGGGTCGTCGTTCTGCAGCCCGACGACCAGCAGCGCGAGCGAGAGTGCGAGCAACCCGCCGCCCACGACGTCGACCCGGGGACGCGGCCCGGGGTGTCGGGTGCCGGGCACCGCTACCTGCACGGCCGCCATCGCCAGCACCGCCAGTGGCACGTTCACCCAGAACAGCCCGCGCCAGCCGACGAGGGCCGCCACCCCGGCGCCGTAGAGCGGGCCGAGTACGCTGCCGAGCTCCTGGCCGGCGCCCACCGCGCCGAGCGCGACCGGCCGCCGCCGCTCCCCGAAGAGGTCTCCGACCAGCGCCATCGTCACCGGCAGCAGGGCACCGCCCGCGACGCCCTGCAGCGCCCGCCCGGCGACCACGAGCGGCAGCGTCGCCGCCGTGGCGGTGAGCGCCGAGCCGACGGCGAAGCCCAGCAGGCAGCCCTGCAGCAGCGGTCGGCGCCCGTGGCGGTCGGAGAGCTGCCCGAGCAGCGGCATCGCCGCCACGTAGCCGAGCAGGTAGCCGGTGACGATCGGGGTGGCCCGCTCCAGGTGGTTCACCGGCACCGCCAGGTCGTCGACCATGTCGACGAGCACGGTGACCACCACGTAGGCGTCCAGCGCCGCCAGCAGCACGGCCGCGCCCCCGACCCCGAGCGCCACGACCCTGCCGCCCCGGGGCGCCCCGGTGGATCCGGGGAGCAGGCGGGTCAGCACGCTCACTGCGGTGGGGTGATGCTCACCGGGGCGTTGAGGTTGGACAACGTGACGAACACCGGTGCGAACGCGCCGCCGCTGCCCGTGGGCACGTCGAAGCGCACCTGCAGCAGTTGCGAGTTCGCCGCGTCGATCCACACCGCGCCGGAGAGCGGCCCGGACAGGCCCGGCACGAGCGTCGTCACGACCTGCGGGTCGAACGTGGCACGCACCCGGTAGGCGTCGCGCCCGTTGACCGGCTCGCGGGCCTCGGTCTGGCTGTTCGTGGCCGTCGCCAGCAGCCGGGACACGCCGCGCTGCGGGTCGAGCACGGCCGAGGTGTCGTAGACCGAGGTGATCGTCGAGGCCGGCTCCTTCTGGAACCCGCCCGTGGGCCCCTTGAGGTAGAGCGTGTCGCCTGTGAGGACGAACTGGAGCTCCAGCAGCTGACCGAACTCCATGACCTCGCCGTTGCCCTTGGCGTCACCGCTGCGTACCAGGTCGACCTGTAGGTTCCGCACCGGAACGACGGTCAGCGCGGGATCGGACCTGATCGCCAGGTGGGCGCTCGTCACGCCCCGCATCGCCTGCGCCGACTGCCGCAGCAGGTCGGCCGCCTGTGGCAGGTTGGTTGTCCCACCGCCGCCGCAGCCGGCTACCAGGGCGATCGTGAGGAGCAGCAGTGCTGTGATCCGAGCCACACGCGGATGGTAGACCCTGGGCAACTCACGGGAAGATCTCCGGGATCGGTGGTAGGTGAGGGCCGGCGAACTACCCTGGGACGGTGACGCCGAACTCGGTGTACCCGGCGCTGGAACCGTTGCTGCCGCGGGTGGCCAAGCCTGCCCAGTACATCGGCGGCGAGCGCAACGGCACGGTCAAGGACTGGGACGCCGCAACCGTACGCTGGGCGCTGCTGTACCCCGACGCCTACGAAGTGGGCCTCTCCAACCAGGGCCTCATGATCCTCTATGAGATCCTCAACGAGCAGCCCGACGTCCTCAGCGAGCGCAGCTACGCTGTCTGGCCGGACCTCGAGGCGCTCATGCGGCAGCACGGCATCCCGCAGTTCACCGTCGAGGCGCACCGACCGGTCGGCGCGTTCGACCTGCTCGGTGTGTCGTTCGCCACCGAGCTCGGGTACACCAACCTGCTCACCGCGCTGGACCTGGCCGGGATCCCGCTGCACGCCAGCGACCGCACCGACGGGCAGCCGCTCGTCATCGCCGGTGGCCACGCCGCCTTCAACCCCGAACCGATCGCCGACTTCCTCGACGCCGCCGTGCTCGGAGACGGCGAGCAGGCCGTGCTGGAGATCACCGACGTGATCCGGCGGGCCAAGGCCGACGACACCCCCCGGGACGAGCTGCTGGCGCGCCTGGCCCGGGTCGAGGGCGTCTACGTGCCCCGCTTCTACGAGGTCGACTACCTGCCCGACGGCCGGATCCACCGGGTGGCCCCCACCCGTCCCGGAGTGCCTGCCCGGGTCTTCAAGCGCACCACCACCAACCTCGACGACTGGCCCTACCCGAAGCGGCCGCTGGTGCCGCTGGCCGAGACCGTCCACGAGCGGATGAGCGTGGAGATCTTCCGGGGTTGCACCCGCGGCTGCCGGTTCTGCCAGGCGGGTATGATCACCCGACCGGTCCGGGAGCGCAGCCTGGCCGGAATCGGCGAGATGGTGCAGCGCGGTCTGGCGGCAAGTGGCTTCACGGAGGTGGGGCTGCTCTCGCTCAGCTCGGCGGACCACTCCGAGATCGCCGAGATCACCAAGGAGCTGGCCGACCGTTACCAGGGGACGAACACCAGCCTGTCCCTGCCGAGCACCCGGGTGGACGCCTTCAACGTCGACCTCGCCGAGGAGATCTCCCGCAACGGACGCCGCTCCGGGCTGACCTTCGCCCCGGAGGGCGGAACCGAGCGGGTCCGTCGAGTCATCAACAAGATGGTGTCCGAGGAGGACCTCATCGCGACGGTGAGCATCGCCTACGCGCACGGCTGGCGGCAGGTCAAGCTCTACTTCATGTGCGGCCTGCCGACCGAGACCGACGAGGACGTCGTGGCGATCGCCGGCATGGCGCGTCGCGTCATCCGGGCCGGCCGGCAGGCCAGCGGACGGGGGGACATCCGCTGCACGATCTCTATCGGCGCGTTCATCCCCAAGCCGCACACTCCGTTCCAGTGGGCCGCGCAGTGCGACCCCGAGACCGTGGACGGCCGGTTGCGCAAGCTCCGGGCGGCGGTCAACGAGGAGGGCCGCACCTCGCGCCACATCGGAATGCGCTACCACGACGGCAGGCCGAGCCTCATCGAGGGCCTGCTCTCCCGAGGTGACCGGCGGGTCGGCCGGGTCATCGAGCGGGTGTGGCGCGAGGGCGGCCGGTTCGACGGCTGGCGCGAGCACTTCTCCTACCAGCGCTGGGTCGACGCTTGTACCGCTGAGCTCGAACCGTGCGGCGTCAACCTGGCGTGGTTCACCACCCGGGAGCGCGACCGCACCGAGGTGCTCCCCTGGGACCACCTGGACTCCGGGCTTGACAAGGACTGGCTCTGGGCGGACTGGCAGGACGCGCTGGACGAGCGGGAGCAGGACGACTGCCGCTGGACGCCGTGCTTCGACTGTGGGGTGTGCCCGACCCTGGGCACCAGGATCGAGGTCGGCCCGAGCGACACCCGGCTGCTGCCGCTCACGCCGGTGTCCGGCTCGGGCCCGGTGCCCAACCCGGCGCTGACCCGGGGTGCTGCCGTCGTGAGCAGCAGCGCACGGTTGTCCCGGGGCGCTGCCGCGAACCCCGCGCCGCCGGCGGTCCAGAAGCTCCGGGTGCGCTACGCGAAGCGCGGCCGGGCCCGCTGGACCTCCCACCGCGACATCGCCCGGACCTTCGAGTGGGCGCTGCGCCGGGCCGGTGCCCCGGTCGCCCTGTCCCAGGGCTTCAGCCCGCATCCCCGGCTCTCGTGGGTGGGTGCGGTTCCGACCGGCGCGGCGAGCGAGGCGGAGTACCTCGAGGTGGGCCTGGTGCAGCAGGTGGACCCGGATGTCTTCGCCCGAGCCCTGGACGCTGCCCTGCCTGGCGGGCTGGAGGTCGTGGAGGCGGTCGTCGCCGGTCCGGGGAGCCTGTCCGAGCGGATCGACACCAGTCGCTGGCGGATCGAGCTGCCCGGCGTCGAGGCGGACGAGCTGCGGGCCGCGGTCGCCCGTCTGCGCTCAGTCGGCGCGGTGACGGTCGATCGGCTGACCAGGGACGGGCGCCGGCAGGTGGACGCCCGGGCGGCACTGGTGGAGCTGCGTGTCGAGGATCGCGCCGCCGACGGCCGCGGGTGTGAGACAATGACGGCGGTCGTCCGGCACAGCACACCTGCCGTGCGACCCGACGACGTGCTGGGCGCTTTGCGTGTCGTCGCCGACCTCGAGCCGCCGGTGCCCGCGAAGGTGACCCGGATGGCGCAGGGTCGGCTCGACGACGACGGCGGCCTCACCGACCCGCTCGCGGCTGACCGGTCGCGGACCGGGGACGGCCAGCCCGTCGCCGGCCCGGCTCCCGGCGCAGACCGGACGGTCCAGGGCTGACCAGGATTGCCGTCGCCCCCGGGCGGCGGATGGCAACGCGAGTGCCCCTGAGTGGCCGCGTCCCGTGTGGGACGCGCCCGGGGGCGGAGGAGTTGGATGTCGAACAGGGACGTGCCCGCCGGTGGAGCCGGTGGGCACCTGGCCACACCCGGGCGGGCTGCCGGGCTGGATCTGCCGGACCGGCTGCGTGTGCACGCGCTGGCGAAACTGCTGGCCGTGTCCAGCCGGCAGGTGCTGGCCGAGCTCGCCGAGTTGGGCTCGCCAGCCCGCAGCGCACAGTCCAGCGTTGACCGCGAGACAGCGGTCCGAGTGGCCGCGGCGCTGCTCCCGGACGGCACGGACGGCACGGACGCCGCGCCTGTCGCCGACGCGGAGGCTGACCGGGATTCGGGCGAGGTGGGTGGCGGCCCAGGGCAAGCCGACCAACTGGCCCCGCTTTTCGCCCCGCCGGTGTTCCTGTCGCCCCAGCCTCGTCCGGCCGTGGGAGCCGAACCCGTGGCGGGCGGCGATGCGGAGGACCGAGGCGAGGACGGCGAGGCGGCGGACTCCGAGGCGGCGGACTCCGAGGCGGCGGACTCCGAGGAGCCACGTCGGCGTCGACGCCGGGGGCGGCGGGGTCGTGGTCGGGGCCGGGGCGCCGACCAGGACGGGGGCGACGACCAGGACGAGGCCGGCGACGCCAGCGCTGCCAGCGCCACCCGCGAGCCCGCGCAGCCCCAGGAGACCCCGGAGCCGGCGGCGGGCGAGCAGCCGGAGACCGCAACCGCGGCTGAGGGTGATGAGGGCGAGCCTGACGGGGATGGTGGGGAGGGCGGCACCACGACCTCGCGTCGCCGCCGTCGGCGCCGGCGGCGCAACGCCGGCGCCGACGGGGGCGAGGAGCAGCGCGCGGACGACCCGCTCGACACCGTCCTCCACGTTCGGGCGGCCGGGCTCCCGGAGACCGGCCGGGCAGAGGGCGGACGACGGGACGGCGACGAGGTCCAGGGTGTCCGCGGCTCGACCCGACTGGAGGCCAAGCGGCAGCGCCGCCGGGACGGGCGGGAGGCCGGTCGGCGTCGGTTGCCGATCCTGTCGGAGTCGGAGTTCCTGGCGCGCCGGGAGTCCGTCGAGCGCACGATGGTCGTCCGCCAGCGCGGCGAGCGCACCCAGATCGGCGTGCTCGAGGACGGGGTGCTCGTCGAGCATTTCGTCACCAGCGCCGGATCGGCGTCGATGGTGGGCAACGTCTACCTGGGTCGGGTGCAGAACGTGCTGCCGAGCATGGAGGCGGCATTCGTCGACATCGGCCGGGGCCGCAACGCCGTGCTCTACGCGGGCGAGGTCGACTGGGACGCCGCGGGTCTCGAAGGCAAGCAGCGCCGTATCGAGCAGGCGCTGTCCTCCGGCGACAGCGTGCTGGTGCAGGTCACCAAGGACCCCGTGGGCCACAAGGGGGCACGGCTGACGACCCAGATCAGCCTGCCCGGCCGCTTCCTGGTCTACGTGCCCTCGGGCGGCGCCACGGGGATCAGTCGCAAGCTGCCCGACGTCGAGCGTCGCCGACTCAAGGATCTGCTCCGCCAGATCGTGCCCGACGACGCGGGCGTGATCATCCGCACCGCCTCGGAGGGGGTGAGCGAGGCGGAGCTGGACCGCGACGTGCGCCGGTTGCAGGCCCAGTGGAAGGTCATCAACGCCAAGATGGAGTCGAAGACCAGCAAGGCGCCGCAACTGCTCTACGAGGAGCCCGACCTGCTCATCAAGGTCGTGCGCGACCTGTTCAACGAGGACTTCTCCGGCCTGGTGGTCTCCGGCGAGGATGCCTGGGACACCCTCGATGCCTACGTCTCGCATGTGGCGCCGGACCTCGCGTCGCGCCTGCACCGCCACGTCGGCACCGCCGATGTGTTCACCGAGTACCGCATCGACGAGCAGATTCTCAAGGCGTTGGAGCGGAAGGTGTGGCTGCCCTCCGGCGGCACCCTGGTCATCGACCGCACCGAAGCGATGACGGTGATCGACGTCAACACCGGCAAGTTCACCGGCTCCGGGGGGAACCTCGAGGAAACCGTCACCCGCAACAACCTCGAGGCGGCCGAAGAGATCGTCCGCCAATTGCGGCTGCGGGACATCGGCGGGATCATCGTCATCGATTTCATCGACATGGTCCTCGAGACCAACCGCGACCTCGTGCTGCGCCGGCTCACCGAGTGTCTCGCCCGGGACCGCACCCGCCATCAGGTCGCAGAGGTGACGTCGCTGGGCCTGGTGCAGATGACGCGCAAGCGGGTCGGCGCCGGGTTGCTGGATGTCTACTCACTGCCGTGCGAGGTCTGTCGGGGCCGTGGTGTGATCGTCTCCACCGAGCCGGTCGAGCAGCATGATCCCAGCCCGGTGCTGGTCGCGCCCCCACCGGAGCCTGCCGTGACCCCGCAGCGGTCCCGCGGCCGTGCCAAGCGGGGGGACGCGACTCCGACGCCGGAGCCGGTGGCGCCGCCCCCAGCCTCGCGACCGACCCCAGACGCCGCTGTGGAACCTGAGGTGAGCGCGGCACAGGTGAGGGTGTCCGAGGTATCGGGTGCGGAGATTTCAGACAACGGCGCCACGACGGCGGTGACCGAACCGGAGAGCGGCGGCCCACTCGTCCTGCCGCAGGCCGCGCCCGGGGGGGCGAGGAATGGCCGCCAGCGGACGGCAGCCCCCGGTGAACCCCCCGGTGAGCCCGCCTCCGGGCCGGCCGCTGATGCGGAGGACCGCCGGGACGGCGAGGTGGCCGCGGGCCGC
>JAVKSM010000007.1:0-43688 GCA_039583705.1 Pseudonocardiaceae bacterium
TCACAGTGGGTTACGCAACGTTAGTGACAGGTGCCGCCCCCACCACGACCGACACGGGTCTGCTCGGGGCTCTACCGGGTCTACCAGTAGATGCAGGTAGACCCCCGAGCAGCTACACGCGCGCACGCGCGAGGGGACACCCCCTACCCCGCTAGACCCCTCTAGGGCGCTAGACCGCAGGTCCCGCGCGTGATCACAGGGATTAGGTGCCGCTAGACGCCGCTAGACCACCAAGATCACCCAGTGTCTCCCTAGCGGCCCACGCGGGTCGTCCACGTGGCGATCAGCAGTGCCCTGTGGGCAAGCTACTGGAGGCACCTTCCCAGGTCCTCACGTAGTGCATGAACAAGGCTTGACTGGTGGAGATCAACCACCCGCCGCTGCCGCGACGACCACGCCCACGTCTACCTGAGATCGCACAACAGCCATAGCGCGTTTGTCTACTGCCATGGGCTCCGGGAGGGCGGCGTGCCCGAGCCGGCGTTGACCGTGGTCCGGTTCCCGCAGCCAGATGGGTCGTGCCCGGCACCCCGCGCGACTCCCTGCACAAGCTGGCCCGGGACATCTGCCACGGCAAGCGCGGGCAGATCATGCAGGCGTACCGGACGGGGCAGGAGGATCAGCTCGGCGCGCTCGGCCTGGTCCTCAACGCCACCATGCTGTGGACCACCCGCTATCTGGACGCCGCCGTCGAGCAGCTGCGGGCGCTGCCCGCCGAAGCACGCGAGTGCGGTTGCGGGCACCCGGCGCGGAGGTGCGGGGGTGCGCGCTGGCGGCCTGGGGGCGGATCGGGTCGACCACGTCGTCGACGTCAGCGAGGAACTGGACGTGCCCGCGGCGCTGCTGCGGCCGGACGGCCACGTGGTGTGGGTCGGTGAAGATCAGCAGAACCTGCTCGGCCAGCTGCCCGAGTGGTTCGGCGCTGCCGTGCGCTGAGCGCACAGTAGTAGCCCGACAGGGCGGGACCTATCTGCGGCCGAGTTCGGCGCGGTCCGGTGCCGTACCCCGCCAGCTCGAAGCCCCGCGAAGTACGCCGACCCCAGCAAGATCAATCTCATCGGGGTTTCCTAATCCGTAGTTACAGTAAGGACGCTCCGAGGTAGCGGGTGCTTCCCGGGATGTTCGAGTAACGGATCGTGACATCTGGTCCTGGTGCTTGGGGTGGTGGCGGCCGCGTGGGCGCCGGGCGGATTCCTTGGGATTTCCGGGGACGTCGATCCCTCGGTGCAGAGCGGCGGCGCCCTGAGTCTTCGGCACAGAGCCCCACCGACCGTCTAAGCAAACGAACACGGAACGACGCCGCGGCCGCGGTCGAACGCCACCCCTGCCCGCAATGCGACGTCCCTGCCGGCAGCGCCTGCCGGACCCGAGCTGGGAAGACCGCCGCGAAGTACCACACCGCGCGATTCATCCTCGTGCCGTCGCTGCGCGACGAACTCACCGTGCCCGCCCCGGCCGGCCGCGGACCGGGCAGCACCCAGAGGACGAATAGTCAGCAAGATCAATTTCAGCACCAACCACGGTTCCATTGATCCCCGGGGCCGGACCCCTGCCGGGCGTTCGACCGGCAACTCGGGGTGCCGTTAAGGAGTGTGTCAACAGGGGTGAAGTAGCAGCTGGCCGTGGGCTCGCCGCTCAGCTGGGTCGCGCAGCAGCTTGCTTGCTGAGGTGGCGGTAGATGGTGGGGCGGGTGACGTCGAACTCGGCGGCGATCTGGTTGACGGTGTAGCGCCGGCGGCCGTCCTCGCCCACCTCTTCGTACATCAGCCGGGCCAGGTGGGCCTGGCGGGGTCCGAGCTTGGGCTTCTGCCCGCCGGTGCGCCCGCGAGCCCGCGCCGCTTCGAGCCCGTCCACGGTCCTCTCGGACAGCAACGCGTGTTCGAATTCTGCGATCGCCCCCAAGATCGAGAAGAACATGCGGCCGGCGGCGGTGGAGGTATCCACGCCTTGGTCGAGGACCACGAGGTCGACCTGGCGGGCTTGGAGGGTGCGGGAGAGCTCGATGAGGTGCTCGAGGGAACGGCCGAGCCGGTCAAGCTTGGTGATGACAAGCTGGTCACCGGCGCGGGTCACGAGCAGGGCCTGGTCGAGCTCGGGGCGCCGCGCGAGCTTGCCGGAGGCCTTGTCGACGAACACCTGCTCGCAGCCGGCCGCGCGCAGGGCGTCGTATTGGGCCTCGGGGTGCTGGTCGCGCGTGGAGACCCGGGCGTAGCCGATCCGCACTGCTAGAGAGTATCGCGAACGGCTGTGTGCGTGACGTAGGCGCGGACACGGGCTGCGTTACACCGCTATCCTGCGGAAAGGCCACCGCGTCGGAGGTGTCTCGCGAACGATTGTTTACGATAGAGATGATCCGGTCATCGAACGAACGGGTGCAGCACCTGCGGGTGGCCTATCGCGCCGCAGTGACCCAAGATTCTCGCGGCTCTGGCTACCTGTTGGTGCGCCCGGCTGGATCGATCCGGCGCGTCCCGCGGTCGTGTTCCGCTTGGCGAGGTGAGCAGGCCGGGCAAGGCAGACCTGATCCGACGGGACGGACGGGGTGGTGGCTGCTGCCCCGTGCGAAGCACGGCCCCGCGGGCAGGAAGGGTCACCGCGACCGTCCACCGTGACTTGTAGAGAGCCGGATGCGGGGACAACTCGCGCGGCCGGTTCGGGAGAGCGGCATGGAGAAACGGGCCGGGAGCAATCCCAGAACCGCGCTCCATGCCGACCCACCATGACATCGCCCTCGGAACGGTGGAGAAGGGGGTGATCGAGCAATTCCGGATCGAGCACGGGCCGGCCGGGGTTGACCGGCTGATCGGTCGGTGTTTGGCGGTGGAGCCGGACCCGGCGGAGGTGCGGGTGGTGCTGGAGACCCGGCACGGGTTGTTGGTCGAGGCGCTGCTGGATGCCGGGTTCACGGTGGTGCCGGTGAACCCGGATCTGGTCGCCCGCGGGCGCGGTCCGGCGCGGAAGAAGGACGACGCCGAGGACGCCCGGATCTGCTGTCTGCTCGCGCTGGACCGCCACGCCGCGCTGCGCCAGCTCATCCCGCACGGCGAGCTCGGGGGGGAGCTGCGCGCGGTCGCCCGTGACGACGAGCGTGCCGCCCGCGACCAGCGCCGGCTGCTCAACCGGCTGCGCGCGGACCTGCAGACCACCTACCCGGCCGCGCTGGTGCTGGCCGGCAAGGATCTGGGCGCACCGACCATGCTGCGGCTGCTGCAGCGCTGGCCCACCCAGGCCGAGCTCGCCGCCGCGGACCCCGAGGAGCTGATCGGGGCGCCCGCACCGGCCGCCACGGCTGGCCCGAGCGGTTCGCCGACCGGGTCGCCGCCACCCTGGCCCTGCGCCGTGCCGGCGCGCGACTAGCCTTGGTTGGGAGGCTGTGGCGTGGTCATGGGGACCCGGCCGGTGTCGAGCGTGTCCTGGGATCGAAGGACGCGAAGCTCTTCCCGCAGCTCCGCGAGCTGCCGGTCGACCTCGGCGTCCTGCCCCGAGCGTCCGCTCATCGCGGCGCATGCCCCGCGGCCGCGCACCATCGGCCGAATGCAGAAGATGTAGGTTGCGGTGATCGCGGCGAGGGCGATGAGCGCGGCGATTCCGGTGGTAATCACTGCCCGCTCTGCGCGCGCTGCGCGGCGCGTTCAGCCTTGAGCTGGTCGACCTGCGGCGGCCCGCCCGCGTCGCCGGAGTCGTTGCGCCGGCCGCGCATCATCATCCACATCATCACGCCCATCCCCACCGGACAGGCCAGGACGGCAAGACCATACAGCAGCGACTCCACAGTTCCTCCTCGACGGCGCTGGCGTGTCGGCAACAGCAACCCATCTACTACCTACGTACAGAGACAGTAGTTTGTTCCGAGCCGGGCTGCCAGCTGGCGCGTGGCCTGCTCGCCGCCGCCCTGGGCATCACGGCTGTCTACGACCTCGGCGGCGCGCTGCTCACCGCCGCCCTCGGCTGGCATGGCCTGGGCTACCGGGACAGGCGAGCCGCCTGAGCACGCCGGAGCCCGGTGCCACGATGGAGCCGGGTGAGGTAGCTCGTGTGCACTGGGGTGCCTGCCGGCCAGGTTTTCTGGAAGTCCTCGACGGCTCGACGCAGGTCGTAGCGCAGCGGGATCGCGTCGCAGCGCAGCTCGCCAAGGTCGGTGCCGTAGAGGCTGTCCGGCGGAGCCCCGGTGAGGCTGCTGACGCGGGTGAGCACGCCGAACGGTTCACCGGTGAAGTTGCCCAGCCCGGCGGTGCCGTTGTTGATGACCAGCCGGGGCCGGTCGTCGACGGTGAGGTCCTGGGCGTAAGGCAGGCCGGTGTGGGTGCAGGCCAGCACGTCGACCTGGGCGCGGCGGAACCAGTCGCTGAGGACGCCGGCGGTGGTCGGGGTTCCGTGCCAGCCGGTCAGCTCCCGCACGGCGTGGTCGGCGGGTTCCACGGCCTCGAGGGCCAGACGCCACCCGGCGAGTGATTCGGGGTCGCCGTGGATGATCCCGATCCGGTGCCCGCCGACGGCGACGGTGAGGTGTCGCGGTAGCTCGGCCAGTTCGGTGAGGTGTTCGGGGAACGCGCGTGCGACGTCCCGGAGCCGGTCGACGACAAGGTTGGAGCGGGTGACAGTCTCGTCGGGGACGTAGTCGGGGTAGTTGCAACCGCATCCGACCTCGGCTGCGGCGGTGAGGGCGTACTCGACGTTGCCCAGCGTCGCGCGCTGGCCTGCCACCCCGTCGGCGATGCCCGCGAAGTTGGCGGGGTCGGCGTCGAGGTAGTGGAAGTCGCCGTTGAACACGACCTGCGGCGCGGCCAGCTCGTGAGCAGCGCGTGCTCGGACTGCGTCCAGGGCGGCGCGGTTGCCGTAGAGGCCGCCGACGACATAGAGGGTGGTGCAGGTGAACGCGGGTGGTCGGGCGAGGTCGGAGGCCTGGTGTCGGTAGGCCAGCGGGCAGCTGCGACCTCTCCCGGCCGTGGCTACCGGCGCGCTCACCGGCTGTTCTCCCGGCCGCGCTCAGGCTCGGGAACGGTCGCGCGGCGGGTGAGGTGGCGACGCAGGCGGCGTTCGGACAGCCGCCCGTAGCTGAACATCTCGCCGTCGAGCAGGACACCGGGAGCGAACAGGACACCGTGGTGGGCGGCCAGGGCGCGGCCGTCCTCGCTGTCGAGCTCGACGTGGCGCACCGTGAGTGGGTGGTCCGCGCCGAGCCGGGTCAGCACCTCCTCCGCGAGCTCGCAGAACCGGCAGTCGGGCTGGGTGAGCAGGGTGACCTCGATCATCGACTCAGGAGGCCTGTCACCCGGCCTGCAGGTCCGCGCGCAGCCGCTCGACCGGCACGTACATGGTGTAGTTGGGCGGGCCGCCGTAGTCCGCACGCCACCGGATGAGCCCGTCGGGTCCGACCAGGAAGAAGCTGTGCCCGTCGCGGGAGCTGCCCATCATCCCGTAGCGGTTGGCCTGGTACTGGGTGGAAACCCGCAGGTCGGTGTCGACGAGCGCGGGTGCGGTGAGCCCGTCGTCACGCATCTTCTGCGCGACCAGGTCGGGCGGCCCGGTGGTGATGGTAAGTAGCTCGTCGACCCCGAGCGAGGCGAGGGCGCCCGGGCGCTGCAGGTCGCGGATCTGGTCCCAGCACGGCTGGCAGCCCAGGCCCTCGTGGAAGTACAGCAGGACGGTCTTGCTGCGGTAGTCGCTCAGCCGCACCACCGCCGGCGTCGCACCAGCGGCCGCGGGCGCGGTCAGGTTGGGCAGCAAGAACTCCGGCACCGGGGCCCCGACGCCGGGGCTGCCCACCTGGTAGCGCTCGGTGTCGGCGACGCCGGTGCCCGAGTTCGCCCGGTAGATCGCGAACAGCCCGATCAGGGCCAGCACCACCAGCCCGGCGACCAGGACAGGTGTGCGGGACCGCCGCTGGGTCGAGCGGGCCGCGCGGACCGGGGACTTGCCCGGTGGGCGCGGCGGGCGGGTGGTCTTCGACCGGCTCGCGGTCATCGGATCTCCTTGGTGGGGGCGGTGTCCGCCGGTGTCGGGGGTACGGCGAGGTCGTGCCCGTCGGGGCGCCGGGTGGGTGTGCTGCGCAGGGCGCGGCGCAGCAGCAGGGCGAAGCCCGCGGCGAGCGTGGTGGCCACCGCCCACCCGGGCACCCAGTCCAACGCCTGCGCGCCGAGGGCGGCGGCGTGCTGCAGCCAGGCGCTGAGCCGGACCTGCCAGCCGTCGGTGGCCATGCCCGGCCCGGTGACGGCGAGCACCCCGGCCAGCACACCCATGCCGATCATCAGCAGCCCGCTGAGCAGCATTCCCAGCGGCAGCCGCCGTTGCCAGGCGCCGAGGTGCAGCTGCACGTGTCGGCCGCTGAGCAGGCGGGTCACACGATCACGGCGGCCGTCCCACACCAGCCCGGCCACCGCCAGTGGCGCCACCATCCCGCCCACGTAGGCCACGCCGATTCCCAGCGCGGTCGGGAACGACGCCGCGGCCCCGGACAGCACCGCCACCCCCGCCAGCACCGGGGCACAACAGGCGCTGGCGATCCCGGAGAACCCGCCGAGCAGGTAGGCGGAGCCGAGTCCGCCGCGCGAGGCACCCCGGGCGGCGGGCATCGGCAGCTTCGGCGCCCACCCGGCCAGCGTCGCGAGCCCGGCGAGGACTATGACCACACTCCCGGCCAGGTAGATCATCAGGTGCTGCTCGAGGAACAGCCGGCTCAGCGCCGCCGCACCCAGCCCGATCGGCAGGATCACCGTGGCCACACCGGCGCCGAAGACCAGCGTGGCCGCCAGCACCCCACCGCGGTGCCGCAGCCCGGTGGCCAGGTAGGCCGGCAGCATCACCGAGACGCAACACGGCGCCAGCAGCGCCACCATCCCGCCGAGGAAGGACACCAGCAGCGTGGTCCCCATCAGTAGCTCGCTCATCCCGCCGGGTCCGCCCTCCATCCGTCTCTACTATCTCCGTACCGAGATAGTAGCAACGGGGCGCGGTCACTTCGCGCGGCACCTGCGTATCGGTCTCAGGCGCACGCCCGCCTGGGCCCGGATCCGAGCGGCGGCCCCAACACAGCCGCGGGCTCCAGCTCTCGTCGGCAGCCGCCGGCCGTGAGGCCGGGGTGCGGTGCCGTTCGGGGGGTGTTTCCTCGTGATCGGCCGGCCTCGCTGAGAGCGGCGGTGAGGGAGGCTAGGGGACCGGGTCCGGTCGGGCCGCGGCATTATCGCCAGGTGAGCCCCGACAGGCGCCGCTCGTACTCCTCGTCGTCGATCTCACCTGCGGCGTAGCGCTTGCGCAGCGCTTGTCGGGCCGCATCGGTGTCGGTGGAGCTCGTCCGGCCCTGGCCGCCGCGCACCTGCCGCCACAGCCAGACGCTGCCCAGGACAGCCAAGACGAGGACGGCGAGCACCGTGATGATCACCAGGAGCGCCCAGAGCCCCATGCCCGCCATCATTCCGCCCATCACCGCTATGACCTCCCATGGTCTCTGCTCCCGGGTACCCGACCGGCCTGGCGCCGTAACCAGTTCCTACGGCCTCCGTACCGAGATAGTAGCCTTAGTCTGAACCGGGCGGTGGCTGGCGACAGCCGGCCCGGCCGGCAAAGAGTGAGGTCGTGGAGAGGGTATGCGCGGGTTCGGCGAGCTGGAGGCGGTGGTGATGGACCGGCTGTGGTCCCTGGGTGGCTCGGGCACCGTCCGCGAGGTCGTCGAGCAGTTGCGGGCCGACCGTGAGATCGCCTACACCACGGTGCTGAGCACGATGGACAACCTGCATCGCAAGGGTCATCTCACCCGGGAGCGGGAAGGCAAGGCCCACCGCTACCGGACGGTGCGCAGCCACGCCGAGCACACCGCGGCCCTGATGCACCAGGCGTTGAGCGTCGGCGATGACTCCGAGGCTGTGCTGGCCCACTTCGTGGGCGAGATGACCGAGGACGAACTGGGCCGGCTCCAGGAGGTCCTCGGGCGCCGCTCTCCCCGGCGGCGCCGATGAGCCCGGCCGGCTGCCTGCTGGCATACAGCGTGCTTGTCGCGGTGGTCGGGCCGCCGCTGCTCGCCCGGATCACCCGCCCCGGTGTGGCGCCGCGCCTGGGGGTCGCCGTGTGGACCGCGGCGATGGTCAGCGTGGTGGCGTCCTGGCTGGCCGCGGCCGCCCTGCTCGGCGTCGGGCTCTACCGCGCCTGGGGCCATGTCGACAGCCTGCTCGCCGGTTGTTTCGCGGTGCTGCGGGCGTGGACCGGCGGGAGTCACGGGGGTTTCCTGCAGCTCGGCCTGGCGGTGATGACCGCACTGGCCGTGGTGGCCCTGGCCATGCTGACCGGACGGCTGCTGGCGGCGCTGCACCGCACCACCCGGCATACCCGACGCCACGCCGAGGCGGTGTTGCTGGCCGCGCGAGGTGCGCCTCGCGGCCCCGGCGGCGCCCTCGTGGTGGACGCCCCGCAGCGCAGCGTGTATTGCCTGGCAGGCCGCCGCCCCACGATCGTGATCACCCGCGGGGCGCTGGCCGCGCTGGATGACGCCCAGCTCGCCGCGGTCCTCGCTCACGAGCGAGCCCACCTGACCGGACGCCACCACCAGCTGCTGGCGCTCACCAGCGCCCTGGCCAGGGTCCTGCCCGGGGTGCGGCTGTTCACCGCTGGCGCGAGGGAGCTCGCGCGGCTGGTCGAGATGTGCGCCGATGATGCGGCGGCGCGGCGACACGGCGGCCATACCGTCGTCAAGGCCCTACTCGCTCTCACCGCCGCAAACCCCATCCCGGCAAGCGCGCTCGGCGCGGCGGTCGGGCTCGGGGTCGCTGACCGGGTGGAACGGCTGCTCTTCCCGTCTGACCGGTCCCGGACCCGGCTCGCCCAGGGTGTGGCTCTCGGCGCTGTCGTGCTGGTCCCGGTCACCACCGCGATACTGACCATCACCCAGTCCTCGCTGTGCCTCCCGGCGATCAGCTAGGCCTTCGGGTTGCGGTGCAGACCATCTTGATGCGACCCCGCCCAACCGGGCCCGCCGCAGCTCATCCCACTCATCGGCGACTGATCGCTGCGGGTGTCCTCGCCGCGGCCGGGCGGGCGGGGCTGCACGCCTCCTCCTCGGCCGTGCGAGGCTGGCGCGTGGGTAGCGGGCGGAGCCGCAGGGCGGGACGACGGCGGGTGCGGGCGTTCGGGGCCCGGCCGCACCCTGTGCTGCGGTGTTTGAGGAGGACGATCTCGACCACCGGTCGTGGCCTTGGTTCACGGCTGCGCGCGGCCGTAGTCGAAGGTGCGGGTGATGAGGTGGTTGGGAGTAACGAGGACCTCGCGGACGATGCGGTTGTCGGGGGCGAGCCAGAGCCGGATGACGTAGCCCTGGGCGGGGAACGCGAAGGCCAGCTGATCACCCTGCTCCGCGCTGCCCAAGGCGACGGCGTTAGCGATGCCGGCGGCATAGGGCTCGTTGACGATGAACCGGGGGCCGGTGATCGGTAGTGCCTCCTCGCCGCCGGGGTCACCGTGGTAGTCGCTGGTGACGGCCTCTCGGAGGGTGAAGGTGGGCACGGCCCGCATGGCGGTGATCACTTGGGGAAGCCGGGTGGTGTCCGGGCGGGGTGGCCAGGGGATGTCGAGGGTGGCGGCGCCTGCTGGCCACGGCGGGGCGGAGACGCTCAGCGCCACGGTGTTGTCCCCGTCGGTCCAGGTGAGCGGCGCGGTGAAGCAGCCGCCACCGCAACCCCGGAAGTTGAGGGGTTGTCCGGAGCGGAGGGTTCCGGCCAGGCGGTAGTCCGGTGTGGCTGGGGGGTTGGAGTCCTCCTCGCCAGGGGTGGTGAGCCGCACGACGAGCTGCCCGGTGCTGGCGGCGGCGGTGACGGTGATCTGCCCGGCGAGGGTGCCGACCGGGACCACCGGGCCGCTGGGCAGCGGTGGGGGTGCGGCGAGGGCGGTGCCGGCTGGGGTCGGCGGCGCGAGCGAGACCAGGACCGCGGTGAGGGGCAGGACGGCGGCCAGCGCCGCGGTCTCGGCGCGGACTGCGCGGCCGACCGGCCGGGATTGGGTGATGCGGGAGAGCCGCAGCCGCCGCCGGGACAGTGCCGCGCAGACGATCACGAGCAGCACCAGGGCGATCTTGGTGAGCAGCACGCGGCCGTACCCGGTGGTGACGAGGTCGGCGGGCGCAGGAACCAGCAGCAGGGCTTGCACGGTGCCGGTCGCGACGACGACGACGAGCAGCACCAGCGCGATGCGGGCGTAGTCGTAGACCAGCAGACAGCTCCAGCCCGCGCCGCGCCAGCGCAGGGCGGTGCGGAGCACCTGGGCCAGGCCGCCGACCCACAACGCCGCCGCGAGCAGGTGGGTGGCGGTGAGGATGGCCCCGGTGACGGGTTGGACTTCGTGCGGGTGCGCCCGCATCGCCTCGGCGGCGATGACGGCGAGCAGGGGTAAACCTGCCCCGGTCGCCAACGTGATGGTGGGGTGGGCGCGGGCCAGCGCGCCCAGCGCGAGCGCCACAGCGAAGGCGACCAGCTCGATGCCCAGCACCCGCCCGGCGGCGGTGCCGGTCAGCGCCGTGAGCACCAGCGTGTGGGCGTGGGCGGCGAGCCCAACGGTTGCGACGAGCCCGAGCGCTGCTCCGGTGATCAGCGGGGCTGGAACGGGGGTGAGCTCGAGGTCCTGTTGGCCCGCCTCCCGTCGGATCCGCGCGGCCAGCAGCGCCCCGCCGGCGCCGCCGAGGCTGAGTGCCAGGCCCGCGAACAGCAGCCACCGCAGCAGCGCGGTGAGGACGTCGAGCTGCCCGGAGTTCGAGGTTGCGGCGGCCGCGGGTGGCGCGGTGGTGCCCACGCTGAAGGAGAAGCTGCCATCGACCAGGTCGCCGTCCTCGGCGTGCACCTGCCAGTGGACCTGGTAGGCACCCTCGGGCAGGGTTTCGCGAACCTCGGCGGAGAGCCGCCGCTCGCTGACCGAGAGGGTGGGCGGGGCGAGGGCGGCCGGCTTCCCGGCCGGCCCGGTGAGGGTCAGCGCGCCGGGCACGATGCTCACCGGCTCGTCGAAGTCGAGGATGAGCTGCCTCGGGGCGGTCGCGACGGCGTAGCCCGCCGGTGGTGTGGTGGCGAGCAGGGTGGCGTGCGCCGCGGCCCGGGGAGCTGGCAGCAGCGCCAGCAGCGTCAGCCAGATGGTGGTGAGGATGCCCGCTGCCCGCGCCGAGCGCCGCGGCGCCATGCGCATCGTCAGTGGATGAGCAAGGTCAGCATGCGGTGCTCGAACTCCTCGGAGTCGATCTCGCCGCGGGCCAGTCGCTCCTTGAGCAGGCCCACCGCGGGGTGTTCCGCGCCCGGCTCCGGCGAGGAGGTCGCGGCGCGTCGGGTACCTCGGCTCCTGAGTACGAGCAGCGCCGCGCCGGCCAGGGCCAGCATCGACAGCACCGCCACGATCGCGACCGTCAGCAGGCTGGTGTCCGCCCCTGCCGCGCCGCCGATCAATGCGTCACACATCCCCCAACCTCCCGCTCGCGGCGCTGACCGGCGCCGCTTCCGCGATTAGCACCGCGCGGCGAGAACACGCAGTACTGCCAGCCTGCGACTCCGGCCGACTCCTGACTGTCTCAACACAACTCCCGTCCATCTACTAGGCTACTACGTAGTAGCGTGGTTGATCGGGTGAGGGGTCGACGCCCGCTGGACGACACCGAGATCGCCTACCAGCGGCTGGGCTTCCCTGACGCGGTTGGACCGCGCACGGTGGCGCCGCACGTGGTGGTGGCGCACGTGGTGGTGGCGCACTGCTGCGGTTCGAGCCCCGTGGGTCTGCCCCGCCCCGGCCGGGCGGTTCACCCACTTCTTCGTCGGCGGCGGCGCGGCGCTGCTCATCATGGCCGCCCTCGCCTGGCGGTGCCGGCGAGCGGTCCGACTGCCGGGCCTGTGGGTCGTGCTGGGCCACCTGGTCGCGATGTTCCCCGACTTCCTGTTCGCCGCCGGGATCCCGCACCGGCGCTGGATGGACGTCTTCCTCGGCCACCTGTCCACCCACTTCGTGCCCGGCCGCAACCTGACCTGGTACGCGGTGTTCCTGGGGGCGCTGGCCGGCTACCTCGCGGTCTTGGCCGGCGCCACCCCCGGTGGCAGAGGGGGAGCCGCGGGACGAGCCACTAGTCTCGTTAGGAGCTTGCCGGGCGGCGAGTGCCAGCCTGCGGTGGGCGGGTGACGGGGAGGTCGAGTGCGCGGGTTCGGTGAGCTGGAAGCGGTGATCATGGACTGGCTGTGGTCCTGGGGCGCTGCGGTGACCGTCCGCGACGTGGTCGATGACCTGCAGCGGGACCGGAAGATCGCTTACACCACGGTGATGACCGTGATGGACAACCTGCACCGCAAGGGTTGGCTGTTGCGCGAGCGCGACGGGCGGGCCTGGCGGTATCTGCCCACGGCGAGCCGGGAGGAGTACAGCGCGCGGCTGATGCGCGAAGCGCTGGATGACAGCGCGGACCGGGCGGCCGCGTTCGCGCACTTCGTCGAGCAGATGACCGAGGAGGAGTCCCAGACCCTGCGCTCCGCGCTGGGTAAGCTGGCGCGGCGGCGCCCCCGATGACCGTCGCGGCCTGCCTGCTGGGCTACACCCTCGCCGTGGTGCTCCTCGCGCCCCGGGTGCTGATCCGGCTGACCGCGGCGGGGCGCGCACCGCGGCTGGGCGCGGCCGCGTGGGCGGCCGCGATCGGCAGCGTTGCCAGCTCCTGGATCGCCGCCGCACTGTTGCTGGTCGTCGCCGTCATCGAATCGGGCGGGTCGGGGCGGCTGATCCAGGCCTGCGTGTCCCTGCTGCAAACCGCTCTCGCCGGGCGCTACGGGCCCCTTGTGCAAGCAGTTCTGCTCATCGGTGCGGTGACGATGCTCGGCTACCTGACCTGGCAGCTGACGCGCTCGCTGCGGACAGGGCGGGTGCACCGGCGTCGGCACGCGCAGGCGGCGCGCCTGGTGGGGCGCCGTGAGCTGGGACTGGACGCCCTCGTGCTGGACGTCGAAGAACGAGCCGTGTACTGCCTGCCCGGGCGGCCGGAGCTGGTTGTGGTCACCAGCGCAGCGCTACGCGCCCTGACGGCTCCCCAACTGGCCGCCGTGCTGGCACACGAACACGCGCACCTCACCGGACGCCACCACCTGATGCTCGGCCTCGTCCGAGGGCTCTACCGGGCGTTCCCCCGGGTACGCCTGTTCAGCGACGGGTCCCTGGAGATCGCTCGGCTGCTGGAGATGTGCGCTGATGACAAGGCCGCCCACCACCATGGCCCGGGTCCCGTCGTCGGAGCACTGCTCGCGCTGGCCGGGCCGCAACCGGCGCCGGCCCACGCGCTGGGCGCCGCGGATCCCACCGCGCTCGCCCGCGCACAGCGCCTCGCGCTGCCGTCCCGACCCGTGTGCGCCGCACTGACCGGCGCGGCGCTGGCGGCGGTGCTGCTCGTACTGCTCATCGGCCCGATCCTGGCCACCGTGCTGCCCGCCGCCGGACTGGGGCTCTGTGACCAACAGCAGGTGTGGTGCGGCCTGTGACCGACAGCCGCGGATACGGGAGCCGAAGGTCACGGTGCTGGCTGACTGCTCGCCGGACCCGCCGATGTCCGAGCGCACCCGACTGCGGCCGGCCGAGCGTGTGCCCGACGCGGCTCTGGCCAAGTCGGACCCGTCCACGACGTGCTCACGATCCTCAGATCGGGCTCGAGTAGCCGGTGATGGGCAGCCGCAGCCATGCCACGAGCTCACCACAGGCCGGTGACCAGCAGGATGCCCCCGCCCACGAGCAGGACACCGCCGGTGAGCTGCACGCCGCGGGTGTGCCGGCGCAGCCAGCCCGCGCGCCGAGGGCCCACCGGGCGCCGGCGGCGAGCAGGATGAACGGCAGGCCCAAGCCGAGGCAGTAGTCAGGGTCGGCCCGAGGCAGGGCGTCCAGCCCAGCCCGTACACCGCGCCCAGCAACGCCGCGCCCGCCAGCCCGCGCGTGGCACCGGGTGCAACCACACCTCATGCTGCAGCACCGGGATCAGGCCCAGGAACACCAGACCCATCCCGATGGTGACCACGCCGCCGATGCGTTGCAGCACCTCGGTGTTGGCCGCGATCACCTCCGCCACACCGAGCACCCCCACCAGCGACCGCGAACACCACCGTGAACCCGAGCACGAACAGCCCCCGTCGCGGCCGCCATCCGCCAGCGGCCCCGGCGGGCACCGCGAGCTACGCCTGGGGTGTCTGCGGAGACATCTGCTCCCACCAACCGGCGAGGTAGGCCAGGTAGCCGGGAACCAACGGGATACAGCACGGCGAAGCGAAGGACACCGCCCCCGCGGCCAGCGGCACCCCGACCGCCACCAGGATCGGACCGGAGATCGCCAGATCCGTGAGGCTCATGGCCCGGCCGCCGGCGTCGGCGTCGGCTCTGCGGTCAGCCGCTGCACCACCGGCAGCAGATCGGTCTCGGCCAGCGCGGTCAGGAACACCGCGGCCACCCGGTGCTGGCGGTCCAACACCAGCGTGGAGGGCACCACGTTGCGCGGGTAGCCCTCCAGCGCGAGCAGAGACCGCCCGGGCGGGTCATAGATCGACGGGTAGCTCACCTTGCGATCGCGCACGAAGTCCTCGGCCGCGTTACGCACCTCGTCGCGGACGTCGATGCCGAGGAACTGGACACCGGAGTCGCGGGTCTGCTCGAACACCCGCTCCAACTGCGGGGTTTCGGTGCGGCACGGGCCGCACCACGACCCCCAGACGTTGACCACGACCACCTTGCCGGCGAAATCGGACAACCGGATCTGGCGGCTGGGGCCGAGCAGGCTCTCCCCGGACAAGTCCGGAGCTCGCCCGCGCCGCCCCGGCGGATCGTAGAAGATCCTCGTCTGACCACCCGGTGCGACGAAGGTGAACTCGCCCCCGCCCTGGGACACCGCGTCCCTACCTGTGGCGCACCCAGCGACCAGCGCCAGAGCGGCGGCGACCGCCGCGGCCAGCCGGAACCGGACCGGGAAAGGGGCCCGAGCCATCGCCGTCCTCCACCCTCCGGGGTCCAACCTGACCTACGTAAGCCGATAGTAGATAATGGGGTGATCGGCCCCCTGAGGAGGTCCTGCTCGCTGACAGCCCAGTGAGCCGCGCCCAGCTGGCCGGCCTCCCCAAGCCAGCGACAGCGAACGACCAAGGCGGCCGGGGGGACCGTCCAAGGAAGAGGTAGCCCTGATGAGTCCTCCCAGCAAGAAGGCTGGACGTGGCCGCGACCCCGGCTCCGGCACCCGGTCGGTGACCGCGGCCCGCCAGGCCCAGCAGCGCAGCGGACGGTGGTGGACCGGCGGTGGCATCGCGCTGCTCGTGGTGCTCATCGTGGTGCTGGCCGTGGTCCTCACCCGCCGGAGCACAAGCCGGCCGGCCGGCCCGAGCGTCATCCCGGCGAACCCGATCACCACCGCGACCGGGCGGGACACCCCACCGCCGTGGCCGGCACCGACAAACGTCACCGCCTCGGTGCATCAGGCCGGGCTGCCAATGCTGGGATCGGAAGGCACCGTGGAACACATCCACGCCCACCTGGACATCATCGTGAGCGGGCGACCGGTCACGGTGCCCCAGCTGATCGGCATCGACGAACAGGCGGCCATGATCAGTCCGCTGCACACCCACGACGCCACGGGGGTGATCCACATCGAGTCCCCGGTGCAGGCCACGTTCAGCCTGGCCCAGTTCTTCACCGAGTGGCAGGTGGCGCTGTCCGAAAACCACCTCGGCGGCCTGACGGTCAGCGACGGCGACAAGCTGCACGCCTACGTTAACGGTAAGCAGGTTGACGGTAACACGGCCGCGATCACGTTCCACCCGCACGACGAGATCGCTCTCGTCTATGGGCCGCCCACTCAACGCCTCCCCGTCCCAAGCAGCTACGCCTGGCCACCGGGCCTGTGACCCCGGCGCCACCGCCTCGAGGGGTAGGTCCGGGGCCGGCCCGGGTCGTATCAGTGAGCCGCACGCGTAGGGTGCGTGCGATCCTCGGCGCTGCGGGACGTGTTCATCAGCTCGCGCCCAGGACCAGCCGGGCGGCCATGTCGAGGCGTACTTCGCCGTAGGGCAGCAGATGGGCCCAGAACAGCGGAGTCAGGCCGCGGCGGTCCTCGGCGCAGAGCGCCTGGGCCCAGCTGGGGTCGGCCAGGACGTCCTGAACCATCAGAGTGTTTACCTGTTGACTGAACTACCGGGAGAGTCTTCGCAGGCCTGCGGCGGGGCGGGACTGGCGATGGCTATGGTCCCGGCCCGTGATCGACAGGGACGGGGTCGGCGGGGATCTCGCGTCGTTGGTGGTGCCGCGGGTCGGGTCGGTGGTCGAGACCGGCGATGTGTGGGAGCCGTGCCGGGTGCTCGACCCGGCCGGTCGCGTGGTCGAGCCGGTCGCCGCGTACTTCCAAGACCTGCAAGCTGCCGGGCGGTCGGTGGCGACGCAGCGCTCCTACGGGATGGATCTGCTGCGCTGGTTCCGGTTCCTGTGGGCGTTCGAGGTGTCCTGGGAGCAGGCCACACGCAGCGAAGCGCGTGAGTTCAGCCGCTGGACCCAGATCGCCGACAAGCCGCGGCAGCCCGGCTGCGACGGCGCGACGCCGAACCCGGTGACGGGGAAGCCTTCGCCGGGACCGAAGTACGCGCCAGCCACCCGAGGGCACAGCGAGAGCGTGCTGCGCAGCTTCTATGAGTTCCACGCCGAGGCCGGCTCCGGGCCGATGGTCAACCCGTTCCCGTTGGTCCGCCCCGGACGGCGGGCTCACGCCCACCACAACCCGGTGGAGCCCTACCGCAACGAGCGGGCCGGGTTATACCGGCCCCGCCCGGTGCAGCGGGTGCCGTACGCCATCCCGGACGAGAAGTTCAACGAGCTCTTCGCCGCGCTCGGCTCGCACCGCGACCGGGCGCTGGTGGCGTTCTGGGTGTCCTCTGGTGCGCGGGCCTCCGAGCTGCTCGGCGCCCGACGCCGCGACGCCGACCCGGGCCAGCAGCTGGTCACCGTGGTGCGCAAGGGCAGCCGGGCGATCCAACCGGTGCCCGCATCGACGGACGCGTTCGTCTGGCTGCGGCTCTATCAGGCGCAGACGCAGGGCCTGGTCCCCGCTGGCGGCGGCGATCCGCTGTGGTGGACCCTGCGGCGCCCGTTCCGGCCGCTGACCTACCACGCCGCCTACCGCATGTTCTGCCGCGCCAACGCCGCCCTGGGGTCGAACTGGACCCTGCACGATCTGCGCCACACCGCCGCCTACCGGATGGCCCGCGACCCGGACATGCCGCTGACCGATGTGCAGTGGGTGCTCGGGCACGCCCACCTGAGCACCACACAGATCTACTTGAACCCGCTGCCTGAAGACGTGATCGCCAACGTGCTGGCCCACCACCAACGCCGCGCCGACCGCGACACCGCGCAGGCCGCGCCCGCGGCCGGATCGGCGGCGCCGTCGTACCGGGCGGAGACGCTCAACGTATTGTTCGGGGAGGGGACCGCATGAGTAGCGCCTCGGCGTTGAGGGCAGAACGCGCCCGGCGAGAGCTCGGCCCGGCCGGCCTCGCCCTGCTCAAGCAGTTCCCACCCCGTGGGCCGGTGTCACGGTGGCCGGCGACGGCGCAGTCGTTGGAGAGGGTGTCCGCGCGGCTGCTGCGCCCGCCGTTCGTGCTCGAGGCCGCCGGCACCCAGGCCCGCCGCAAGGTGGGGCTGAACAAGCTGCTGGCGTGGCTGGAGCAGCAGCCCGGGCAGACTTGGCAGGACCGGTGGCTGATCAGCGGCGCCGACGCCGCCGGCAACCGGGAGTGGCGTTACCGGGCGATCGAGTGGCTGCAGGCCACCGGACGGGCCTACCAGAGCCCGAAGAACGACTTCGACGCCCTGGGCAGCGCTGTCCTGGTGCTGATCAGCGCGGAGGTGATCCGGCCCAGCCTGTCCTGGCTGCTCACCCCAGGCACGGTGCAGATCCTCACCGCGGAAATGGCCCGCAGCCGCGACCCCGACGGGTTCGCCGAGCTGGTGGCCGTCTGCCGCCGGGATCCAGCAAACAAGCACACCAAAGACGGCGCGCTGCGCCGCATCGCCACGATCATGTCCGCCAAGGGCGGCCGGGTTCGCGACATCACCGTCGGGGACTGCCTGGAGCTGGTCGAGGTACTGCTGGGCATCGGCGGCCCGGTGGACACCAGCGCCTACTTCTACCAGCTGCTGCACGCGATGGGCGTGTTCCCCAAGGCGGCCCCGCCGACGGTCCGCGCGGTCAGCGGCCGGGCACAGGGCCAGCAGAGCGTCGAGGCGATGATCGACCGCTACCAGCTGGCCTGTCGCCCGGTGCGTGACCTGCTGGTCGACTACCTGTGCGAACGCCAGCTCGCGGTCGACTACTCCTCGCTGCGCACCCTGGCGTTCAGCCTGGGCAAGCTGTTCTGGAAAGACCTCGAGGATCACCACCCGGGGATCAACTCGCTGCGGCTACGTCCCGAGGTCGCGGCCGGCTGGAAGCAGCGGATCGCGATGAAGACCGTCCGCACTACGACCGCGAGCGGCGAGACGGTCCAGACCACGGTGCCGCGGGCCACCCCGGGGCGTGAACTACCTGGCCCTGGTGCGGGCCTTCTACCTCGACCTCGCCCAGTGGGCCATGGACGACCCCGCCCGCTGGGGCGTCTGGGCCGCCCCGTGCCCCATCCGCGAGGAGGAGGCGAACCACAAGAAGGACCGCTCGGAGCGCAAGTCGCGCATGGACCAGCGCACCCGCGAACGCCTGCCGGTCCTGCCCACCCTGGCCCGCACCGTCGACGACGAACGCCGCCACGCCGCCGCACGCCTCACCGCCGCCCACGCCACCACACCGGGGGCCGAGTTCACCGTCGCCGGCCGCCGGTCGCGGCGGGTAGCGACCAAGAACCCCGCCGCGAAGCTCTGGATTGAGGACCTGGAGACGGGCCAGCGCCACGACCTGACCCTCGCCGAGCACCGCGCGTTCTGGGCCTGGGCCGTCGTGGAGGTGCTGCGCCGCACAGGCATCCGCGTCGAGGAGCTCACCGAGCTGTCCCACCACAGCCTCGTGCAATACCGGCTGCCCGACAGCGGCGAGCTCATCCCACTGCTGCACATCACCCCGTCGAAGACCGACGCCGAACGGCTGCTGGTCATCGACCCCGAGCTCGCCGACGTGCTCAGCGCGATCATCTGCCGGATCCGTGACACCGCCGGCGCGGTTCCCCTCGCGACGGCCTACGACATCCACGAACGAGTGTGGAACCCGCCCATGCCGCTGCTGTTCCAGCGACAGGTCGGGGTGGAGAACCGGCCGATCCCGGCCGGCGGCATCCGCCAGTTGCTCGATGACGCTCTCGCACGCACCGGTCTCACCGACCCCAACGGCGCTGCGATGCAGTTCTCCCCGCACGACTTCCGGCGGCTGTTCATCACCGACGCCATCCTCAACGGGATGCCACCGCACATCGCCCAGCTCGTGGTCGGCCACCGCGACATCAACACCACCATGGGCTACAAGGCCATCTACCCCGAGGAGGTCATCAACGGCCACCGCAGCTTCATCGCCCGCCGCCGCGCCACCCGCCCCAGCGAGGAATACCGCACCCCCACCGACGAGGAATGGGACGAGTTCCTCGGCCACTTCCAACGACGCCGGGTCACTCTCGGCGACTGCGGCCGCGCCTACGGCACCGGATGCATCCACGAGCACAGCTGCCTCCGCTGCAGCCTGCTGCGCCCCGACCCCACCCAACGACCCCGAATCATCGAGATCCGCGACAACCTCACCGCCCGGATCACCGAGGCCGAACACGAGGGCTGGCTCGGCGAGGTCGAAGGCCTCCAGGTCAGCCTCGCCGGCGCCCAGGAGAAACTCGCCCAACTCGACGAACGCTCCCGCCGCACCAGCACCGTCGACCTCGGGCTCCCCAGCTTCCCCGAGATCGCTGGACGATCCGTCACGACTGCACCGAACCGGGTCGTAGGCTCGACCCGGTGAGGACCCCGCCACCGTCTGTCGAGCAGCTCGGCAGTGCGCTGGGGGGTGTCGGCCGTCTCATCGCCGGGATCCGACACGACCAGTGGACGGCGCCGACCCCCTGCACCGACTGGTCCGTGCACGATGTGGTCAACCATCTGGTCGGCATGAACCTCGTATTCGCCGCGCTCCTGAGCGACCAGGCCCCACCCGAGCGCGGCGTCGTCAGCCTCGGAGACGACGCTCTCGGCGCCTACCACGAATCATCGCGGGCAGTGCAGGACGCGTTCGAGCAGCCCGGCGTCCTGGAGCGGACCTACCACGGCCCGCTCGGGTGGGCCACCGGCGCGGAGCGCCTACAGATCCGCATTTACGATCTCCTGGCCCACGGCTGGGATCTCGCTCAGGCCACCAGTCAAGCCGCCAACCTGTCCGAGGAGTTAGCCGAGCAGGCCCTGACCTTCGCCCGCCAACAGCTCTCGACGCAGCCACGCGAAGGCCGCTTCGGGCCAGCCCAGCCCGTCGCCGATGACGCCTCCGCCATCGATCGGCTCGTCGCCTTCCTCGGCCGCCCGATGAACGCCGTCCAATGAACCCCTCGAACGACGGTACGGTTTCGGCAACCTCGGCCAAGATCTGGTTCAGAGAACACATACACCAGTGCGGCCTGCAGGATCCGCAGGCAGGCCACGGCCATCTCTTGCTCATCGCGCCGGTTGGTGGCGATGTCCCCGCCCTTGCCGTAGAAGATGATCGCGTTGGCGCGGTTCCAGGACTCGACCACGTTGAGCCCCTGCTGGATCTCCCTCTGGAGGTCCCGATTGCGAAGGTAACGGGCCAAGAAGATGGTCTTCTGCGCCCGGCCGAGCTCGAGCATCGCCTGATAGGTGGGGTGGGCGGCGGTGCGGGTGAACCGGCGCAGGATTGCCTCGGTGGCGGCGGTGCCGACCCGGATCGCGGTCGCGTATTTAATCATCTGGTCGTACTGGTGGCTGATCAGGTCCCAGCGGATCGGGCGGGTCAGCGCCGCTGTCAAGCCGGGATAGGCGTCGGGTTCGCCGGCCGACGGCCGATACAACCGGGCCTTGTTGATCTGCTTGATTCGGGGCAGCAGGTCGAACCCGAGCAGCCGGGTGATGCCGAAGCCGATTTCGGACTGACCGTGGGAGTCGACGTAGTTGCCCTCGACGTCCATCGTCGTGCCGTGCCGGATCGCGCCTTCGACCATCGCGGCGACCTCGGAAGCGGTACAGGAGATCAGTTGTGAATGGACCGCCACCGAGCCCCGCTCGACGTGCCAATAGATCAACACGCCGCGGCCGCCATAGCGGGAGTGCCACTGGGTGAGGATGTTCTGGTCGAACGCGGCGACATGCGTGGAGTCGCTGGCCACCGCGGTCGACCCGACACCCCACACCGCCTCGCTGCGGGCGGCGAAGGTGGCGTTGGCGACCTGCACGGCGATCCGGTGGGCGGCGGGCAGGCTCAGGTAGCGGCGTCGCACGTAGCGCAGGTCGTCCTCGGTGTGGGCGTGGCGGCCCGCGGCGACCGCGCGCAACCCGGTGTTGGTGCCATAGCCGTAAATCGCTAACACCAGCCGCTCGGCCAGGATCTCGGGGTTGATCGCGCCGCGACCGGCGACCGAGGTGGCCGCAGCCAGGCAGCCGGTGCGCAGGACCGCTTCCTTGAGCATGTCCACCAGCGGCACCGCCCCCCACCGGCGCAGCACCTCGGCCTTGAGCCGGCGCAAGATGCTCGGCTCCGGCGCCGCGTCCAGCGGACTCAGGCGGATCGCCCCGACCGGCCGATCAGCCACCTGCAGCCAGCCCAGACCTGGCAACGCGGCGTGAAGGGCGTCAAGCTCGGCGCGCATTTCGCCGCGCACCTCGTCGATGAACGCAGCCGGATCGAGGGGTTTGCGCAGCTCGCGGTAGTGCTCGGCCCGGTGCTCGGCGAAGTTGGAGGGCAGGTCCTCCTCCGGGTTGCGCCAGCGGTCCGCACCGGGCACCCAAATCTCCTTACACCGCAGCTGCTCACGTAGCGCCTGGAAGGTGGCGACCTCGTAGGTCACCCGCACCACCCGGCGACGGCAGCGGGTGTCAGTTCGATAGACCAGCGGCTCCCAGTCCCCGCCCAGCCCGGGATGAGTCGGCACCGCCTCCTCGAGCGGGTAGTAGGACAAGTTCCCCGCCGCGGCATACCGCCCGATCAGCCGCAGTGCCTCGACAACCGGCTGGTAGGCAGCGTTGTTGGAGCGGAACTCCAACACCCCAAGCAACCGGATCAGCCCACGCCTGTAGTGGTTGGTGTAGGACGCGCGCAGCGTCGTCTTCACCGTCCGCTGATACACCGGGCCCTTGGTCTTGTACTCCCACACCACCTCGCGCAGCGTCTGCTCACCCCCGGCCACCGCTGGATACACCACCGACCGGACCGGGCCATCCGGCGCGGCCAATGCGGCCTCGGCGATCGAGAACAGGATGTTCTCCTTACCCGTCACCCGCCGGAACGCATTGATCAGCTCGTCGGTGACCCCGCGTTCAGCGCGTGCGTGGATCCGGTGCACCGTGGCGATCAGCAGCTCCACCAGAGTGTCGGTGATCTCCCGCTCCCGGATCTGCAACAACGCCGCCAACAACGTCAGCGTCTTCGCCGGGTTCGGGTGCGCCCGCAGATGCGACGGGGACTCCACCGCGGCCTGCGCGCGCCACCCGACCAGCACCCTCGGCGCCACATCCGAGAACAGCCCCTCCGGCAGCCCGATCTCCCGGACCCCGAGCAGCTTGTCGATCTCGGTGAGCATGCTCTCCAAGCTCACATTGCCCGGATCAGCCTTGATCAACGCCAACAGCGACCGATCAGCCCCTGAGCCATCCGCGCCGGCTACCCGGTCCTCGTCGTCGACCGCGACCAGCGCGCGGATCCGAGCGGCGACCTCTACCGGCAGCCGGCCGGCCACCCGGGAGAACAACCTGTCCTCGCCGCGGCGCAGCGCCGAAGCCACGATCCGATCCACCCGAGTCCGGCCGGGCGGCTCGACACGTTCCTCCCGACACCGACCCAGCAGCGCCTCACGGACCTGCTCCGGCCTCCGCTCCGCCTCGGTGACCTGCTCAACGAGCCAATCAGTGAGCTTGTCGGCGTCCGCGACGCCGCACTCCCGGAACCCCAGCGCCTGGCGGACCTCGGCCCGGTGCGCCTTGATCTACCGACCCGCCCAGTCGTAAAAGGCTATCTCAGCGGCGGGAACACCGACCTGCTGGGCGACAAACTCCACCACCTCCTCGGCCAGCTCCGCCCGGGCCGCCGGGAACCGGCCGTGGACGGTGAAGTGCTTCAACATCACCGCGAAGCCCAGCCGAGTCGCTCCCGACTTGTTGCGCAGCAGCGCCAGCTCGTCAGGCAACAGCGTGAAATAGTCGATGAGCTCGTCGAGCTCAAAGCGACGCGCCATGTGCACGCTCCGGGCAGCGGTCACACCCCGACTCAGGAAGCCGCGGACGCTACCGCGTGATCACCAAAGTGCTACTTCGCCCCTGGTGACACGCTCCTTACTGGCACCTCAACTCCGCCGACAGGTGCGCCGCTCCCGGCGCCACACCCGCCGCCGGCCCGGAGGCTGGCCCTAGCTAGTGACCCGCATCCGGCAACGGACTTCGCTCCCGGGACACCAGGTGCGCGACGAGGGCGTGACTGATCTCACCGAGCTGCCGCACCTGCTCGGGGGTCAGCGCGTCGAACAAGCTCGTACGCACGCACTCGACGTGGCCAGGAGCGGCGGCGGCGAGCGCCGCGAAGCCGGCGTCGGTGAGCTCGGCGAACGCGCCGCGGCGATCGGTGGGACACCCGCGCCGCCGCACCCACCCGGCGTCCTCGAGCCGCGCAACGGCATGCGACAGGCGGCTGCGGGAGGACTGCGAGCAGTCTGCGAGCTCGCTCATCCGCAGGCTGTGATCCGGGGCCTCGGACAGCCGGACGAGCAGCTCGTAATAGGTGTGGGGCATACCGGCGTCGATCTGCAGCTCACGGTCCAGGCGTTCGCAGAGCAGCCGGGTCGCGGTGAGGAAGGCGCGCCAGGTCCGCTGCTCGTCCTCGTCCAGCCAGGGAGGGGTGGGTGTCACGTCTACCATGGTGCCCAGCCAGGATCTCGACCGGAATAGTTGAAGCCTCAACGCGTTACGACTAGTGTAACACTCAACGGATGAACTCTCACACAAAGGAGCCACGATTGGCCACTCCTCTCGTCGAGATCCCGGGCTACGTAGCCGGCACCTGGGTGATCGACCCGGTGCACTCCGACGTCTCCTTCAGCGTCCGTCACATGATGGTGAGCAAGGTTCGAGGCCGCTTCGGCACGTTCAGTGGCCAGATCGTCACCGGTGAGGACCTCACGGGCTCGAGCGTCACCGCCGAGATCGACCTCGGTTCGATCGACACCAACAACGCCCAGCGTGACCAGCACCTCCGCTCCGCCGACTTCCTCGAGGTCACCAGCCACCCGACGATGACCTACCGCTCCAACCGGGTGCGCGCCGAGGGCGACGGCTACGTCGTGGACGGTGAGCTCACCCTGCACGGAGTGACCCGCGAGGTGCCCCTCGCCCTGGAGGTCAACGGGGTCGGACCCGATGTCTTCGGTGGTAGCCGGGCAGGCTTCTCGGCCACCACGACGATCAACCGCAAGGACTTCGGCATCGACCTCGACATGCCGATGGACGGCGGTGGCGTGGTCATCGGCGACAAGGTGCAGGTCGCCCTGGAGATCGAGGCCGTGTTGGGCGCCTGAGCGGCTGGCGCTACAGGTACTGGCCGGTGTTGGACGCGGTGTCGATCGCCCGTCCGGACTCGGCGTTCTTCCCGGTGACCAGCGTGCGGATGTAGACGATGCGCTCGCCCTTCTTGCCGGAGATGCGCGCCCAGTCGTCGGGGTTGGTGGTGTTGGGCAGATCCTCGTTCTCGGCGAACTCGTCAACGATCGCGTCGAGCAGGTGCTGCACCCGCAACCCCGGCTGCCGGGTCTCCAACACCGACTTGATCGCCGACTTCTTGGCCCGGTCGACGATGTTCTGGAT
Source organism: Pseudonocardiaceae bacterium (assembly GCA_039583705.1). GTDB lineage: Bacteria > Actinomycetota > Actinomycetes > Mycobacteriales > Pseudonocardiaceae > JAVKSM01. The sequence goes on from JAVKSM010000007.1 coordinate 24,982, forward strand.
CATGGCTCCGGAATTGAAGTCCTTGAAGTACAGGACCTCCTTGTCGCCGTTGGCGTAGGTGACCTCGAGGAAGCGGTTCTCCTCGGTCTCGGCGTACATCCGCTCCACGACCCGCTGGATCATCCCCTCGATGCACGCGTCGGGGCTGCCGGCGAACTCCGTGAGGTCGTCGCCGTGGATGGGCAGCGAGGGGATGAGGTACTTGGAGAAGATGTCCCTGGCCGCCTCGGCGTCCGGGCGCTCGATTTTGATCTTGACGTCGAGCCGGCCCGGTCGCAGGATCGCGGGGTCGATCATGTCCTCGCGGTTGGACGCGCCGATGACGATGACGTTCTCCAGGCCCTCAACGCCGTCGATCTCCGAAAGCAACTGGGGGACGATCGTGGTTTCCACGTCGGAGGACACGCCCGAACCACGGGTACGGAAGATCGAGTCCATCTCGTCGAAGAACACGATCACCGGGGTGCCCTCGGACGCCTTCTCCCTGGCCCGCTGGAAGATCACCCGGATGTGCCGCTCGGTCTCGCCGACGAACTTGTTGAGCAGCTCAGGACCTTTGATGTTGAGGAAGTAGGACTTGGCCTCCCGGTCGTCGTCGCCCCTGGCGGTGGCCACCTGCCTGGCCAGCGAGTTCGCCACCGCCTTGGCGATGAGCGTCTTGCCGCATCCCGGCGGCCCGTAGAGCAGCACGCCCTTGGGCGGGCGCAGTTGGTACTCCCGGAACAGCTCCGCGTGCAGGAACGGAAGCTCCACCGCGTCGCGGATCTGCTCGATCTGGCGGCTGAGGCCTCCGATGTCGGTGTAGGCGACGTCGGGCACCTCCTCGAGGACCAGATCCTCGACCTCTGCCTTGGGCACCCGCTCGTAGGCGTAGGCGGCCTTGGTGTCCACGAGCAGGGAGTCGCCAGGCTTGAGCGGTGCGGCGCCGTCGGCGACCAGCGGCTCGGCCAGCCATACCACCCGTTCCTCGTCGGCATGGCTGACCACGAGCGCCCGCATGCCTGGCTCGTCGTCGTCGAGGAGGATCTCCCGCAGTGCGCACACCTCGCCGGTGCGCTCGAACAGCCCCACCTCGACGACGGTCAAGGCCTCGTTCAGCCGCACGGTCTGGCCGCGGCGCAGGAGCTCGACCTCCACGGCGGGCGAGACCGAGACCCGCATCCGGCGGCCGGCGGTGAAGACGTCGACCGTGGAATCGTCATAGCCGGTCAGGAAGACGCCGTAGCCGCTGGGGGGCTGGGCGAGGCGGTCGACCTCTTCGCGCAGCGCGATGAGCTGGGCCCGGGCCTCCTTCAGCGTTTCAGCCAGCTTGTCGTTGCGCTCAGTGAGCTGGGTGACACGGCTGCTCGACTCGGCCAGCCGCTGCTCGAGGATGCGGGTGTGCCGCGGGGACTCACTGAGCTTGCGGCGTAGCAGGGCGACCTCGTCCTCGAGGAAGCGGATCTGCGCCGTGAACTCGGCTGCGCTCCTGTCACGGCCGTCGTCGGATCGAGTCCTGGGGTCGTCGTAAGGGTTCACGGCGGCCTCCTCCCGTACTCCGGTAGCCGCCACGGTACCTGCCAAACCCCGCCCTGGCGGGACGATGGATCGGTGACGCACTTCTCACGCTTCCCCCTTGCGGGACGGCCTGGAGTGTGCCGCAGCTCACAGCAGGGGGTGCCGGGGCGCCCCCGGGACGGCCGGTGGTCGGGCACTTCGGGCGGCCACCGCCGGACCGGCGCCCCGGGAGACCTGGCCGGGGGCCGCATGCCCCGGCTGCGCCAGCCGCTAACCTGCCCCGTCGCCCGCCGGCCGCACCCGAGGAGTCCCGGATGCCCGTCCCTCCCCTGCCCGGTCCCCCTGGCCCGCCATCTCCGCCCGGTGAGCGCGGTCAGCCGGCATCCGCGGCGGGGACGTCGCAGCCGGCTCCGGCCCCGCCGCGCCGGAGCAGGTTGCCGTTGGTCCTCGGCGGCGTCGGGGTGCTGGCGCTCGCCGTCGTCCTCGTCCTGGTCTTCGTGGTCTTCCACGTCTTCCCTGCCGGCGGCACGAACACGCCCACGGCCGCCGCGCAGACCTTCGTCGACGCGGTCAACACCAAGGACGTCAACCGCTTGCGCGGGGTCACCTGCAGTGCCCAACAGGGCTCTGTCGAGGCTGCGCAGATGCTCTTCAACCCCGCCAGCCGGCCGGATGTTCCACCGGAGTACCGCAACATCTCGATCACAGCGAAGCTGGGTGCGGTGCGTCAGACCGACGCCTCGCATGCCAGCGCGACCATCACGGTGATGTTCCACAACGTCCCGCCGCCGGCCAGCCAGTTCCTGCACGACGTCACCCAGGACGTCGCCTTGGTCACGGAGAACGGGGACTGGAAGCTCTGCGGGTAGCCGGTGGTCAACCCCGGCTGGGGCGTCGTTGCGGCCGGGGCGGGGTGACCCCCTGCGCCAGCCGGCGTGCGGTCAGCAGGAAGGCGGTGTGGGCCACCATGCGGTGCTCCGGCCGCACCGCGAGCCCGACGACGTGCCAGGGCCGGACCAGGCACTCCCAGGCGAGGGGCTCGGTCCAGCACTGCTGGTCCCGCAGCGCTTCGGCGGTCCTGGAGAGCTGGGTGGTGGTCGCGACGTAGACCGTGAGCACGCCACCGGGTGTGAGCGCGGCAGCCACCGTGGGCAGCGCTTCCCACGGCGCGAGCATGTCGAGCACGGCGCGGTCGGCCGCGGCGCCGTCGTGGCTGGCGACGTCGGCCAGTCGCAGGGTCCAGTTCGACGGCCTGGTGCCGAAGAAGCGCTCGACGTTGCGGACCGCGTGCTCGGCGTGGTCCGGCCGGATCTCATAGGAGGTGACCACCCCGTCAGGCCCTACGGCGCGCAGCAGTGAGCAGGTCAGCGCTCCGGAGCCGGCTCCGGCCTCGATCACCCTGGCGCCGGGGAACACGTCGCCGTACATGAGGATCTGCGCGGCGTCCTTCGGGTAGACGACCTGTGCGCCGCGCGGCATGGAGAGCACGTAGTCGGCCAGCAGCGGGCGCAGCGCGAGGTACGGCGTGCCGGTCGCCGAGCGCACCACACAGCCTTCCGGCGCCCCGATGAGATCGTCGTGCGCCAGCCCGCCCCGATGGGTGTGGTACTGCCCGCCGGGCTCCAGCACCAAGGTGTAACGCCGACCTTTCGGGTCGGTGAGCTGCACCCGGTCGCCTGGGCGGAACCGGCCGGAGGCGGTGGTCACGGCGGCCGAGCCTAGGCGGTACGCCTGCGGCCCACGAGACGGCGGTGGGCTGGCGGTGGGCCGTCGGTGGGCTGCCCTACGCTCCGGCTCGTGAGCGCCCCAGCGAAGCTGCCGGCCGCGGCTGCGGCGAGCCCGATCCGACGCCCGGCGCTCTCGCCGTCGCGGGCCGGAGACTTCAAGCAGTGCCCGCTGCTCTACCGGTTCCGCGCCGTCGACCGGCTTCCTGAGACGCCGGGCCGGGCGCAGGTGCGAGGCACCGTCGTGCACGCCGTCCTGGAACGGCTCTACGCGCTTCCGCCGCGGCAGCGGCTACCCGGGCAGGCCCGTGGGCTCGTCGAGTCGGTGTGGGCGCAGGTGCTGGCCGGGGCGCCCGAACTGGCCGGGCTGTTCGCCGGCCCGGAAGACCCGGAGCTGGCCGGCTGGCTCGACTCCGCGCGGGCGTTGCTCGACGGCTACTTCGCGATGGAGGATCCGCGTCGGCTGGAGCCCGAGGCCTGCGAGGTCCTCGTCGAGGCCGAGCTGCCGTCCGGGGTGCTGCTGCGCGGCTACGTCGACCGGCTCGACGTCGCGCCAACCGGCGAGGTGCGGGTCGTCGACTACAAGACCGGGGCGGCGCCGCGGGAGGTGTCCGAGGCCAAGGCGCTGTTCCAGATGAAGTTCTACGCGCTGGCGCTGCTGCTGACCCGGGGCGTGGTGCCCCGTCAGCTCCGTCTCATGTACCTCGCCGACATCGAGTCGCTGACCTACTGTCCGGACGAGGTCGAGCTGCGGCGTTTCGAGCGGACCCTGGAGGCGATCTGGGCCGCGATCCGCCGTGCCGGGCGCACCGGGGACTTCCGGCCCAGCCCCAGCCGACTGTGCGACTGGTGCCCCCATCAGGCGCTCTGCCCGGTCTTCGGCGGCACGCCGCCGCCCTACCCCGGGTGGCCCGAACCGGACCTGGATGGCGCCGACGCTCAGACCGTGCTGGACCGGGCGGAGTGAGCCCACGATCAATGGGACGGGTCAGGTCGCCTGTCAACGGGGCGGGTCAAGCTCGCCGTTGACGACGCCCAATGCCCGACAGGAGCGAATCTCGGAGCTGAGGATGGCGCGGCAGCCCAACTTCGCGAGCAGGTCCATGATCCGGTTGACCTCATTGCGAGCGACCATCGAACGGATGGCGACCCACTCCTGGTCTGCCAGCGACGCCACCGTCGGGGACAGCAGCCCGGGCGTGAGCTTGATCGCGTCGTCCTTCTTGGCGAGTGGACAGTCGTAGTCGACCATGAGGTACCTGCGGGCATAGACCACGCCGCGCAGGCGCTCCACGAAACGGTCCTTCTCCGCGACGGAGTCGGGCGGGTCCGGCTTCTGGTTGGGCTTGGGAAGCCGCTCGACGAGGACCGCCTCCGACTCGAGGATCGCCGGGCCGATCACGGCCAGGCCATGCTGTTCCAGAGTTCGTCCGGACCCGACGACGTCGGCGATCGCGTCGGCCACGCCGAGCTGCACCGAGATCTCCACCGCGCCGTCGAGCCGGATCACCTCGGCCGCCCGCACCCCGTGGATGGCCAGGTGGGCGCGCACCAGGTGGGGGTATGAGGTCGCGATCCGTTTGTCCTTGAGGTCCTCGAACCTCAGGTTGTCCCGCTTCGGGCCGGCGTAGCAGAACTTCGAGGCGCCGAAGCCGAGCCCGAGCCGCTCGGCCACCGACGCCCCGGACTCCTTGGTGAGATCCTGACCGGTGATGCCCAGGTGCAGCAGGCTGTCGGCCACGTAGGTCGCGATGTCCTTGGGCCGCAGGTAGAAGAACGTGACCTCGTTCTCGTCATCGACCACGGTGAGGTCGCGGGTGTCGGTGCGCTGGCGGTATCCGGAGTCGCGGAGCAGGGTGACGGCCGCCTCGGCCAGCGAGCCCTTGTTGGGGACGGCGACGCGCAGCATGGGGTGTCTCCCGGGACGGGCCGGTCTACAGGAACTTGTAGACGTCTTCGAGGGTCAGCCGGCGGCCCAGCATGAGCACCTGGACCCGGTACAGCAGCTGGGAGATCTCCTCGGCGAGCTCGTCGTCCGGCTGGTGCTCGGCGGCAAGCCATACCTCGCCTGCCTCCTCCAGGACCTTCTTGCCCTGCTCGTGGGTGCCCGCGTCCAGGGCGAGCACGGTGGCCGAGCCCTCGGGGCGATCCGAGGCCTTACGGCTGAGCTCGTAGAACAACTCATCGAACGTCTTCACAGATACCGATCCTCCCATCGCCCAGTATTCGCTACGCACGGCGGATACGGACGGTGGCGGGCGCCCGGCATCTGCTGACGGTGTGTCACATGCGGCCGGTGGCTCGAACCGGCCGCCCCCCGGCGGGCGCAGAGCCGGACGAATCACCCTGTGCGACCAGCGGTGCCCGCCTGGCATCGACCTCAGTGCGCATTGAAGTACTTGGCTTCCGGATGGTGGGCGACCAGGGCGTCGGTGGACTGCTCCGGGTGCAGCTGGAACTCCTCGGACAGCCCGACCCCGATCCGCTCCGGCCGTAGCAGCTCGACGATCTTGGCGCGGTCCTCCAGGTCGGGGCAGGCACCGTAACCCAGGGAGTAGCGGGCGCCCCGGTAGCCCAGCTTGAAGAAGTCCTCCACCTGCGGCGGATCCTCGTCCGACAGGGCGCTCCCGGTGGGGAAGTGCAGCTCCTCGCGGACCCGTCGGTGCCAGTACTCCGCCAGCGCCTCGGTGAGCTGCACCCCGAGCCCGTGGACTTCGAGGTAGTCGCGGTAGGCGTCCTTGGCGAAGAGCTCGGCGGCGCACTCGCTGATCGCGCCGCCCATCGTGACGAGGTTCACCGGCAGCACGTCGACCTCACCGGCGGCGGCCGCGAGCTGGCGTGGGCGGAAGAAGTCGGCCAGGCACAGGTGCCGGTCGCGGCGCTGGCGCGGGAAGGTGAACCGGCAGCGTTCCGGCGCGTCCGGCGCCGGCTCGGTGAGCACCACCAGCGAATCCTGCTCGGCCACGCACGGGAAATAGCCGTGCACCACCGCGGCGTGCGCGAGCACACCCTCGGTGGCCAGCCGGTCCAGCCAGTACCGCAGCCGGGGCCGGCCGTCGGTCTCCACCAACTCCTCGTAGCTCGGCCCGGTCCCGCCTCGATTGCCCTTCAGCCCCCACTGACCGAGGAACGTCGCACGCTCGTCGAGCATCGCCGCGTACTGCGCCAGCGGCACGCCCTTGACCACCCGGGTACCCCAGAACGGCGGCAGCGGCAGCGGCACGTCGGTGGCGACGTCGGAACGCGCCGGCAGCTCGACCGGCCCGGCAATGCTGCGGCGTTGCTCGGCGATCCGCCTGGCCCGTTCGTGGCGGGCCCGTCGCTCCTCGGCCTTCACCGCCTCAGCCGGGTCCCGACCGGCTCCCTCGCCGCGGGCCGTTGCCATCACCCGGTCCATGAGCCGCAGCCCCTCGAAGGCGTCCCGCGCGTAGAAGACGTCACCCGCGTAGCGCTCGGCCAGGTCGTTCTCCACGTAGGAACGGGTGAGCGCCGCGCCGCCGAGCAGCACCGGCCAACGCCCCGCCACACCGCGGCTGTTCATCTCCTCCAGGTTGTCACGCATGACGACCGTGGACTTCACGAGCAGGCCCGACATCCCGATGGCATCCGCGTCGTGCTCCGCGGCCGCCTCGAGGATGGCGTTCACCGGCTGCTTGATGCCGAGGTTGACCACGGTGTAGCCGTTGTTGGACAGGATGATGTCGACGAGGTTCTTCCCGATGTCGTGCACGTCGCCCTTGACAGTGGCCAGCACGATCGTGCCCTTGCCCGTGGTGTCGCTGTGCTCCATGTGCGGCTCGAGGTGGGCCACCGCGGCCTTCATCACCTCGGCCGCCGTGAGCACGAACGGCAGTTGCATCTGCCCGGAGCCGAACAGCTCGCCGACCGTCCTCATCCCCGCCAGCAGGGTGTCGTTGATGATCGCCAGCGCGGGCCGGGACCCCAGCGCCTGGTCGAGATCCTGTTCGAGGCCGGCTCGTTCGCCGTCGACGATGCGCCGTTCCAGCCGCTCGAACAGTGGCAGCCGGGACAGCTCCTCGGCCCGGCTGGCCCGTGCCGACGCCGCGGACACGCCTTGGAAGAGCTCCATGAACCGCGCGAGCGGATCGTAGGAGTCGCGCCGCCGGTCGTAGACGAGGTCGAGCGCGACCAGTCGCTGCTGCTCCGGGATCCGCGCCATCGGCAGGATCTTGGAGGCGTGCACGATCGCGGTGTCCAGCCCGGCTGTGACGCACTCGTGCAGGAACACCGAGTTGAGCACCTGGCGGGCCGCCGGGTTGAGCCCGAAGGACACGTTGGACACGCCGAGGGTGGTCTGGACCTCGGGCCAGCGGCGTTTGACCTCGCGGATCGCCTCGATGGTCTCGACAGCGTCCCGGCGGACCTCGTCCTGCCCGGTGGAGATCGGAAAGGTCAGGCAGTCGATGATGACGTCACTGGTGCGCATCCCCCAGTTCGTGGTGAGGTCGGAGACGAGCCGGCCGGCGACGGCCACCTTCCACTCCCGGGTCCGGGCCTGGCCCTGCTCGTCGATGCACAGGGCCACCACCGCGGCACCGTGCTCGCTGGCCACCTCCATGGTGTTGGCGAAGCGGGAGCCCGGCCCGTCGCCGTCCTCGTAGTTCACCGAGTTGACCACGCAGCGCCCGCCGAGCCGCTCCAGCCCGGCACGCAGCACCTCGGGCTCGGTGGAGTCCAGCATGATCGGGAGGGTGGACGCGGTGGAGAGCCGCCCGGCGAGCTCGGCCATGTCGGCGACCCCGTCCCGGCCGACGTAGTCCACGCACAGGTCGAGCAGGTGGGCGCCGTCCCGGGTCTGCTCCCGGGCGATCTCGACACAGCGGTCCAGGTGCCCCTCCAGCATGGCGTCCCGAAACGCCTTGGAGCCGTTGGCGTTGGCCCGCTCGCCGATCACGAGCACGCTGGTGTCCTGCCGGAACGGCACCGAGGCGTACAGCGAGGACGCGCCGGGCTCGGGTCGGGGCCGGCGAGGTGCCGGCACCACCTCCGCCACCGCCTCGACGACCGCACGCAGGTGCTCCGGCGTGGTTCCGCAGCAGCCGCCGACCAACCGCACGCCGTAGTCCGCCACGAACGAGGCGAGCGCCTCGGCGAGCGCGTCGGGCGTCAGCGGGTAGACCGCACCCTCGGGACCGAGCTCGGGAAGCCCGGCATTGGGCATCACGCACAGCGGGATCCGCGCGTGGCGGGAGAGCTGTCGCAGGTGCTCGCTCATCTCGGCGGGGCCGGTGGCGCAGTTCAGCCCGATGGCCTCGATCCGGAGCGGCTCCAGCGCGGTGAGCGCCGCGGTGATCTCGGTGCCGAGCAGCATCGTCCCGGTGGTCTCCACGGTGACCTGGACGAGGACCGGAACCCGGCGGTCCGCAGCCGCCATCGCCAGGTGCGCGCCGAGCACGGCCGCCTTGGCCTGCAGCAGGTCCTGGCAGGTCTCGACGAGCAACGCGTCCACCCCGCCGGCGAGCAGCCCGCGGACCTGCTCGGCGTAGGCGTGCCGGAGCTCACCGAACCCGATGTGACCCAGGGTCGGAAGTTTCGTGCCGGGACCCACGGAGCCAAGCACGAAGCGCGGGATCCCGACGGCCGCGGCCGCATCCGCCTCCTGCCGGGCCAGCCGTGCCCCGGCTTCCGCGAGCTCGCCGATCCTCTCAGCGATGCCGTACTCGCCAAGGTTCGCGAGGTTCGCCCCGAAGGTGTTGGTCTCGACGGCCTGGCAGCCGGCCTCCAGGTAGCCGCGATGCACCGCCCGCACGACATCCGGCCGGGTGACGTTGAGGATCTCGTTGCACCCCTCCAGCCCCGCGAAGTCGTCGAGGGTGAGGTCGCGCGCCTGCAGCGCGGTGCCCATCGCGCCGTCGGCGATGACGACGCCGGTGGACAGCGCCTCCAGCAGCGATGGCTGCGGACTGCCGGGCATGTCCGTAGCGTAGTCGTCGAGGGTTTCACGCTCCTGTAACGGCGTCCGTGCGGGTGTCCCGCTCGTTGCGCACTGCGGTTGCGGGCACGGGTCGTAGGCTGGGCAGGTGTCCGACCGCATGTCCGATCCGATGGCGCGTGGCGGCGAGACCGGGGCCGAGCTGCCGCGGTTGCACGAGCCGGTGATGGTGGCGGCGTTCGAGGGGTGGAACGACGCCGGGGACGCGGCCAGCACGGCCGTGGAGCACCTGGAACTGACCTGGGACGCCACGCCACACAGCGCCATCGACCCGGACGACTACTACGACTTCCAGGTCACCAGGCCCACGGTCCGCAACGTCAACGGCGTCACCCGGCAGGTGGACTGGCCCACGACCCGGCTCTCGCGCTGCCGCCCGCCCGGTTGCGCCAGCGACCTCGTGCTCGTACACGGGATCGAGCCCAACATGAGGTGGCGGGGGTTCTGTGCCGACCTGCTGCGTCACGTCGAGCAGCTCGGCGTCCGCACCGTGATCACGCTCGGCGCGCTGCTGGCCGACACGCCGCACACCCGTCCGGTACCGGTGACCGGCACGTCCTATGACACGGCCTCCGCCGCCCGGTTCGGCCTCGAGCGCTCCCGCTACGAGGGTCCGACCGGGATCGTCGGAGTCTTCCAGGACGCCTGCGTCCGCGCCGGTGTGCAGGCGGTGTCGTTCTGGGCGGCCGTCCCCCACTACGTCTCCCAGCCACCGGCGCCCAAGGCCACGATCGCGCTGCTGCACCGCGTCGAGGAGGTGCTCGACATCGAGGTGCCGCTCGGTGCCCTGCCCGGGCAGGCCGAGAAGTGGGAGCGGATGGTCAGCGAGATGGCCGAGGAGGACGAGGATGTCCGGGACTACGTGCGCGCGCTGGAGGAGGCCGGCGACGCCGAGGTGCCGATGACTGAGGCGAGCGGCGAGACGATCGCCGCGGAGTTCGAGCGCTACCTGCGCCGTCGGGGACCCGGTGGCCCAGCCGGTCGGGGACCGCTCAGCCACTGAGCCGATGCCGTTCGTCCCGGCTCCCCGCCCGCCTCGCCGCGCCCGTACCCCTGGTATACCGAACCGCCCGCTCAGGGCAGGCTCTCCGGACCGGGTCGTGCGCTCGGTGATGGACCGCGGCGATAAGGAGTTGGTCTCCAGGGTCTGGGATGGGGCGCGAGCGCCTGGACGCCGGGGTCCTCCCGCCGCGGGTGGGGCATGGTCTTCAGGAAGGACGGCGCGTGGTCGACCACCGTCTGGCCGGGCTCCGGTTGATTCGCTCGGTCGAGGCCGGGTGGGGGTCGCCGTTGCTGCGGGGCGAGGGCCGTGCGCTGCTTGTGCTGCCTGCGTTGCCCGTACCGGGTCATGCCCCGCGGCTTGTACACCGACAGCGCCGTGGCCACGAGCAACACCAGCAGGGCGAGGATGGCGTGGAGCACGAACGTCGGGACCCGCAGCTCGCCGAGATCCGTGCCGGGCTGCGCTGCCAGGCCCTTGACGGAGTCCACCGTCGGGGCGTACAGCAGCAGGACGATCGTGGCCAGGAGGTTGAGCAGGAGCTTGCCCAGGACCCAATAGTGCCGGAACAAGCCCCACGTGGTGCCCAGTGACGAGACGATCCCGGTGAGCAGCGACGCGAAGACCAACGGCACGATGACGAACCGCGTGATCGGTTCCGCCGCGAGGTAGACGGCACGCACCGTCTGCGCATCGCGGCTGGTCAGCCCGATGACGGCGAGGGCAAGGAAGCCGGCGACCGCGCCGAACCAGCCGACCGAGGACGTGACGTGTGCGGTGAGCGCGAGCTTGCGCAGACGGGGTGTCATGGTCATCCGGGACCACCTGCGCGGTCAGGCCCCACGGCGGTGCCGTGGGTGTCGGGGCAGCGGGCCGGGTCAGCCATGTGCGTCTCCTCTCCTCGCGCATGGTCGTCACGACCCCGAGGTCGGGTGCAGCGGGCCGTTGGCTCGGCTCAGGACGGATCACAACGCCGCACGGTCGGGTGTTGACCCGGCTCAGGGGAGCGACATCGGCAGGACGCGCGGGCTGCGGGTCGGGTTGCCCCCGTGCTACCTACGAGCCGCACGACCACGTGCGGTGCCGCCGACCGCAGCGGTACCACGGAGTTGCATGGCACGACACCGGGTTCCGCGGGTCGGTGCCGTCAAACAGGCATCGCTGGCCCCTCTCACGGGTAGTCAGCGGGAGCGATTTCTGTCGCGGCGATTCCCTCTCCGGGGAGGTCCCCATGCGGGTGCTGCTCGTCCACCCGAGCGCGCTGATGTACTCGGAGCTGTTCCTGCGACTTGAGCCCCTGGGGCTGGAGCGGGTGGCTGCGGCCGTGCGTGCGGCCGGGCACCAGGTGCGCATCGTCGACCTGCAGACGCACAGCCATACCGAGCTGGAGCGGGAGATCCTCCGCTTCAGCCCGCAGGCTGTCGGGATCAGCCTCAACTACCTGGCCAACGTCCCCGAGGCCATCGAGCTGGCGCACCGCGTCAAGTCCCTGGACAGCCGGACCTACATCTTCGTCGGGGGTCACTCGGTGTCGTTCGTCGCGCGGCAGGTGCTGGAGCAGGCGCAGGGAGCGGTGGACGCCGTCGTGCGCGGCGAGGGTGAGGTCGGAACGCCGGCGTTGCTGGCCGCGCTGCCCGACCGCGCGGTGCACGAGGTGCCGGGTGCGGTCACCCTGGACCGGTCCGGCCCGCCGCCGCGCATGCTGGACAGCCTCGACGAGCCCCGCCCGGCCCGCGACCTGCTGAGGCGGCGCAACCGGTACTTCATCGGCGTGCTCGACCCTGCCGCGTCGGTGGAGTTCACCCGCGGCTGCCCGTGGGACTGCTCGTTCTGCTCCGCGTGGACGTTCTACGGCCGCAGCTACCGCAGGGCCTCACCGGAAGCGGCGGCCGAGGAACTGGCGTCGATCCGGGAGCCCGGGGTGTTCATCGTCGACGACGTCGCGTTCATCCGGCCCGAGCACGGTGACGGGATCGCGGCCGAGCTGGAACGGCGCAAGGTGCGCAAGCAGTACTACCTGGAGACCCGAGCCGACGTGCTGCTGCGCAACACCGAGGTCTTCGCCCGCTGGCGGCGCCTCGGCCTGAACTACATGTTCCTCGGCATGGAGGCGCTGGACGCCGAGGGCCTGGACCTGTTCCGCAAACGGGTCAGCCCGGACGAGAACGTCAAGGCGCTGGAGGTCGCCCGCCGGCTCGGGCTGACGGTCGCGATCAACCTCATCGTCGACCCGCAGTGGGACGCCGAGCAGTTCCGGCTGGTGCGGGACTGGGCGCTGAGCGTGTCGGAGATCGTCCACCTCTCGGTGATGACGCCCTACCCGGGTACCGAGATCTGGCACACCGAGTCCCGCAAGCTCACGACGCTGGACTACCGGCTTTTCGACATCCAGCACGCCGTGCTGCCCACCAGGCTCCCGCTGCCCGAGTTCTACCGGGAGCTGGTCCGCACCCAGGCCGTCATCAACCGCAAGCACCTGGGGGTGGCGGCGCTGGTCAAGACCACTGGGGTGCTCGCGCGGCACCTGTGGCACGGGCAGACGAACTTCGCCCGCATGCTGTGGAAGTTCAACTCGGTGTACAACCCCGAACGGCAGCTCGGCGACCACTCCCGCCCGGTCCGCTACGAGCTTCCGCTCCCGAACCACCACGACGTCGGGCTGCGGGACCGCCGCGAGCTCTACGTCCACACCCGCCCGGCGCGTCACCAGGGCAGCCCGGCATGAGAACCCCCGCGCTCCGGGATACGCCGACGCGTGAGCGGGGTACCCGCCGGGGATGCCGGAGATGAACGAACGTGGACGGTCGGACGGGCCCGGGACGGACGGGCAGGAGGCGACGCGCCCGGTGGCGGTGGTGACCGGGGGCAGCCGAGGGTTGGGCTTCCTGCTGGCGAGGGAGCTGGGTCGGCGCGGACACGACCTGCTGGTGTGCGCACGCTCCGCCGACGGCCTCGCCGCGGCCCGCCCCGACCTGGAGGCGACCGGGGCGCGGGTGGTCACCGTGGCGGCTGACGTGGCGGTGCGCGAGCAGGCCGAGAGCCTGGTGCATCACGCCGTCGAGCAGTTCGGCCGTCTGGACGTCCTCGTCGCCAACGCCGGTGTGATCCAGGTCGGGCCCGCGCTGACGATGGCCCCGGAGCAGTTCGCCGACGCACTCGGGGTGATGTTCTGGGGCGTCGTGTACCCGGCCCTGGCCGCGCTGCCGGTGATGCGGCGGCGTGGCGGGCGGGTCGTCACGATCACCTCGATCGGTGGGAAGCTCCCCGCGCCGCACCTGCTGCCCTACACCGCCGCCAAGCACGCCGCCGTCGGCTTCTCCGAGGGGCTGCGTGTCGAGCTGGGCAAGTACGGCATCACGGTCACCACCGCCGTACCGGGCCTGATGCGTACCGGGTCGCCGGGTAACGCGATGGTCACTGGTCACCGCCGGGCCGAGTACGCCTGGTTCGCCCTCGGCGGCAGCCTCCCGCTGCTGTCCATGGACGCCGAGCGGGCGGCCGCGAAGATCGTGTCCGCGGCGTTGCGGGGCAGTCCCGAGGTGATCCTCACCCCGGCCGCGAAGCTCGCCGCCCGGGCGCACGGCCTCGCCCCGGGGCTCACGCTGCGGGCGCTGGCGCTCGTCGACCGGCTGCTCCCCCGCGCCGAGCACATCACCACCCCGATGCCCGCGCACACGGTCGAGCCGATGCCGGCGTGGTTCCAGGCGTTGACCGGGCTCACCCGGTCGGCCGCTCAGCGCTTCCACCAGTACGACGACCGCGCCTGACGGCCCCACTGGTGGGCGCTGTCCGGGCGCTCGCGCGCTCGCGGGTGCCGGTGGGGTCGCGGCTCTGGCTGCTCGGGCTGGCCGTCGTGGTCACCGGGCTCAACCTGCGCACCGCGGTCACCAGCGTCGGCCCGCTGCTCGCCGAGCTGCGCCGCGACCTGTCGATGTCTGCTGGGCTGGCCGGTCTGCTCACCACGCTGCCCGTGATCGTCTTCGCGGCGCTCGGGTCGGCGACCCCAGCGGTGTCCAGGTGGTTGGGTGAGCAGCGCACGCTGGCCGTGTCGCTCGTGCTCATGACGGGTGGGGTCGTCGGGCGCGCGCTGACGGGCTCGACGACGGGCTTCCTGCTGCTGTCCGTGCTCGCCCTCGTCGGCGGAGCGGTGGGCAACGTGCTGTTGCCGGGCCTCGTCAAGCGGCACTTCGCCGCCCGCACCGGGCTGATGGTCGGGGCCTACACGACCGCACTCGCGGTGGGCCAGACCCTCGGGGCGGCGCTCGCCGTCCCTATCGCCACCGTGGACGGGCCGCCCGGCTGGCGGCTCGGCCTGGGTAGCTGGGCGCTGCCCTCGGCGGTGGCGGTGGCGGTGTGGCTGCCGCTGCTGCGTCGTGAGCGGCGCGCGGTGAGCGGTGCCGCGAGGGCGGTGCCGCGGACCTTGCTGCGCAGCCCGTTGGCGTGGGCGCTCACGCTGTTCTTCGCCACCCAGTCGATGCAGGCCTACGTCGTCTTCGGATGGTTCCCCGAGTTCTTCCGGGACGCCGGGATGTCCGCCGAACGGGCCGGGCTGCTCGTCGGCTTCGTCTCCGCACTCACGATCCCGATCTCAATGCTGGTGGCCTCACTGGCGACCCGACTGGGCTCGCAGCGTTCGCTGGTCGCCGCGGTGTCGGTCTGCTACCTGGCGGGCTACTGCGGCATGCTCGCCGCGCCGCTGGCGGGAGCCTGGCTGTGGGCGGCGCTCGTCGGCGTCGGGCTCGGTGCCTTCCCGCTGGTGCTCACCATGATCAGCATCCGAGCGCGCACCGCCGCGACGACAACGGCGCTGTCGAGCTTCAGCCAGGGTCTCGGCTATCTCATCGCCGCGGCCGGCCCCCTGCTGGTCGGGGTGCTGCACGGCGCGACCGGGGGCTGGGGGGCGCCGTTCGTCCTGCTGTTCGTCGTATTGACGATCATGGCGGGCAGCGGGTGGTACGCCGGTGGGAAGCGCTACGTCGATGACGAGCCCGGCCGACCCTCCAGGCACGACCACTAAGGCGTCAGTCCGTCGATCACCAGAGCGGCGCCGATGCCCAGCATCCAGACGTCCTTGGCGAGCGGCAGGCCTTGCTGCGTCGGTCGCAGACTGCCCTCGCGCCGCATACCGGGTGTCTTGACGTAGAGCCCGATCAGGCCTGCCGAGAACGCGGCCAGCCCGACACCGGCCAACGCGGTGGGGATCATGGGGACCAGCACCGCGGCGCCGAGGGCGATCTCCGACGCGGACAGGAGCCTGAGGAACTGCTGCGGCTTCACCTTCCCCAGGGGCGCGTAGGTGCCGGCCGCGAAGTCGCGCAGCTTGCCGGCGGTGCCCTCCTCGGCACCCAGCTTGCTGATCCCGGACTCCAGGATGTAGGCGCCGGTGGCCAGCCGCAGCGGAATGTGCCAGACCTTGAACGACATGACAGTGCCCTCTCTCAGGTGGCTACGCCGAAGGTGCCCGGCGCGGCGAGGACCGAAACCTTGCCGCTCCCGGGCTACTCCTGGAAGCTGGCCTCAAACGATCCGGCGACGGAAGGCGGTCCACGGTGGTCCGCTTCGGAGACGGCCTGTCCACCGACCCCGACCTGGTGCGAGCCGCCGAGGCTGCGGTCGGGGCGGCACTCGCCCCGTTGCAGGGGGCGCCGCCCGACCTGCTGTGCGTGTTCGTCTGCGACGCCGACCCGGACGCCGTCGGCGCCGCTGGGCTGGCGGCGATGCGGCTCGCCGGCGGCGGGACCACACTGGGCTGCAGCGCTGGCGGGGTGATCGCCGACGGCAGGGGTGTCGAGACCAGCAGCGCGGTCGCGGCCTGGGCGGCGGTGCTGCCGGGGGTACGGCGCTCGTCGTTCTCGCTCGGGTTGATGCGCGGCGGTGACGACGAGGTGGTGGTCACCGGCGTGCCGGAGCGGGAGCCGGACGATGTCGTCGCGGTGCTGCTTGCCGACCCGTACAGCTTCCCCGTCCAAGGCTTCGTTGAGAGCTCGCACCACGTGCTCGGCGGGCTGCCGCTCGTCGGCGGCCTCGCCACCGGGCAACGTGGCCAGGGATCCACCCGCCTGTTCCTGGAAGGGCAGGTGCTCGAGCAGGGCGCCGTCGGCGTGCTGCTGGGCGGGGACGTCAACGCCCGCACCGTGGTCAGCCAGGGGTGCCGGCCGATCGGCCCGACCATGACCGTCACCAAGGCCAAGGACAACGTGCTGCTCGAGCTGGCCGGTGCGCCCGCGTACCCGAAGCTGCTGGAGATCATTTCAGCGCTGCCGTCGGAGGAGCAGGGGCTGGCAGCGCGTGGCCTGCACGTCGGCGTTGCGATGGACGAGTACGCCGAAGAGCATGAGCGCGGCGACTTCCTCATCCGTGCCGTCATCGGTGCCGACCGGGGCTCCGGGGCGGTCGCGGTCGGTGACGTCATCGAGGTCGGGCGGACGGTGCGGTTCCAGGTGCGGGACGCGCGCACCGCCGACGAGGACCTCCGTGAGCGGCTCACCAGGTTCCGCGCGGACGGCCCGGCCGAGGGCGCTCTGCTGTTCTCCTGCAACGGTCGCGGCACGACGCTGTTCCCCAGCGCCGACCACGACGTGCTCGCGGTGCGCCGGGATCTGGGCATCACCGGGGTCGCCGGGTTCTTCGCGGCCGGCGAGATCGGCCCGGTCGCCGGCCGCAACCACCTGCACGGCTTCACCGCCTCGATCCTCGCCTTCGGCACGCCGCGCTAGCCCAGCACGCCGCTGTCGTGCAGCCGCCCGATCTCCGTGGTCGAGAGCTGCAGCACCTCGGAGAGGATCTCCTCGCCATGCTCGCCCAGCCGAGGGGCGGCCCGCGCCGGGGGGTGCTCGGCGCCGAAGCGCAACGGGGAGCCGGGCATCGCGTAGCTCCCGATCCCGGGTTGCTCCAGCACGCTCATCATGGGGTTGGCGGTCAGCGGCGCATCCGGGTCCGTGACGAGCTCGGTGAAGCTACGGTACGGCGACCACAGTACTCCGGTTCCGGCCAGCGTCCGCGCCACCTCCTCGGAGCTGCGCGCGGCGAACCACGGCCGCAGCAGCGCGCCGAGCAGCTCGCGGTGGAGATAGCGGTCGCCCTCGGCGGTGAAGTCCGCGCCCAGGGCCTTGCCCAGGACCTCGACGGCATCCCCCACGTCACACACCCGCACCAGCTCGGACCACTGCCGCGCGGTGAGCGCGACCACCATGACCCGGCGCCCATCGCGGGTGGCGAAGTCGACTCCGAAGCTGCCGTAGAGGTAGTTGCCGTCCCGGACCCGGTCGGCTCCCCCGAGCTCGACATTGGCCGTGATCCCCAGGTGGGCGGCGACGGCCAGCGCCACGTTCCACAACGAGATCGTCACCGAAGCGCCGGCGCCGGTGCGGTGCCGGTGGCGCTCGGCGGCGACGACCGCGAGCGCCACGTGCAGCCCGGCGGCGACGTCCCAGGCCGGCAGTACATGGTTCACCGGGACGTCGAGATCGGTGGGACCGGAGACCATCGGGTAGCCCAGGGCGGCGTTGACGGTGTAGTCCACCGCCGCGCCTCCGTCGGGCAGCCCCAGCAGGCCGACCCGGATGAGGTCGGGCCGGCGCGCCCGCAGCGTCTCGTCCTCCAGCCAGGTCCGTTTGACGGCGTTGGTGACGAAGACGCCACCCTCCTGGCCGGGGGCGGTCGCCAACGCCGTGACGATCTCCCTGCCCCGCGGGCTGGACAGGTCCACGGCGATCGAGCGCTTGCCCTTGTTGAGCCCCGCCCAGTACAGGCTGTCGCCCCCGGGGGCGAGCGGCCAGCGGTGGACGTCGCTGGCGCCGCCGAGCGGGTCGACGCGGATGACGTCCGCACCGAGCTGGGCCAGCGTCATGCCCCCGAGCGGCGTGGCGACGAAGGTGGACAGCTCGACGACCCGCAGGCCGTCGAGCGGCAGGCACGGCTGCATGGCGTACTCGTCTCAGCGGTTGGGTCACCAGAGGCCAGTGTCCCGGAAGCGAGGTGTGCTCACCGTCTCCAGCGCCGAGACAGCGCCTGGCTTCGTTCTCGGGCGATCCGGTTACCGGTTGCCCGCGGGCGGGAGCGGTGGTGGTGGTGGTGGTGGCACCGAGCCGGTGCTCACCAGGATCGTCACCGGGGTCCCGGCCAGCGCGCGGCCGCGCGGGTTCTCGGCGACGACGGTGCCCGCCGGCGCCCGGTCGTCGGCGTTCTGGACGGTGACCGGGAAGCCGGCCTGCCGCAACTGCGCGGTCGCGTCGGCGACCGGCTGCCCGAGAACGTCGGGTACCCCGACCGCGGTGCCGCCGTTGACGTAGCCGGGGTCGGCCGCTGGCAGTGGTTGCGCCGGCTGGTCGCCCAGGATCGCCGTCATCGCGCTGTACCAGGTGCGCGCCGGGGCATTGCCCCCGTAGATGTTGCCCGAGGAACAGGTGTAGGGCGGGCTGCCGTCGCAGATCGGCCGCGGCGACGCGGAGTCGTCGAAGACGATGACCGAACCCACGAGCTGGGGCACCGCGCCGACGAACGCTGCCGACTTGTACTGCTCGGTGGTCCCGGT
>JAVKSM010000008.1:0-43410 GCA_039583705.1 Pseudonocardiaceae bacterium
CCCTGGCCGCTGCGGGCGCTGCGCTGGGCTTCCGGCGCCGGAGCAAGTCCTCCCGCTGACCAGCTCCTGACACCGGCGATACTGGTCAGGAAGGCACGACGGTTTGCGGGACGAGGAGGATGAGGTGGCGGGGCACCAGCCGCGCCGGCGCGCCGTGGCGCTCCTCGCCGCGGTCGTGCTCGCCGCAGGCGGTGGGACGGCCATCGGATGGGCCGCTACCCACCAGCAGCACTCACCACAACCCAGCGCCGCCGCCGCTGGCACCCTCAGCGGCACCGCCGGAACCCCCGGCGGGACCGCCCGACGGGGCGCGCGGGCAGCCCCGGCGCCCACCCCGGCGCCCACCCCGCCCCGGGTGCTTCCCGCCTCGCCGCCCGTAGCCATCACGATCCCCGCGATCGGGGTCCAGTCGGACCTGCAGGCACTCGGGGAGAACCCAGACGGCACGATCCAGGTACCCCAGCCCGGCCCGCACTACAACGAGGCTGCCTGGTACCGGTACTCGCCCACCCCCGGTTCGCTCGGCCCCGCGATCATCGAGGGCCACGTCGACTCCGCCGCCGAGGGCCCGTCGGTGTTCTTCCGCCTCGGCGCCCTGCGCCCCGGCGACGAGGTCTACGTCACCCGTGCCGACGCCAGCGTCGCCGTGTTCACCGTCAACGCGGTCCGCCGCTACCCCAAGACCGCATTCCCCACCGCCGCCGTCTACGGCAACACCGACGACGCCGCACTGCGACTGATCACCTGCGGGGGAAGCTTCGACTACGCAGCGCGCAGCTACCGCGACGACATCGTCGCCTTCGCCCACCTGACGGGCGAGCAACCACCCACAGCCCCCATGCCTGCCGCCTGATCCCGAGCGAGGGCTGCCAGCGCCGTCCCGGATCAGCCGCCCGGAACCCGGGTCCGGCTCGACGCCCTGATCGGGTGAAAAGCAATGCCGGTGCCAGCCGGCACGTTTGTCGGTACCGGCCAGGGGAAGACGGCGGCGATCGCATCTCTCCGACGGGGTGAGCAGTGCCGTCGTCTCCGAGTGGAAGGGGCGTGTCATGCAGCCGGGGTGCGTTGCGGGGGAGTACCCGGTCACCCCGGCCGGGTTCGAGGCGGCTCGCGCGGTGGCCGACGCGATCCTCTACGAGGGGTACCTGCTGTACCCGTACCGCCGCTCGTCAGGCAAGAACCAGGTGCGCTGGCAGTTCGGCGTCCTCGCGCCCCGCCCGTGGCTGGAGGCGACCGGCGTCACCGACATCAGCGTGAACGGCTCGGCGGACGCCTGGCGCCAGCAGACCGACTGCCTGCTGGAAGCGCCCGACACCGCCACCGTCCACCTCCGGCTGCGGTTCCTGCAGCTTTCGCACCGCTGCGTCGAGGAACGGGGTGCGGACGGCAGCTTCCATGCGGTCGACGCGCTGGAGGTCGACGGCCAGCGCCATCTGACGTTCGACGAGGCCGTGCCGCGGGAGTTCGACCTCGTCTCCGAGGTCGGTGAGCTGCGGCGCCAGCCGCGTGTCGGGGAGGTTGCGATACCCGGCGGCGAGGACGTCGAGACGTTGGGCTGCGGTGCTGCCGGCCGGGTGGTCCGTCGGCGCTGGCCGCTGTCGGCGACGGTGCGGCTGTCCGTGGCGGCGGCGGACGCGCCGTTCCCGTTGCTGCGGCTGCGGCTGGTCACCGAGAACACCGCGGACTCGGTCCCGGCCGGCGCCCCACGGCCGGAGGCGCTGCGGATCTCGCTGGTCGCGACGCATTCCCTGCTCGGCGTGCGCGGCGGATCCTTCCTCTCCCTGCTCGACCCTCCGGCCTGGGCCGCGGCGGCGGCCCGGGTATGCCGCAACGTCCACACCTTCCCGGTGCTCGCCGGCGACCCGGCCGCCCGGGACGTGATGTTGTCCTCACCGATCCTGATGTACGACCACCCCCAGGTCAGCCCGGAGAGCCCGGGTGACCTGTTCGACGCGACAGAGATCGACGAGATCCTGTCCCTGCGGACACTCACGCTCACCGAAGGGGAGAAGCGCGAGGCGCGGGCCACCGACCCGCGGGCAGCGGCGATCGTTGACCGGGTCGAGGCGTTCCCGCGGGAGGTCATGGAGCGCCTGCACGGGGCGATCCGGTCGCTGCGACCGGTGGGAACCGACAACCGGCTCGTGGGAACCGACAACCGGCCCACCGGGCCTCCCCACGGGCAGGTGGCCGTCCCGTCCCGGTCGGACCCCGCCGAGGGCACGCCGACCGGCGCGACCCCGGAGACGGCACTGTGACCGCCGAGTCGCGGCGGGCGCAGGGGCCGCGCGCTGTTGGACACGTATCCCAGTAGGGAGAGATCGGATGGATGCACTCGAGCTGTTGTGCCACGACCACCGGATGGTCGAGCAGCTCTTCCGCGACTATCAGGCAGCGGGCTCCGACAGCCAGCGGCGCGGCGTGGTGGAGATCGCCGTGCGGGAGCTGTCCAAACACGCGGCGCTGGAGGAGCTGATGGTCTACCCCCTTGCCAAGAAGGTCCTGCCGGACGGCGAGAAGCTGATCGACGAGCACCTTGCCGAGCACATGAGCGTCAAGAAGACCCTCACCGCCCTCGACAAGCTCTCCGAAGGCGACGAGCAGACCGACGGGCTGATGGCCGAGCTGCAGCGGGAGATCAAGCAGCACGTGCGGGAGGAGGAGGGCGAGCTGATGCCGAAGCTGCGCGGCGCGGTCGACGAGCAGGCGCTGCAGGAGCTGGGGCAGGCGCTGGACAAGGCCAAGCAGACCGCGCCCACCCGGCCGCACCCGCACGCCCCGGACCAACCACCGGGGCTGGCCCTGGCGGGTCCGGTCGCCGCGATCTACGACCGCCTCCGTGACCGGCTGCAAGGGAGGCCGCAGACATGAGCATCCAACCCGGAACCCGTGAGGTCGCGAGCACGCCCACGAGCCGGCAGCCCCGGAAGGGCTTCGACCACATCGACATCCTCTGGATCTCCGAGGGGATGAGCTGCGACGGCGACACGGTCTCGGTGACCGCCGCCTCGCAGCCGCCGATCGAGGACGTCGTCCTCGGCCTCGTCCCCGGGCTGCCGACGGTGAACCTGCACAACAAGGTGCTGTCCCCCACCTTGGGCGGCGAGCAGTTCCTCGCGCCGTTCCGGGCCGCGGCCCGTGGCGAGCTGGCGCCGTTCATCCTCGTCATCGAGGGCTCGATCCCCAACCAGAACATCATCGAGGGCGACGGTTACTGGACCTCGTTCGGCAACGACCCCGACACCGGTGAACCGCTCACTCTCAACTGGTGGATCGATGCGCTCGCGCCCAAGGCGTGGGCCGTCGTCGCCGTGGGCACCTGTGCAGCCTACGGCGGGATCCACGCGATGGCGGGCAACCCGACCGGCTGCATGGGCCTGGCCGACTACCTCGGCTGGGACTTCCGTTCCACGGGCGCGCTGCCCATCGTCAACATCCCCGGCTGCCCGGTCCAGCCGGACAACTTCATGGAGACGCTCACCTGGGTGCTCTACCACGCCGCCGGCGCCGCGCCGCCGCCGCCCCTGGACCATCTGCTGCGTCCGCAGTGGATCTTCGGCAAGACCGTGCACGAGGGCTGTGACCGTGCGGCTTACTACGAGCAGGGGGACTTCGGGAAGGACTACAACTCACCGAAGTGCCAGGTGAAGATGGGCTGCTGGGGGCCGGTGGTGAACTGCAACGTCCCCAAACGCGGCTGGATGGGTGGGGTCGGCGGCTGCCCCAACGTCGGCGGCATCTGCATCGGCTGCACGATGCCGGGATTTCCGGACATGTTCATGCCGTTCATGGACGAACCGCCCGGCGGCAGCCTGTCCTCGCTGCTGGTCAAGCCGTACGGCGCGTTCATCCGACAGATGCGCGGCATCACCAACCACACCCTCAACAGGGAACCGAAGTGGCACCACAACCGTGCCGAGCTGACCACCGGTTACAACCCCCGATACCGCCCGTGACCCGCGGTTCGATGTTCCCAGCCCTAGAGGACGAGAAGGAGAGACGGACATGACGGTGACGGAACCTTCGAAGACGCGCGGGCGGTCCGAGCCGAGCCAGCTCGTCGAGATGGCATGGGATCCGATCACGCGCATCATTGGCAACCTCGGCATCTACACCAAGATTGACTTCAAGAACAAGACCGTCGCGGAGTGCCACAGCACGTCGTCGCTGTTCCGCGGGTACTCGGTGTTCATGAAGGGCAAGGACCCGCGGGACTCCGGCTTCATCACCAGCCGGATCTGCGGGATCTGCGGTGACAACCACACCACGTGCTCGGTCTACGCCCAGAACATGGCCTACGGCATCGACAGCCCACCGCTCGCCGAGCACATCCTCAACCTCGGCGAGGCGGCGGAGTACCTGTTCGACCACACCCTGTTCCAGGACAACCTGGTGTTCGTCGACTTCTGTGAGACGATGGTCAAGGACACCAACCCGAGCGTGCTCGCCAAGGCAGAGAAGACCGAGGCGCGCAACGCCCGGATCCACGGCTACCGGACCATCGCCGACATCATGCGGGCGTTCAACCCGTTCGAGGGCGAGGTCTACAAGCAGGCACTGCGGGTCAGCCGGACCACCCGCGAGATGTTCTGCAAGATGGAGGGCCGCCACGTCCACCCGTCGACGGTCTACCCGGGTGGCGTCGGCACGATGCCGGAGCCGACGCTGTTCACCGACTACCTCACCCGACTGCTGTCGATCCTCGACTTCGTCAAGCAGGCCGTCGCGATGAACGACGACGTCTTCGACTTCTTCTACGAGGCGCTGCCCGGCTACGAGGAGGTCGGCCGGCGGCGGATCCTGCTCGGCTGCTGGGGCGCGTGGCAGGACCCCACTGTCTGCGACTACCGCTACGAGAACATGACGACCTGGGGCCGGGCCATGAAGGTCACCCCCGGGATCATCGTCGACGGCGAGCAGATCACCACTGACCTCGTGGACATCAACCTGGGCATCCGCATCCTGCTCGGCAGCTCCTACTACGAGGACTGGGTCAACGAGCAGCCGTTCGTCACCCACGACCCGCTGGGCAACCCGGTCGACATGCGCCACCCGTGGAACCAGACCACCCTCCCGGTACCGGACAAGCGGGACTTCAACGGCAAGTACAGTTGGGTGATGAGCCCCCGCTGGTACGACAAGCGCACCGGCGACCACCTCGCGCTGGACACCGGCGGCGGCCCACTGGCGCGGCTGTGGTCGACGGCGCTGGCGGGGCTCGTCGACACGCCGTATGTCAAGTCCACCGGGTCGAGCGTGCGGATCTCGCTGCCGAAGAGCGAGAAGCTGCCCGAGATGACGCTGGAGTGGCGGATCCCGAAGTGGTCCAACGCGCTGGAGCGCGACCGGGCCCGCGCCTACTTCATCGCCTACTCTGCGGCGATGGCGGTGCACTTCCTCGAGGTGGGGCTGGACCTGATCCGCGGCGGTGACACCAAGGTCTTCAACAACTTCGAGGTGCCGGAGGAGGCCATCGGCTGCGGGTTCCACGAGGCGGTGCGCGGTGTGCTCTCCCACCACCTCGTCATCAAGGACAAGAAGATCGCGAACTACCACCCGTACCCGCCCACTCCGTGGAACGGCAGCCCCCGGGACTCCTACGGCACGCCCGGCCCGTACGAGGACGCGGTGCAGGACATGCCGATCTTCGAGGAGAACAGCCCGGAGAACTTCAAGGGCGTCGACATCATGCGGGCTGTCCGCAGCTTCGACCCCTGCCTGCCGTGTGGCGTGCACATGCACCTGGGCAAGGGGCGCGTCCTGCGGAAGCTGCACTCGCCGATGTGGGGTGCCACGCATGGCTGAGCCGACCGGGGAGCCGGCCGCCGCCATGCTGGGCGACGAGGCCGTCCAGGACCGGATCGGCCGGCTCAACGAGCTGCTGGAGCGCTTGGAGCAGGTGCCGGGGGTGACGGGCGAGATGGCGCTGGAGGCGGTCGAGACGCTCACCGAGGTCTACGGCTGCGCGTTGGCGCGGGTGATGGCACGGGCCGCCAGGGATTCGGCGCTCGTGGCGGCCCTCGTCGAGGACGAGCTGCTCAACCACCTGCTGGTGCTGCACGGGATCCACCCCGACCCGGTCGAGCAGCGGGTCGCCCGCGCGGTCGCCGAGGTGCGGCCGGCCGTGCAGGAACGTGGCGGGGACGTCGAGCTGGCCGGGGTCGATGACGGTCTGGCGAGCGTTCGGTTGTCGATCAAAGGCTGCGCCTCGTCTTCGGCCGGGGTCGAGGACGCGGTCCGCGACGCCGTGTTGGCCGTCGCGCCGGAGCTGTCGGGCGTCCGGCGGGTGCCGGCCGAGACCGGGCGTGCCGAGACGCTCATCCCCGTCGACGCGCTGCTGCGCCGGCCAGCCGGCGCAGGGCGGACGTGAGCACCAGCGCACTGGAGCGGGCCATCCGGCGGGCCAGCACCCGGCGGGTGGAGGCTGGCGAGCGGTGCGAGATGTGCACCGCCCCCGTGGCGGCAGAGCACCGGCACCTGCTGGACACCGAGCGCGGGGAGGTGCTGTGTGCCTGCCAGGCGTGCTCGCTGCTGTTCGCCCGGGACGCGGCCAGCGAGGGGCACTACCGGCTGGTGCCGCGGCGGCGGCTCCGGCTGGCCGCGGTGTCGACGGCGGCCCTGGGCGTCCCGGTGGGCCTGGCCTTCTTCGTGCCCCACCCGGACGGCGTCGTGATCGCGCACTACCCGAGCCCGGCCGGGGCGACCCAGTGGGAGGTCGACGCGCCGGCGTGGCGAGACGTGGTCGACCGTCGCCCCGAGCTTCGGACCCTGGAGGCTGACGTGGAGGCGCTGCTGGTCAACACCGCCCGTGGCCAGCAGCATCATTGGATCGTCCCGGTAGACGACTGCTTCCGGCTGGTCGCGCTGGTGCGCCGGGAGTGGAAGGGCCTGTCCGGGGGTAGCCGGGTGTGGCCTGAGATCGAACGGTTCTTCGCGGAGCTCACGGAACAACAGTGAAGGAGGGACGATGGGCAGCATCCGGGTCGGAAAGGCCGACGTGAAGTACGACACCCCGACGCACGTCAAGGGACTTCACGAGGGCAACAAGGGGCCGTACCACAAGCAGCCCGGCCACCACAAGGACGGCACCGCCAGCGCGCGGCGCTCCACCGGGGTCAGCTCCAAGCGGCACAATGCGATCATGAAGATCATGCCGAACCTGTCGCCGGGCTGATCAACGCCTCGTGGCGTCAGACGAGGAAGGATGGATCCGATGTCGAAGCAAGCACTGGTCGGGCGAGTGGTCATCTGGGTCGGCCTGGTGGGCTTTCTTGCGCTGTTCGCGAAGGAGCTTCCCGGGATGGTGCGGGAAATCAAGATCATGCGAATGGTGTACTGAGGCACGGCGCCAGCGGCCCGCTGGCTCGTGCAGTCCTCGTCACCGCCGACCTTCACCACTCGAAGCTCGCGGTGACGTCGCCGTCATGTCGTCATTGGCCGAAGGCTCCACGCCCCGGCACGAGTTCGGCATAGGCCGCGTCAGCCTGGGGTATGCCAAGGCACCGTCGACGATGGAAGGAGAAACGTGTCGACCACCGAGGCCGGCAAGGTCACCGGCACCAAGGACAAGGACTACAACATCATCTGGTTCACGGAGGCGTGTCTGAAGAACGCGCTTCGGCTGGAGACCTACATCCAGGACGCCGAGCGGGAGGGCGACTCAGAGCTCGCGGACTTCTTCCGGCGCGCCCAGCACGAGAGCCGCAAAGGTGCGGAGGAGGGCAAGAAGCTGCTCCGCCAGCGGCTCGGCGGTTGAGAGCCGGTTGAGAGCCGGTTGTGAGTCGACCCGGGAGGTTGCGGACCGGTGGATCCCGCGGGGGGCGGGGTTTCACCGGGATCGCAGCGGGCACCATCAGGACATGGCGGTGCTCAGCGTGCTCATCCAACGGCCACCCGAGGCGGTGTGGGCTCTTCTGGAAGACGGGCACTCCTATGCCGACTGGGTCGTCGGCACCCAGAAGATCCACCGGGTCGACCATGACTGGCCGGCTGAGGGGTCCACGATCAGCTACACGGCCGGCGTCGGCCCGCTCACCGTGGAGGACACCACGATCGTCCGCCGGGTCGAGCCCAAGCGGGAGCTGGAGGCCCGGGCGGGTTGGATGGGCAGCGCCCGCATCTGCTTCGACGTGCGGCCCTGGGGTGAGGACACGCTCGTCATCATCGACGAGCATCCGTTGACCGGACCGGGCGCGCGGTGGCACAACACGCTCGGCGACGTCCTGCTCCGGTTGCGCAACCGACGGATGGTGCGGGCGCTGGCCGAGGCGGTCGAGCGCCGCAGTTCACGGTAGCGGGGGGGCCACGGTAGCGGGAGGGCTCAGCGTCCGATGGCCAGCCGGGTGGTGGCCGCCGCTACCCGCTGGCTGTGAGCCCGGTGGCCGCGCAGCGCGGCCCGGGCCGCGTTGGCCCCGCATGCCCCGTGCACCGCTCCACCCGGATGGGCCGACGAGGAGGCCAGGTAGAGGCCGGGGACCGGGGTCTCCGGGCGACCCAGCCCGGGAGTGGGCCGGAACACCAACTGCTGGTGCGGAGCGGTGGTGCCGCCGTTGATCGCGCCGCCGACGAGGTTGGCGTTGTGCTCGGCGAGCTTCGGCGGGGAGGTCACGGTGCGGGCGATGATCTGGTCGCGGAAGCCGGGAGCGAAGCGCTCGATCTGCTGCTCGACGCGGGCGGCGAACGCCTCCCGGTCGCGCTCGTCCCACGCCCCGGAGATGCCGTCGCCACCGGCGTCCCCGCGGACCTGCCGGGGCACGTGGGTGTAGGCCCACAACGACTCGGTGCCCGTCGGTGACCGGCACGGATCCGCCGTCGTCATCTGCCCCACCAGAAGGAACGGGTGGGCGGGAACGCGCCCCATGGCGATGTGCGCGGTGTACTCGGTCATCTCGTCCATGCCGGCCGAGACGTGGACCGTGCCGGCGCCGGCGGCGCCGGGCGCCGCCCACGGCACCGGCGCCCGCAGCGCCCAATCGAGCTTGAAGGTGGCGTAGTCCCACTGGAACCGGCGCAGGTCGTCGCGCAGCCGGGGCGGCAGGTGCGCCCAGCCGACGAGCCCGCCGTACAGGTGGGTGGCCGGGATGGCGGCCAGCACCGCGCGGCGGGCCGGCACGTGGTCGCCGTCGGCGGTGCGGACACCCACCGCCCGGCCCCGCCGCACCACCACCTCTCGCACCGCCGCCCCGCACCGCACCCGTCCCCCCCTGCTCTGCAACCGGCGGACCATCGCGCCGCTCAGGTGCCCGGCGCCACCCTCCGGAACCGGGAAGCCGTACTGCTGGCCCAGCATCGCCAGCAGCCAGCCGAACATGGCGCTGGCGGTGGACTCGGGCATGAGGTCGGCGTGCAGCGCGCAGCCGGCGAGTAGCAGTGACCCGCCGGGACCGCTGAACTCCTCCTCGGCGAGCCGGCGTACCGGCAGCAACCCGAAGCGGGCGAACCGCAGCAGCCCGGTCGGTCCCAGTGCCGCCACCAGGCGAGCGCCCGCTCGGACCGGAGGGAACGGCACGAACAGCGCGTCCAGCAGCATCGGGCTGAGCCGGCGCCAGGTGCCGTACAAGCGTTCCCAGGCCGCTCCGTCGCCCGCGCCGAGGGCCTCCAGCCCCGCGACCGTGGTGTCGAGATCCCGGGACAGCACCGCGCAGCGCCCGTCGAGCAGGGGGTGCGCGAGGACGCTCGGCGAGTGTGCCCAGCGCAGCCCATGGTCTTCGAGCCGCAGTGCGTTGATCGCCCGAGAGGCCGCGGTGAGCGGGTAGAACGCGCTGCACAGGTCGGTCACGAAGTGCGGGGCAGGGCCGTCGGCGCTGCGCACCGCGCCGCCCGGTTCCGGCTGCTCCTCCAGGACGACCACGTCCCACCCGGCGTCAGCGAGCACGTTCGCCGCGACGAGCCCGTTGGGCCCCGCGCCGATCACCACCGCGTCGACCACGCGACCCTCCTCGGCCCGGGTAGGGCATCTCCTCGACCTGTTGTGCCCAGCGTGTCACCTGTGAAACCTCGCAGGCCGGCGCGCTCCCCCGCGGACCACCGAACGTGTCACCTCGTGCGCCTCGCGCGGATCGCCCCCCTGCCGGAATGGCCCTCGCCGCTGTCGAGACCGAGCCTGACGGCACCCTGGTTGCCGCCGAGATCGCCGAACACCCGTTCGGCCCGGTGCGGCTCGCCCCCGGCCAGACCGTGGCGGTCTCGATCGAGGGCCTCGGGACCCTGGGCAACCCGGTCACCGCCCGCTGACGGGGTGGTCCGCTGTCGGGGGACGCCGCGCGAAGGCGGGCGCATGTTCGGGCAGCACACCGATCGCCACCGCCGCGGCCGGGACCCGTTGCAGCACGGGGAAGCGCCGCAGCAGCCGCAGCGGCCACGGCAGCCCGGTCTCGACGGGGGAGTGCCCGGCGAGCGACGGCCTCACCAGGCTGCGATGCAACAGCCGTTGCGCGGCCTGGGTCAGCGCCGTGGGCAGCCACCGCCGGAGCTGGACCCGGGCCAGGGTGAGGCCGCCCATCCGGCCCCGGCGCAGCGCCGGCGCGAGGATCCGAGCGGCAGCCACCGCGTCCTGAATGGCGAGGTTGATCCCGACCCCGCCGACCGGCGACATCGCGTGCGCGGCGTCGCCGAGGCAGAGCAATCCCGGGCGCCACCACCGGCGCAGCCGCTCCAGCCGGACGTCGAGCAACTGGACCTCGTCCCAGCTCGTGATCGCCCTGGCGCGGGGGCCGAGCCAGGGCACGAGCCCGGCGAGGGTGTCGTGCAGCTCGGGCAGCCCTGCGGCACGCCGCGCGGGGTCGCTGCCCTTGGCGATGAGCAGCGCGCACTGCCAGTACTCGTGACGGTCGATGAGCACCGCGACGCCGCCGCGGGCGAAGCGGGCGAGGAGACCACCGGGGTCACCCTCGCGGCGGGGCAGCCGCAACCACCAGACGTCGAACGGGACGCCGGGGAAGGATCGCGGCACCAGCCCGGCCGCCGCCCGCAGCGCGGAGTGCCGGCCGTCGCAGGCGACGATGAGGTCCGCGCGCAGCTCACCGCTCGTGCCGTCGCTACGGCGGTAGCGCACCCCGGGGACCCGTCGGCCGGTGCGGAGCAGCCCGGTGGCCTCGGTGTCGAGCAGCAACCGGAACTCGGGTTCCCGTCGCCCGGCGGTGGCCAGCAGGTCCAGCAGATCCCACTGCGGAACGAGCGCGATCCGCTTGTGCGGTCCGGGAATGCCGCGCAGGTCGGCGAACCGGACGAGCTCGTCGCCGAGCTGCAGCGCGACGTCGGTGAGCGTGCGCTGGGGCAGGGCGGCGAACTCCGCGCCCAGGCCGAGCTCGTCGAGCAGGGTGAGCGTGGAGGCGTGCACGGTGTCGCCGCGGAAGTCACGCATGAAGTCCCCGTGCTTCTCCAGCACGGTGGTCTCGACGCCGGCCCGAGCGAGCAGCAGCCCGAGGACCATGCCGGCAGGGCCGCCACCCACGATGACGCAGGTCGCTTTCATCATATGTTGAATTATTGTCGACGGTGGCGTGGCGGGTCAAGCTCCGATGTCGGCGAGGCACCTCGATACGCTGGCACCACCATGCAGACCCCTGTCCGTACCCGTTTCTGTCCCTCGCCGACCGGCGTGCCGCACGTCGGTCTCATCCGGACCGCCCTGTTCAACTGGGCCTTCGCCCGCCACCACCGGGGCTTGCTCGTGTTCCGGATCGAGGACACCGACGCCGCCCGCGATTCGGAGGAGTCCTACGCCGCGCTGCTGGACGTGCTGCGCTGGCTCGGGCTGGACTGGGACGAGGGGCCGGAGGTCGGCGGCCCGCACGGCCCGTACCGGCAGAGCGAGCGCCGCGAGGTCTACGCCGACGTGCTGGGCCGGCTGGTCGAGGCCGGCGATGCCTACGAGTCCTTCTCGACGCCCGAGGAGGTGCAGGCGCGCCACCGCGCCGCCGGCCGGGACCCCAAGCTGGGCTACGACAACGCCGACCGACACCTGTCCGACGCCCAGCGTGCCGCGCTGCGGGCGGAGGGTCGGATGCCGGTGCTCCGGCTGCGGATGCCCGACGAGGACATCGCGGTCACCGACCTGGTGCGCGGGGAGGTGAGGTTCCCGGCGGGCAGCGTCGCGGACTTCGTTCTCGCGCGCGGCGACGGCACCCCGCTCTACCCGCTGACCAACCCGACCGACGACGCGTTGATGCAGGTCACCCACGTGCTCCGAGGCGAAGACCTGCTGCCGTCGACGCCCCGCCAGATCGCGCTGTACCGGGCGCTGGCACGGCTCGGGATCGGGCAGGGGCCGCCGGCGTTCGGTCACCTGCCGCTGGTGCGCGGTGAGGGGAACCGCAAGCTGTCCAAGCGGGACCCGGAGTCGAACCTGTCCACCTACCGGGAGCGGGGGTTCCTGCCCGAGGGACTGCTCAACTACCTGGCGCTGCTCGGCTGGGCGATCGCCGAGGACCGCGACGTGTTCTCGATGGTCGAGATGATCGCCGCGTTCGACATCAGCCGGGTGTCACCCAACCCGGCGCGGTTCGACCTGCGCAAGGCCGAGGCGATCAACGCCGCCCACCTGCGGGCGCTGTCGCCCGAGTCCTTCGTCGCCGCGGTGCTGCCCTACCTGGTCGCCGGAGGGCTGCTGCCGGCGGAGCCGTCCCCGGCGCAGTGCGAGGTGCTGGCGGCCATCGCGCCGCTCGTGCAGGAGCGGTGCGTGGTGCTCTCCGACGCGGTGGGGATGCTGGAGTTCCTGTTTGCTCGCGAGGAGGCGTTCACGGTCGACCCCGCTGCGGCGGCCACCGCGCTCGGGCCCGAGGCCGAGTCGGTCCTCGCGGCAGCGACCTCCGGCCTGGCGGCGCTGCCGGAATGGACCGCGGCGCGGATCGAGCACTCGCTCAAGCACAGCCTCGTCGAGGGCCTCGGCCTGAAGCCCCGCATGGCGTTCACCCCGATCAGGGTGGCCGTCACCGGTCGGACGGTCTCCCCGCCGCTGTACGAGTCGATGGAGCTGCTGGGCCGCGACCGCACCCTCGCCCGGCTCCGCGCCGCCACGCCCGACTTCTGATCAACTTCACGCCGGGGTCTCCGGCGGCTCGGCGCGGGGGTGGGTTAGGATGGCTCCCCGGGCGCCGTACCGCGGTGTGGCCCTTGGGGTATGGTGTAATTGGCAGCACGGCTGATTCTGGTTCAGTCAGTCTAGGTTCGAGTCCTGGTACCCCAGCGGACGCGTGACAGCTGTCTTCTCAAGGCCCCGTCGTCTAGCGGCCTAGGACGCCGCCCTCTCAAGGCGGTAGCGCGGGTTCAAATCCCGTCGGGGCTACGACCTCTGGCCTGGGCGTAGGCCCAGGCCAGAGGCAGCTCCCCAGCGGCGTGGGATGAGTCGTGGCCATCGGGGTGGCGGGCATCTCCTCACGTCGGCACCCAAAGGTCAGCACCGAACACCCTCGCGCCCAACGGCCTCGACGGCCTCGACGGCCTCCAGCGCTGCTCTCACAGGGTCATGGGATGGTGATGACCTGACCGGGGAAGATTCGGTTGGGGTCCTGGATCTGTGGGTTTGCTGCTTCCAGGGCTTGCAGGCTGACTCCGAACTTCTCGGCGATGCCGCTGAGGGTGTCCCCCGGCTGGACGGTGTAGGTGGCTGCCATGATTCGATTCCCCTCTTCTCTCGTGACTTCTCTCGTGGCTGCGGTGAGCAGGCCGATACCGCTGGCTCCGAAAATCGCCAGCAAGCTTTGGGCGAAGGTCTTGATAGCTCGCTCCAACGCCGACTGCCCAAAACCTGTAGTGATCCCCCTCATCGGCAGGCCGATGTGATGGCCCTGGTAGGAGGAGCCTCACCGGGACTCTGCTGATACGCCGAGTCCGGTCCCGCGCTTGCCGTCTGCGCGTTACGTCTGGCCGCCTGCGCGTTACGTCTGACTGACGGTCCCGGGCCGCCACGTGGTCGATGCCCTGGTGTGCGCGTTGGTCGCCCGCGCCGCGCAGCTCGACCGGACGCTGCAGTCCGAGACCGACGAGCAGCGCGAGCGCGCCAGGACCCAGGGGCGGATCATGCTGCCGACAGCAGGGGTGGGTGAGCCGCTGGAACCTCTACAGCGTCGACCAGTGTGCCGTTCGGCGCCCGTCCCTAGCCTTGGGGCTGCGCCGCGCCGTACCGTCGGTTGCCGTGGGCCCGATACTGGTGGGGAAGTGCCTGATGGCAGCTTCGGCTGCCTTCAGTGTCGGCATGGGGTCCTATGTCAGCGCGGCCGACGCCGCGCCCGCGACCTGTGCGCCGACGACGATCACCGTGCCGACCGGGACCGTGGACTCGGTGCAGATCGAGCCTGACCCGGGAGCGCAGCAAAACGTGCAGTGGGACGGCAGCAACCTGCAGGTCAGCGGTGGGGGATGGACGGTGACTATCACCGGTATCCACCAGACGGGCACGGCCACGCTGCCCGCGCCGGGTGAGCTGAGCCCGGCCACCTGCGTCGGCGCGGCCGCCGGAGCCGAACCGAAGGCACCCGAGGTCGCCACGCCGCCAGCGCCGGTGACGGTTCGTGTGCCAGCCCCGACACCTTCGGCGCAGCAGCCGTCGCCGCCGCCGACACCGTCCCCCAGGCCGGTGGCGCCCCCGAAACCGTCACCGCAGGTGCCAGTGCACGTCGTCCCGGGCTCGCACAAGCCGGCATCGAGTCCCGCGAGCGCGAGCGAGGGCTCGTCCGGCCGCATCACCACCCCCTCGGACGGTCTGCACCTGCTGCCGCTGCACCTGGCCTCGTTGCACCTTGGATGAACAGGTGCCGTGGTGGCCGGAGGGTGCCCTGTCCCGGCAGCCTCCCCGAGGCCACCCGTCGCGGTGGGTGGGACGCAAGGTGCTCGGTATCGGTTTGCTGACCGCGGCCGTGGTCGCCGCGGGGATCGGGGTTGCGGCACTGACGCGCCCGGCCCGACCGGCGCCGGCCGCCTCGGCGGGGTGGTGGCCCGGGGTGATCGCCTCCGCGGTGCAGCGGCCGTCGCCGAGTCGACCCGCGCTCCCCGTCCCGAGCGTGTCCGCCGCGCCGAAGACCACCGCGCCGCTCCTGGCGCAGACGGTGACCAACCGGGACGCGCGACTGGCTTATGACGTCCCCGCCGGCTGGACGATCGTCGGCGACGCCCGGGAACCGAACTCCCTGGACATCCCCTTCTCCGGGGTCGCTACCACCTCCTACACCTGCGGCGGCACCGTCTACCGGGCCGGCATCGCCGCCTCGGGGGCTGCGCAGGCCGCGGCGGGCACGGTGACCCCGACGCAGGCTGCGGAGGTGTTCGCCAAGACGTGGTCGGCCGACTTGTACCCGCACGCGACGGTGCGCCTCGAGCCGGTGAAGAGCACCACGACCGGCGCTGTCGAGATCGACGCCACGGTCACAGCCGCCGGTGGTGACCCCTGTGCCCCCACCAGCGCGCTGGTCGCTGTCCTCGCCTGGCCGGTGCCGGGGGGTGCCACGGCGTGCATGGTCACCGGTGCCACCGCCGGGCCGGCCGAGCTGCACCCGGTGGACCCGCAGACGATCACCGCAGTCGCGGATTCGGCGAGGCTGCTGCCGCCCAACCACTAACGTAGGCAGGGGCGGTGATGGCGGAGCCCGACACCACCTGCCAACGACCCGCTGACCTGGCGGCGTTTCATGAGTGCGCGAGTCTGACAACGATCTGTTCGTGCCCGCTGCTACAGGCGGCTCTGCAGGGCTTCGGCGGCGGTCAACAGGTCGGCGGCCCAGCGCACGCCCGGTCGGCGTCCGATCCGGTCCACCGGTCCGGACACCGACACCGCGGCCACCACGTTGCCGTCGCCGCCGCGCACCGGGGCCGACACGCTCGCCACGCCGGGCTCCCGCTCGGCGACGCTCTGTGCCCAACCGCGGCGACGCACCTCCAGCAGAGCGCGTTCGGTGAAGCGCGCGTCGGCCAGCACAGCCCGTTGGGTGACCGGGTCGGCCCACGCGGCGAGCACCTTGGCACCCGAGCCGGCACCCATCGGGAGCCGGGCGCCGACCGGGACGGTGTCGCGCAGCCCGCTGGCCGGCTCGGCGGCCGCCACGCAGACGCGCTGCATGCCGTCGCGGCGGTAGAGCTGCACGCTCTCACCGGTGACGTCGCGCAGCCGGGGCAGGATGGACGCGGCAGCTTCGAGCAGCGGGTCGCCGGCCCGGACCGCGAGCTCGGACAGCGCGGGCCCGGGTCGCCACCGGCCGTCGGAGCCGCGGTACAGCAGGCGGTGCACCTCCAGGCCGACGGCGAGGCGGTGCGCGGTGGCGCGCGGCAACCCGGTGCGCTGGCACAGCTCGGCGAGCCCGCACGGCTCCGTCGCCGTCGCCCGCAGCACGGCCACCGCTTTGTCCAGGACCCCGATGCCGCTATGCTGTCTCACTAAACGATACTATCGTCTCGTTATTTGAGAAGTCGAGACGATCCGGACGAGGAGCCATGGAGGGAGCCGTGGGACGCACTCTCGCGGAGAAGGTCTGGGACGCGCACGTCGTGCACCGAGGCAGTGACGCCTCCGCGCGGGGCGAGCCGGACCTGCTCTACATCGACCTGCACCTGGTTCACGAGGTCACCAGCCCACAGGCCTTCGACGGTCTGCGCGCCAGCGGCCGGGCGGTCCGCCGGCCGGATCTCACGATCGCGACCGAAGACCACAACGTCCCGACAGAGCACCTCAAGGCTCCCATCGCCGATCCGGTGTCCCGGATCCAGGTGGAGACGCTGCGGCGCAACTGCGCCGAGTTCGGGGTCCGACTCCACCCGATGGGCGACGTCGAGCAGGGCATCGTGCACATCATCGGGCCGCAGCTCGGCCTCACCCAGCCGGGGATGACGGTCGTGTGCGGAGACAGCCACACCTCGACCCACGGCGCGTTCGGGGCGCTGGCGTTCGGCATCGGCACCTCCGAGGTGGAGCACGTGCTGGCGACCCAGACGCTGCCGCTGCGGCCGTTTCGGACCATGGCCGTGACCATCGACGGCCGGTTGCGTCCCGGGGTGACGAGCAAGGACGTCATCCTCGCCGTGATCGCGCGGATCGGCACCGGTGGCGGAGCGGGCCACGTGCTGGAGTATCGCGGTGCCGCGACGGCCGCCATGTCCATGGAAGCCCGGATGACCATGTGCAACATGTCGATCGAGGCCGGCGCCCGGGCCGGGATGGTTGCCCCGGACCAGACCACCGCCGACTACCTGCGGGGCCGACCGCACGCCCCGCAGGGCGCGGACTGGGATGCCGCGGTCGAGTACTGGACGGGCCTGCGCACCGACGCCGACGCGAGCTTCGACCGGGAGGTCCACCTCGACGCCGGCGGGCTCGCCCCGTTCGTCACCTGGGGAACCAACCCCGGCCAGGGCCTGCCGCTGTCCGAGCGGGTGCCTGACCCCGCCGACATCGCCGACGACGGCGAGCGGGTCTCGGCGGAGAAGGCGTTGTCCTACATGGGCTTGCGGCCCGGCACGCCGTTGCGCGAGGTCACGGTCGACACCGTGTTCCTGGGTTCCTGCACCAACGGGCGCATCGAGGATCTGCGGGCGGCCGCCGAGGTGATCAACGGACGGCACGTCGCCTCGGGCGTCCGGATGCTCGTCGTACCGGGCTCGATGCGGGTCCGGGCGCAGGCCGAGTCCGAGGGCCTGCACGAGGTGTTCACCGCGGCCGGTGCGGAGTGGCGCTCGGCCGGCTGTTCGATGTGCCTGGGCATGAACCCGGACCAGCTCGCGCCCGGCGAGCGCAGCGCGTCGACCTCCAACCGCAACTTCGAGGGCCGGCAGGGCAGGGGTGGCCGCACCCACCTGGTCTCGCCGCTGGTGGCCGCTGCCACCGCGGTGCGGGGCCGGCTGTCCGCTCCCGACGATCTGGACTAGGGACCAGGAAGGACCATGGAGCCATTCACCGTCCACACCGGCGTCGGCGTGCCGCTACGGCGGTCCAACGTGGACACCGATCAGATCATCCCCGCGGTCTACCTCAAGCGCATCACCCGGACCGGGTTCGCCGACGGGCTGTTCTCCGCCTGGCGGGCCGACGAGCAGTTCGTCCTCAACCGCGAGCCGTACCGGTCGGGCAGCGTGCTGGTCGCCGGCCCGGACTTCGGCACCGGCTCCTCCCGGGAGCACGCGGTGTGGGCGCTCATGGACCATGGGTTCCGGGTCGTCATCTCGCCGCGGTTCGGCGACATCTTCCGCGGCAACGCCGGGAAGCAGGGCCTGCTCGCCGCCCAGTGCGAGCCGCCCGACGTCGAGCGGCTCTGGACGCTGCTGGAGAACGAACCGGGCACGAGGGTGACGGTCGACCTGGGCGAGAGGACCGTCCTGGCCGGGGATCTCGTGCTGTCGTTCGCGATCGACGACTACACCCGTTGGCGGTTGCGGGAAGGCCTGGACGACATCGGCCTGACGCTGCGCCACGCCGCTGAGATCGACGCCTTCGAGCGGCGCCGCCCGCAGTGGCTTCCGGTGACGACGGCTTGAAACAAGCTGAAACGGGCCGAAACCGGGCTGAACGGCGCGCAACAGGCTAACCGGCACCGCCCCGCGGGCGCGGGGGGTGGTAGTCGGCCGCGACCAGCGTCGTTTCATCACATGAGAGCACCCAGACGCTGCCCTTCTTGGCGACGACCTCGCCGCCCACGGGGTCCGGCGCCACCGGGTTGCCCTGTTCGCAGCGCAGCCGCCCGCCCGCCAGCTTGCTCAACCCGAGGAGCAGGTCGGGAATCGCGCCGCCCTGACTGCACACCGCGGCCGTCCCGGGAGCTGCGACGATCTCGAGCAGCCGGCGCAGCCCGGCGGCCGGGTCGGCCCAGTAGCCCTCCTCGGACAGCAGCGGCTCCAGCGTGATCTGGATCCCGAGCCGGTCGGCCAGCGGCTCGACGGTCTGGGTGCAGCGCACCCGCGGTGCGCTGTGGATCCGGCTCACCCCGAACAACGGCAGCAGGTCGGCGAGGGCCTGCGCCTGGCGTCGCCCGGGCGCGCTGAGCGGCCGCAGCCGGTCGTCGCCGGGCCACTTCCCGCGGCTGCCGGCCTTGCCGTGGCGTACCAGCAGCAGGGTGCGCAACGTGACCGGGCAGGCGAGGAACTCGGCCAGCACCTCCCGGTCCCGCTCGTAGGTCAACAACCGCCGCGCCGCCGCGGGGGTGAGCCAGCGCAGCTCGTCGGCTTCGCTGCCGGGCGTGAAGGAGCCGCCGGTCGCCTGGGCGGCCCAGTACCGCACCGACTTGCGGCCTTCGGGCACGTCGTAGCCGACGGTGGCGAGCGCCCGTCCCAGCACCGCCCGGAACCCGGTCTCCTCGGCCACCTCCCGCACCGCCGCCGCCGGCCACGCCTCGTCGTCGTCGAGCTTCCCCTTGGGAAGGCTCCAGTCGTCGTAACGGGGACGGTGCACGAGCGCCACCTCGGGCCCACCCGCTCCGTCCCGCCACAGCACCGCCCCGGCGGCCGTCACGGTTCGGGCGGCCACGGTTCCCCTAGGGCGTGTCGGTGCATCAGCTCGACCTGGTGGTCGCGCACGTGCAACCTGGTGGGGGGGTCCGCCGCCGGGCCGGGGGAGGGTTCCCAATCCCCGTCCGGTCCGAGCACCCAGCAGCGGGTGGCCGGGTCGAGTGCCGAGTCGAGCACCTCGTCGAGCTGCTTGGTCAGCCGCGGGTCCAACACCCGGATGAGCACCTCGACCCGTCGGTCCAGGTTGCGGTGCATCATGTCGGCGCTGCCGATCCAGTGTTCGTCCGCGCCGACGAAGTGGAAGATCCGGCTGTGCTCAAGGAAGCGCCCGAGGATCGACCGCGCCCGGATTCGCTCCGACAGCCCCGGCACCCCGGCTCGCAGCGCGCAGATACCGCGGACGACCACGTCGATGTCCACGCCCGCGATCGAGGCCCGGTACAGCGCATCGATCACCTGCTCGTCGACGAGGGCGTTGAGCTTGATCCGGATCCCGGCGGGCCGTCCCAACCTCGCCCGCTCCGCCTCGGCCTCGATGCACGCGATGATGCCGCGACGCACGCCGTTGGGCGCGACGAGCAGGCAACGGTAGGAGTCGTGGCGGGCGTAGCCGGTGAGGACGTTGAACAGGTCGGTGAGATCGGCGCCGATCGTCGGGTCGGCGGTGAGGACCCCGATGTCCTCGTAGAGCCGGGCGGTCTTCGGGTTGTAGTTGCCGGTGCCGACGTGGCAGTAGCGCCGGATCGTGCCGCCCTCCTGCCGGACCACCAGCGCGATCTTGCAGTGTGTCTTGAGGCCGACCAGGCCGTAGACCACGTGCACCCCCGCCCGCTCCAGGGCGCGCGCCCAGCGGATGTTGGCCTGCTCGTCGAATCGGGCCTTGAGCTCCACCAGCGCGACCACCTGCTTGCCGGCCTCGGCGGCGTCGATGAGCGCGTCCACGATCGGTGAGTCGCCGGAGGTGCGGTACAGCGTCTGCTTGATCGCCAACACCTGCGGGTCGGCGGCGGCCTGCTCGATGAAACGCTGCACGCTCGTGGAGAACGAGTCGTACGGGTGGTGCACGAGCACATCGCCGTCGCGCACGGCGGCGAACACGCTGCGGGGCGTCTCGCCCTCGCCGAACGCGGGGTGGGTGGCCGGGACGAACGGGCGGTCCTTGAGCTGCGGGCGGTCCAGGCCGTAGATCGCCCACAGTGCCGTGAGGTCGAGCAGTCCGGGCACCTCGACGACGTCGTGGGGGTCGACGTCGAGCTCGCGCAGCAGCAACTCCAGCACGTGCTCGCTCATCGTGTCGGTGACCTCCAGGCGCACCGGCGGCCCGAACCGGCGTCGGGCCAGCTCGCGTTCCAGCGCTTGCAGCAGATCCTCGTCGCGGTCCTCCTCGACCTCCAGGTCGGCGTTGCGGGTCACCCGGAAGACGTGGTGCTCGGCGACCTCCATGCCCGTGAACAGCTCGGGCAGGTGGGCGGCGATGAGCTGTTCGATGGGCAGGAACGTCACGGCGGCGTCGCTCCTGACCGTGACCAGGCGGGGCACGTTGTTGGGCACCTTGACCCGGGCGAAGTGCTCGGTGCGGCCGCGCGGGTCTCGGACGGTCACCGCCAGGTTGAGCGACAGGCTGGAGATGTAGGGGAACGGGTGCGCCGGGTCGACGGCCAGCGGGGTGAGCACCGGGAACACCTGCTCGGAGAAGTAGCCGGACAACCGCTGCCGCTCCGCATCGTCGATGTCCTCCCAGCCGACCAGGTGGATGCCCTCGGCCGTGAGCGCCGGCTGGACCTGGTCGAGGAACACCCGGGCGTGCTTGTCGGCCAGCTCCTGGTTTCGCGCCGCGATCCGGCAGAGCTGCTCCCGGGGGGACAGCCCGTCGGCGCTGCGCACGGACAGCCCGGTCTCGTCCCGGCGCTTGAGCCCGGCGACCCGCACCATGTAGAACTCGTCGAGGTTCGAGGCGAAGATCGCCAGGAACTTGGCCCGCTCCAGCAGCGGCTGGCTGGTGTCCTCGGCGAGCGCCAACACCCGGGCGTTGAACTCCAGCCATGACAGCTCACGGTTGCGGAAGCGGTCCTCGCGCAGGTCGGTGTCCACGTCGGAGGGGGTGGGCGGGGCGGGCGCCGAGAGCACCCGGCGTGGCTCGTCGGGACCGCGGTCGGCCGCCGTCACCGGCCCCGGGGTCACCGGCCCCGGGGTCACCGGGTCGGACGTCACCGGCCGCGGGGTCACCGGGTCGGACGTCACCGGCTCGTCATCGCCCCGGTCGACGGCCCGCCGATCCCCCCGGCGCGGCTCCTGCCACCTCGGTCGCGAGCCATCCGGCTGCCCCAGCTCGGCGACCGCGGTCGTGTCGCCCGCGCTGTCCCTGGCGCGCTCGTCGTCGGCGGAGATGGCCACGATCCCGATTGTCCCCCGTCGGGGCGGCGCCGGCTCAGGGTGGCACCGGCTCAGGGTGGCACCGGCTCAGGGTGGCACCGGCGGGAGGACCGCGACGATGGTGCCGTCGACCGCCCGCCGCAGCGCGACCCGCTGGCCCGGTCGCGGCGCGCGCCAGCGGCCGGCCGCAACCGCGGCGGCGTCAGCATGCAGCCGCCGGCCGTCGTCGGTGACCAGGTCCACTGACCCGTCGGGGTGTGTCGCGGCGACAGTCGCCTGTGGCAACCGGCTCATCGGCACAGGGCGAGCGCCCGCCGGGTCGCCGGCCCCAGCCCCAGCCGCACGGCCTCGGCGAGGTCGTCGGGGGTATCCACGTCGCAGCGCAGGCCCGGCCACGTCCCGGTGAGCCGCCAGGCGCCGGAGGCGGCGTGCGCGGCCGCCGATCCGGGCCCGAAGCGCGGGTCGAGCGGACCACCAGGCGCGGCGACCAGCAGCGTCGTGCCGCTGCCTGCGCGGTCCGCGCAGAAGGCTCGACCACCCCCGACGGTCAGCGCGAGGGCCACCGCTGCGGCCAGTTCGGCGGAGCGCAGCGCGGGCAGGTCGGCGTGCAGCGCCCCGACCCGGGTGACGGGGTCGGCGGCGAGTAGCAGCGATGCGCCGTAGCGCAGTGCCGGGTTGAGGCCGTGCGCCGGCGCGTCGGGCACCACCTCGATGCCGTCGGCCCGCAGCGCGGCGCCCGCCTCCGGGTCGGAGCTCACGGCGAGCACCCGGCGCACCCCGTCCGCCGACACCGCGGCGGCCAGCGTGTCCCGGGCAAGGGCAAGCACCAGGGCACGGCGGTCGGCGGTCGCCCACGTCGCCACGACGGCGGCGAGCCGGGACTTCGCGCGGTCCAGCTCCTTGATCGGGACAACCAGGTCCACCGCCGTCGTCACCGGGCAATCGTCGCATCGCCGGCCCTGCTGGACCGCGCGGCCGGCCGCCGGGAAGACTCCGACCCAGACCGGCGGGGAGCAGGACGGGAGGCGGTAGGTGGCGAAGGAGAAGGTTGGCTTCTGGGCCGGGTTGGCCGCCGTGATCTTCCATCCGATCACGCGGCTGGCGGCGCGCCGAGAGGCGCTCGGCTTGGAGCACCTGCCCGCGTCCGGACCCGCGCTGCTCGTCTGCAACCACATCTCCTACCTCGACCCGGTCTACACGGCGGTGTTCGTGCACCTGGCGGGTCGGGTCCCCCGGTTCCTGGCGAAGGACAGCCTGTGGCGCGTGCCGGTGCTGCGGGGGATCCTCACCGGCAGCGGGCAGATCCCGGTCTCCCGCACCTCCACTGATGCCGGGCGCAGCCTCAGCGCCGCGGCGGGCGCGCTGGCCGACGGCAAGGTCGTCGTCATCTATCCGGAAGGCACGATCACGAGGGATCCGGACACCTGGCCGATGGCCTCGCACACCGGAGTCGCCCGGCTGGCGCTGAGCTCCTCGGCGCCGGTGGTGCCGGCAGTGCACTGGGGCACGCACCGCGTCTACGATCACTACCGCAGGCGTTTCCGGCCGTTGCCCCGCAAGCAGGTCGTCCTCCGGGCCGGGCCTCCGGTGGACCTCACCGGCTACCGGGAGCGGCTGGCGGGGTCCGGCATGGACGCCGCGCTGCTGCGGGAGGTCACCGACTACATCATGGGTGCGGTACGCGACGTGCTCGCCGAGGTGCGGGGAGAGCCGGCCCCGGCTTCGTTCTACACCCGGAGCCAGCGGACCGACACCCGGAGCCAGCGGACCGACCCGGACCAGGCCCTGCCGTGACCCCCATCCGTCGGCTGGCCGTGCTCGGCGCCGGTTCCTGGGGAACGACGTTTGCCAAGGTGCTCGCCGACGCCGGGCGCGAGGTCGTGTTGTGGGCGCGTCGCCCGGAGGTCGCCGAGGCGGTGCGCGAACGCCACGTCAACCCCGACTACCTGCCCGACATCCGGCTGCCCCGCTCCCTCACCGCGACCGTCGACGCCGGTGAGGCCCTCGACGGGGTGGACGCCGTGGTGCTCGCGGTGCCGTCGCAGTCGCTGCGGACCAACCTGGAGAAGTGGCGCCTGATGCTGCCGGAGCGGGCGAGCCTGGTGAGCCTGGCCAAGGGCGTCGAGTTGGGCTCGCTCAAGCGGATGAGCGAGGTGGTCGTCGACGTCACGGGTGCGGGAATCGACCGGGTGGTGGTGGTGTCCGGGCCGAACCTGGCCCGGGAGATCGCCGTCGAGCAACCCACCGCGACCGTCATCGCCTGCGTCGACCACGACCGCGCCGTGGCGCTGCAGCAGGCCAGCTCGACCGGCTACTTCCGCCCGTACACCAACACCGACGTGATCGGCTGCGAGCTGGGCGGCGCGTGCAAGAACGTCATCGCGCTGGCGTGCGGGGTCGCCGCGGGGCTCGGCTACGGCGACAACACCCGGGCCTCGCTGATGACCAGGGGGCTGGCCGAGACGACCCGGCTGGGCAGCGCGCTGGGGGCCGAGCCGATGACCTTCGCCGGGCTGGCCGGGCTCGGCGACCTCGTCGCGACCTGCTACTCGCCGCTGTCGCGCAACCGCTCCCTGGGCGAGCGGCTGGGCCGCGGGGAGAGCCTCGAGGAGGCCGAGAAGGCCACCAACGGCCAGGTCGCCGAGGGCGTCAAGTCCTGCCTGTCGATCTGTGAGCTGGCGGTGCGCAACGGCGAGGAGCTGCCGATCGCCGACGGGGTGCGTCGGGTCTGCCACGAGGGCCTGGCTCCGAACGTCATGACCGGCTACCTCATCAACCGCGCCCGCCGCCCGGAGTAGCTCCGGATCTGACCACCCCACAACTGCACACAGCTCGCCAACCCCATACCACTCAACCTCCGCCGCCGTATACGGCACCGTATGCTCCGGCAGCATGTTTGGGCTCTGGCGCGGCCGCGCAGCCTCACCGCGCGCACGGCGTGAGCGGTGACCGCCCGGAGGATCGTCGCCTTGGCACGGTACGGGTCCGTGGGCACGGAGCTGCGCCACGAGCTGGGCGGCGAACAGATCGACTTCGGGGCCCGCTTCAGGGCTCCAGCCGGTTCGGCCCCCGGAACAGGAACGTTGCCTCGCGGATGCTGTCCAGTCCGAGCAGCACCATCATGATCCGGTTGAGCCCAGCACCCAGACCACCGTGAGGTGGCATCCCGAACCGGAAGCAGTCCAGGTAGGACCGCAGCGGCTCCAGACCCAGGCCCTTCTCTTCCGCCTGCTTGCACAGCACGTCGTAGCGATGTTCACGCTGCGCGCCCGTGGTGATCTCCAAGCCCTTCCACAGCAGGTCGAAGCTCGCGGTGACGTTCGGGTCGTCTTCAGTGC
Source organism: Pseudonocardiaceae bacterium (assembly GCA_039583705.1). GTDB lineage: Bacteria > Actinomycetota > Actinomycetes > Mycobacteriales > Pseudonocardiaceae > JAVKSM01. The sequence goes on from JAVKSM010000008.1 coordinate 25,134, forward strand.
GCAGGTGGTAGAAGGGGCGGACCGACACGGGAAAGTGCATGATGAACACGAAGGGATGCCCGTGTGCCTCGGCCGCCAGAGCGGAGATAACCCGCTCGCCTTCCGGGTCTAGGTCAACCTTACCGCCTTCAGGGTTCCAACCCAGGTTCCAACCCCGTTCGCGCAACAGCCGGATGGCCTCGGCCATCGTGTACCGAGGGAAGGGTACCGATGGCACCGCGATCTCGATGCCGAAGTGCTCACGGATCTGCTCACCATGCCGCGCGGCAACCGTGGCAAGGACGTGGGCGAGCATCCACTCCTCAAAGCTCATCACGTCCTCAACGCTATCGATCCACGCGATCTCTGCGTCAATGCCGGTGAACTCCGTGGCATGACGGGCCGTGAAGGAAGGCTCAGCCCGGAACACTGGGCCGATCTCGAAGACCTTGTCGATGCCGGCCGCGACCGCCATCTGCTTGTAGAACTGGGGAGACTGTGCCAGGTAGGCGGTGCGTTCGAAGTACTTGATCTTGAACACCTCTGCACCGGACTCCGACGCGGTACCCATCAGTTTCGGCGTGTGCAACTCGGTGCAGCCCTGCATAGGCGAACTCACGCAGGGCCTGCTCGACCGCCGTCTGGACTTGGAAGATCAAGCGTCGCGTGGGGTTGCGTAGGTCCAGAAACCGCCAGTCCAGTCGCTGGTCAATGCCAGTCTGGTCGTTGATGGGCAATGGTGAATCGGCACGGTTCACCACCTCGATGGTTTCAGGAATGATTTCCAAGCCACCGAGGTTGACGATGGGGTTGTCGACCACCGTGCCGGTGACCTTGATCGCCGACTCGACCTCCTCGCCACCACGGCGGTTGCGGGTGCAAGCCGGGTCGGTGGCGACCGGGGCGACGACAGGCCCGGAAGGCACGACGGTGGCGGTAAACACCTCCCCGAGCGTGCCGACCGCCCACGCCTACCACGGCGGTAACGGTGCTGCGTGGTCCTACACCGGCAGGCCGGCGCGGTAGGCCATCCCGCGCACCTCCCGGTGCAGGTCACGGATCAGGCCGGGCAGCGCGGCACCGGCCTCACGGACCCGGCCATCGTGGGAGTAGGCGTCGATCGCCTCGCCCACCCGCTGCCGCAGTGCCTCGACGGGGAGCACCTCGCCGCCCGGCAGGTCGTGGTTGACCGCCCTTATCGCGCGGCTCACCGCGGCGGTGGCGGAGTCCATGCCCCCGTTGCCGGGTGTGGGCACCGGGAGCCGGGTCAGTTCGGAGGGGGCGACTTCCAGGGCGTTCGCCAGGCGGACGATGAGGGAGAGCCGGTCCAGAGAGCGTTGCCCGGTCTCCAGTCGCGACAACTGGACCGCGCTGATCCCGACGAGACCGGCGATCACGTCGAGGTTCTTGCCGCGCGAGCGGCGGATCCGCCGTACCCGCAGCCCGATCGTCGCGGGGTCGATCGGCTCGCCCGGCGCGCCAGCCTCACCCGTCTCGTTCGCCACGGCGCATCCTCCCGATGCTGGTTGCCGTCTCCGCCACGGTAGACCCGCCTTCCGGGTGCGTTTTCCGGAGCGGGTCACCCCGACGATCTCGGCGAGCTGCGCGCCCTCGCCGCGCTGGATCGGCATGCGGGTAGCCGCGAGGTCTGGTTAGATACAGCCCGTGCGTGTGCTGGCCGCCGACGTGCGGCGTGGCCCGGTGGGGCTGCGCCGGGTGGCGAGCGCGCTGTGTCCTCCGCGGTGATCCAGCCCACCCGTCACTGCGAGCTACCCGAGGACCGTCATGTTCGCCGTTCCCGCCGGCACCGTCGCCCTGCCTGCCAACCCCGCCGCCGCCCACCCCGTCCGACTCGCCACCGAACTCGCCGCCGACGTCACCCGCTGGCAGACGCTGCTGCGCTTCGACCCCGCCGCCCGGTGGTCGACGCTGCTGGAGCGCTCCGAGCAGCACGAGGCGTGGCTGCTGTCGTGGCTGCCGGGGCAGGGCACCACCGTGCACGACCACGACGGTGCCGCCGGCGCGTTCACCGTCGTCGCCGGCACGCTCACCGATGTCAGCCGCGGCGTGCGACGGGAGCTGGCCGTCGGCCAGTCCCGGGTGTTCGCCCCGGACGCGGTGCACCGGGTGCGCAACGAGGGCAGCGTCCCGGCGGTGAGCATCCACGTCTACCGCCCGTCGCGCCCGGCGACCTTCCTGCCCTGAACGTGCGACGGCACCGGCGTGTGTGCCCTGCCGCGCCACGGCGCACACCCAACCGCTTTCCCGCGGCTGGGAGGTAGGGTCCGCTCCCATGTCGGACCCGGAGCACCCGCACCGCCGCTTGCGGATGGCTGTGATCTTCGGCGGCCGCAGCACCGAGCACGCCATCTCCTGCCTCTCGGCGGGCAGCGTGCTCGCGAACCTGGACCGCGACCGCTTCGACGTGGTGCCGGTGGGGATCACGCGCGACGGCGCCTGGGTGCTCGGCGCCGCCGACCCCGCAGCACTGCAGATCACCAGTCGCGCGCTGCCGGCGGTGACCCGGGGCACCGCGCTGGCGCTGCCCCCCGACCCCACCCGGGGCGGGCTGGTCGTGCTGGAGCCCGGCCGGGCCGGCGAGGTGCTCTCCGGGGTCGACGTGGTGTTCCCGGTGCTGCACGGCCCCTACGGGGAGGACGGCACGCTACAGGGGCTGCTGGAGCTGGCCGGGGTGCCCTACGTCGGTGCCGGGGTGCTCGCCAGCGCGGCCGCGATGGACAAGGCGTTCACCAAGAAGCTGCTGGCCGCCGAGGGCCTGCCGGTCGGCGAGGTCGCGGTGCTCCCACCCGGCACCGCGACGCTGGACCCGGCGCAGCGGCAGCGGCTGGGTCTGCCGGTCTTCGTCAAGCCGGCCCGCGGCGGCTCCTCGGTGGGCATCAGCCGGGTGGTGGACTGGTCGGGGCTGGACGAGGCCGTCGCGCTGGCCCGGCGAGCCGACCCCAAGGTGCTCGTCGAGGCGGCGGTGACCGGCCGCGAGGTCGAGTGCGGGGTGCTGGAGTTCCCGGACGGCCGGGTGGAGGCGAGCCTGCCGGCCGAGGTGCGAGTGGTCGGTGGGGGGGGCGGGTGGTACGACTTCGAGGCCAAGTACCTCGATGACGTGTGCGAGTTCGACATCCCCGCCAAGCTCGACGACGCCGTTGCCGAGCGGGTGCGCGCGATGGCGGTGCACGTGTTCCGGGTGCTGGACTGCCAGGGCCTGGCGCGGGTCGACTTCTTCCTCGGCGAGGACGGCGCGCTGACCGTCAACGAGATCAACACGATGCCCGGCTTCACGGCGACCTCGGTGTTCCCGCGGGCGTGGGCGGTGACCGGGATCGACTACCCGACGCTGCTGACCACGCTGGTCGACACCGCGCTCGCCCGGGGCACCGGCCTTCGCTGACGGCCTGTCCCACGGGTCCTGTCCGACGCGCCCCTATTCAACCGGGACCGGGCGCGCCGGCAGGATCGCGGTGACGGCGGCCGAGGTCTCCTGGATCGCCCCGCTGCCGATGCCCTCTGGCAGCCTCAGCGTGACGTACACGGGCCGGTCCACCACGACCCAGGTGCTCGCGCCCTGGCCGGGCTGCTGCAACCACTGCACCCCGGAGACGTCGAGCAGCTCGGAGGTGGGCGTCAACCCGGCCGGCCGGCCGACCCCGCAGCGCAGCACCACCGGGTGCTCGCTCGGGCGGCCGGAGTTCGCCTGCTGCCCGCCCCAGGCCAGCACGCCGGGCGGTGCCGGCGCGGCGAGCTGGCGGCGGGCCAACCGCTGCCCGCCGGAGATCAGCTCACCCGGCAGCGCCGCGAGCAGCCGGGCGCACGGCGCGCTCCCGGCGGCGGGAGCGGGCACCTCGGTGAGCGCCAGCGGGCCTGCGGCGTCCCCGCTCTGCCGGCCGACGACCGCGGCGAGCCCGACCACCGCGACGACCAGCAGCAGCGGCAGCGCGACGGCCAACGCGACCGCGATCCTCGGTGCTGTCCTCACCCGGACCACCGGACCACCGGACCACCCTAGGCGAGGTGCACGACCGGGCAGGTCAGCGTACGGGTGATCCCGCCGACGCCCTGCACCCGGGCCACGACGAGCTGGCCGAGCTCGTCGACGCTGTCCGCCTCGGCGCGCACGATGACGTCGTATGGGCCGGTCACGTCCTCGGCGGTGATCACTCCCGGCAGCGTGGCGATCTCCCGCGCGACCGCGGCGGCCTTGCCGACCTCGGTCTGGATGAGGATGTATGCCTGGACCACGGCGAGCCCCTTCGTCTGCGTGCGGTGCTGCGGGGTAGGAACGTGGCAGGCAAACGTACCGCAGCGCGGGGCCCGACCCGCCCGATCGGAGGTGCGGTGGCGGTGACGGGACCGGAAGCGGTCGTCGGCGAGCTGGGGGAGTTCGGCCTCGTCGCCAGGGTGACAGCCGGTCGGGTACTACCCGCGACGACCTTGCTCGGCCCCGGGGACGACGCCGCCGTGCTCGCCACGCCGGACGGGCGCGTGGTGGCGACGACGGACATGCTCGTGGCCGGGGTGCACTTCCGGCTGGACTGGTCGAGCCCGGAGCAGGTGGGCCGCAAGGCGGTGGCGGCCAACGCGGCTGACGTGGTGGCCATGGGAGCTGTTCCCACCGCGCTGCTCGTCGGGCTGGCCTGCCCGCCGTCGACCCCGGTAGCCGTCGCCGAAGGGCTGGTCGCCGGGATGTGGGCCGAGGCGCGACCGCTGGGTGCTGGCGTGGTCGGCGGCGACGTGGTCTGCGCCGAGCAGCTCGTGCTGTCGGTCACCGCGCTGGGTGACCTGCAGGGCCGGGCGCCGGTGAGCCGGGCCGGGGCGCGGCCGGGACATGTCGTCGCGGTGTGCGGCCGGCTGGGCTGGGCGGCTGCCGGGTTGGTCGTGCTCGGCCGCGGCTTCCGCTCGCCCCGCGCGGTCGTCGCCGCACACCGGGTGCCCGAGCCGCCCTACGCCGCCGGGCCGCTGGCCGCGTCGGCCGGCGCCACCGCGATGATCGACGTGTCCGACGGCCTGCTCGCCGACCTCGGGCACGTCGCCGCGGCGTCCGGGGTCGCCGTCGACGTCCGCAGCGCCGCGCTGCCGCTGCCCCAGCCGCTGGTCGACGTCGGCTCGGCGCTCGGCGTCGACCCGTTGCGGTGGGCCCTGACCGGCGGCGAGGACCACGCGCTCCTGGCCTGCTTCCCGACAGTCGAGGCGGTGCCCGCGGGCTGGCTGGTGATCGGCACCGTCAGCGCCGGCTCCGGGGTCACCGTCGACGGCGAGCCCTACCCCGACGACCCCGACGGCGGCTGGCGGCACTGGCGCTGAGCCGGCGAAAGGTGAACCGGCACCGCCACAACGGGGTCGGGCAGGGCTGGGCAGGGGCGGGTCAGACGAACTTCGGGTAGAGGGACATTCCGCCGTCCACCACGATCGTGGTGCCGGTCAGGTAGCTCGCCTCGTCGCTGACCGCCCAGGCGACGGCGGCGGCGATCTCCTCGGGGTCGCCCATCCGGCCGAGGGGGATTTCCGATTCGACCGCGTGCTCGGCCTCCGGATCGTCGAGCACGAACTTGTTGATCGGAGTGGCGATCGCACCGGGCGCGATGTTCAAGACCCGGATCTTCTTCGCCGCCAGCTCGCGGGCGGCGGTCTCCATGAGCAGCTTCATGCCGCCCTTACTGGAGCAGTAGTGCGCGAAGCCGGGCCAGGGGATGAACTCGTGCACGCTGGACATGTTCACGATGACCCCGCCGCCACCCTCGGCGATGGCCTTGCCGGCTTCCCGGAGGCACAGGAACGCCCCGGTGAGGTTGGTTTGGATGACCGCGTTCCAGTCCGCCAGCGACATCTCCAGGAGCGGGATCTGCTTTTCGATGCCGGCGTTGTTGACCAGCACGTCCAGGCCGCCAAACTCCTTCACGGTATCGGCGACCATGCGCTCGACGTCTTCTTCCCTGCCGACGTCCCCTTGGATGGCGATGCCCCGGCCGCCGCCCTGCTCGACGGCCGTCGCCACCTCCTCGGCCGTTTTCCGCTCATGGTCGGAGTAGTAGTTGACGCAGACACTGGCGCCCTCGGCGCCGAACCGTTTGGCGGTCGCTTCGCCGATGCCGCTGGAGGCGCCGGTGACGATGGCGCGTCGACCCTTGAGCAGCACGTGGTCACCTCCTGGGTGATTCAGTCTCGGGCGTGCTGCCCGAGCTCGTGGTGGCGTTCCCGTTCGATGTTGATCGCGGCGGCGACCAGCGCCAGGTGGCTGAACGCCTGCGGATGGTTGCCCAGCAGCTCACCGGTGCCCGGGTCGACCTCCTCGGCGAGCAGTCCGAGCGGGGAGGAGAAGCTGAGCAGGCGTTCGAACCGCTGTTCGGCTTCCTCGAGCCGGCCGACGTGGGCCAGCCCGTCGACCATCCAGAAGGCGCACATCACGAACAGGCCGTCGCCTCCGGCCAGGCCGTCTCTGGTGCGTTCGACGTCGTAGCGGCGCACCATCGGCCCTTGGCTCAACCCGCGGTCCACCGCGGCGATCGTCTTGCGGAGGCGCTCGTCACCCCGCGAGAGGAAACCGACCTGGGCCAGGCGCAGCACCGCCGCGTCGAGGGTGTCGCCGTCGAACGCCTGGGCGAAGCCACCGAGGCGCTCGGACCAGCCGCGGCTGATGACAGCGTCGCGCACCGCGTCGCGGGCGTGCTCCCAGCGGCCCACGTCGGCAGGTAGGCGTCGCCGACGGGCGATCTTGATGGCCCGGTCGAGGGCGACCCAACACATCACCTTACTGTAGGTGAAGTCCTGGTTCTCCCCGCGGACCTCCCAGATCGACGCGTCGTGTTCGGTCCACCGCTGCGCCGCCAGGTCGGCGAGGTGCGCCAGTTCCCGCCACAGTTCTGGCGAGATCTGCCCGTCGCGGTTCGCGTACAGGTAGGCGCAGTCCAGGAGTTCGCCGTAGACGTCCAACTGGAGCTGGCTGGCGGCGTCGTTGCCGATCCGCACCGGCCGTGAGCCCCGGTAGCCCTCGAGATGCCCCAGTTCCTGCTCGGGTGGGCTGGTCCCGCCGTCCAAGGTGTAGAAGTTCTGGACCTTGCCGTCGAGTGTCAGGCGGGCCAGCCAGTCCATGAAGTCGTGGGCCTCGTCGTGGAAACCCAGTTCGAAGAGGGTGTAGAGGGTGAACGAGGAGTCCCGCAGCCAGGTGAACCGGTAGTCCCAGTTCCGCGGGCCGCCGAACCACTCGGGCAGGCTGGTGGTCGGGGCGGCGACCAGGGCGCCGGTCGGGGCGTAGGTCATCAGCTTCAACACCAGCGTCGAACGGGTCACATGGTCCTGGTACGGACCCTGGTAATTGCACTGGTTCGCCCAGGTCCACCAGAACCGGCGGGTTTCCCGCAGCCTCGCGCGCACGTCTTCGACCCCGCCCAGCCCGGGGCCGCACCGACTGGTTTCGTTGACGGTGAGGCCAAAGGCCACGGTCTCACCCGTTCCCACGTCGAACTCCTGGTCACCGCCGCGGAGCGGGATGGTGCCGCTGACGTGGAAGTGGTGGCCGGCGGCGTCGCCGTGCAGCCGCCCTTCGTCGGCCTGGAGCGGGTTGGCCTGCCGGGCGTAGTCCGGGCGCAGATCCACCACCTGCCGGAAACGGACCCGGCCGGCGAGGCCGGTGACCACGCGGATCAGCCTCGGTTGGTCCTGCGGCCGGGCGTGCTCGCGGACGGTGCGTTCCGTCACCGGCATGAAGTCGGTGATCTCGGTCCGGCCATGCTCGGTTTCGACGATGGTCTGCAGGATGTTGGTCTTCTCGGCGTAGCGCTGCCAGGACCGGAACGGCTCTACCGGCGCCAGCGTCCAGCAGCCGCCGCGGTTCGCGTCGAGCAGACGCGAGAACAGGCTGGGGCTGTCGAAGCGGGGCAGGCAGCACCAGTCGACGCTGCCGTCCACCCCGATCAGCGCCACCGAACGGCAGTCGCCCACGAGCCCGTACCCGGCGATCGGCAGGTAGCCGTCCGAGCGCCGGTGTGCGGCGGCCAGTGGGGCGGGTGCGGAAACGCTCACCTGGGGTTCCTCCTCCCGGGTCGGGAACTGTGCGCTGGCCCAGGCCGTCTCCGCCGCAGATGCAACTCCTCCCGGCTGGCCGCGGTGGGGACCTCACCGACCGTCGCCCGCAGCGAGGTGTTCCGCAGCCACTCGTCCTCGCTGATGCCGGGGCCGCGCCCGCCGTAGAGGTCGCGGCGATACTCCTCGAGCCGCGGCACGGTGGTGTCGACCCTCTCGGCTCGGCTGGGTGGCTGCGCCGATCCGCTCGGTGGGGTGCCGGTGGCCATTGGGTCCTCCGTCAGCCCGAGGAAGTGCAGGCTGCGCGCGCCCTGCTTCCCGCCGAAGATCCGCGCATACCAGGGGAACCGGCCGCCACTGCGAGCCAGCAGCAGCATGAAGAAGATGCCCAGGAAGTGGGTGACAACGATCCAGTACGGAAAAAACGACAGCATCACTGGGCCTGCCGGGCGAGGGTCGGCTCGTCGCTGCGGGCGACCCGGTCGAGGACCCCGGCCGCGCCGACGCCTTCCAGGATCGCCCGCTCCGAGCGGTTGCCGGTGCCCAGCTCGTACCCCCACCGCGACAGCACCCCGACCCGGTTGCCCCAGCCGACCAGGAATGCCAGGTGGACGAACGCCCACGCGAGCTGTCCCGGCACGCCGGTCAGCCGCACGCCGAAGACGTCGGCGACCGCGTCGCCGGGTGAGATGGTCGCCATGGTGCCCAGGTCGCGGTAGTGAAACGGCCTCGGAGCCGGGCGCCCGGCGAGGCGGCGACGGATCAGCTTCGCCACGTAGGCGCCTTCCTGCATCGCAGGTTCGGCCAGCCCAGGCAGGTTCCCGACGTCGGCGACGTCGCCGATCGCGAAGATCTCCGGGTGTCCGGGCAGGCTGCAATCCGGCCGGACCTGCACCCGGCCCTTGCGGTCCACGTCGGCGCCGGCGACCTCGCCGAGCATCTCCCCCAGGGGTGACGCTCGCACGCCCGCGGCCCAGATCACCGTCCCGGCGAGGATGCGTTCGGTGCGGCCGTCCCGGGTCTTCACGTCGATGCCCTGGCCGTCGACGTTCACCGCGGTGGTGGCCAGCCGTACCTCCACCCCCATCTCGGCCAGCTTCTCCTCGGCGTGCTCACGCAGCGGCCCGGCGAATTGCGGCAGCAGCCGCGGACCCGCCTCGACCACGACGACCCGGGCGCGGCCGGTGTCGATCCGGTGGAACTCGCGGTGGAACTGGTGGGCCACCGTGGCGAGCTGCCCGGCCAGCTCCACCCCGGTCGGCCCGCCGCCGACGATCACGAAGGTCGTCCATCGCCCCTGCTCCTGCGGGTCGGTGACCTCGGCCGCACGCTCGTACGCGGCCAGGATCCGGTCCCGCAGCGCCACCGCCTGCGCCAGCGTCTTCATCGGGAAGAGGTGCTCTGCCCACTCGTCGTGCCCGAAGTAGCTGTCCCGGGACCCCGCGGCCACGATCAGGTAGTCGTAGCCGACCAGGTGCCGCGCCCCGTCGACGCCGCACAACTCGACCTCACGCCGGTGCGGGTCCACCCTGGTGGCCTCGGCCAGGGTGACCGTCGTGCCCGGCTGGTTGCGCAGGATCGCGCGCAACGGCGGCGCGATCTCTCCCGGCGGCAGGATGCCGGTCGCCACCTGGTACAGCAATGGCTGAAACAGGTGGTGGTTCATCCGATCGACGACGAGCACCTCGACCGGGGCCCATCGCAACCGGCGGGCCGCGATCAGGCCGCCGAACCCCGCGCCGAGGATCACTACCCGGGGGCGGGACCGGTTGGAGAGCTGGGCAGCCATGCGCGTCCTCCGATGGGCCGGGGGTATCGAGGCAGGACTACCCGCCGGGCGGTCACGTACCCCTGGCCACCCGCGCGAGCGGGTCGACGCCGCGGATCGACGCGTCGAGCAGTTCCACGGGGTGCAGCATGGGGAGGCGCCCGCCGAGGTGGCGGCCGATCTGGAGCAGGCACCCCGGGTTGGCGGTGACGAGCAGGTCGACGCCCGCCGCGGCGACATTGGCCGCCTTGCGCGCCCCGAGCTCGGCGGCCGCCTCCGGCGCCACCAGGTTGTAGATCCCGGCCGAGCCGCAGCACAGCTCGGCTTCCGGCAGTTCCACCAGATCCAGCCCCGGGATGGCGCGCAGCACGGCTCGCGGCTGCGCCCGCACGCCCTGGGCGTGGCCGAGGTGGCAGGCGTCGTGGTAGGCGACCCGGGCCCGCACCGGGTGTCGGGGGGCGACCGGCTCCAGCGCCGCGAGCACCTCGTGCACGTCGCGGACGCGGGCCGAGAATGCCGCCGCCCGCGCCGCCCACTGCGGGTCGTCGCCCAGCAGGAAGCCGTACTCCTTCATCGAGGAGCCGCAACCGGCGACGGTGACCACCACGTCGTCGACGTCATACCTCTCGAAGGTGGCGATGGTGCGCTTGGCGCGCGCCACCGCGGCGGTCTCCCGCCCGGCGTGCAGCTCCAGCGCGCCGCAGCACGACTGGCCGCACGGCACCAGCACCTCACAGCCCTCGGCGGCCAGCACCCGTGCGGTGGCGGCGTTGACGGGGTGGAAGAACACGTCCTGGACGCACCCGGTGAGCAGCGCGACACGCCGGCGGACCGGCCCGCGGGCGGGGATCCGCCGCGGCAGCACGGCGAACGCGTCGGCCAGCCGCACCGGCGGCAGCAGTGCCTGCGCCGCCCGCAGCCGGGCCGGCAGCCGCGACACCAGCCCCGCCGGCAGCCGCGACACCAGCCCCGCCGGCAGCCGGGACACCAGCCCGGCCGAGCGGAGCTTCTGGTACGCCGCGCCGAGCACAGCCGCGGCTCGCAGCCGCCGCCGGTAGGGGAACAGCGCGAAGAGCGCCGACCGGAAGAGCCGGTCGGCGCGGGCCCGCGGCACGTTGCGTTCCAGTTGCGGGCGCACCGACTCCAGCAGCCGGTCGTACCGCACCCCCGACGGGCAGGCGGTGACGCACGCCATGCACCCGAGGCAGGCGTCGATGTGCTGCGCGAGCGCCCCGGAGAGCCCGATCTCGCCCTTCTCGGCCAGATCCATGAGGTAGATCCGGCCGCGCGGGGAGTCCATCTCCTCGCCCCAGAGCTGGTAGGTGGGGCAGGTCGGCAGGCAGAATCCGCAGTGCACGCAATCGTCGAGCAGCTCCCGTGCCGGCGGGCGGTGCGGGTCGTAGGACGTGCTCATCGCGGTCCGTCCAGGTCGGCGTCCATCCAGGGCGAGAAACGGCCGGGACCCAGCCGGCCGTCGGGGTCGAGCGCGCGACGCACCGACGCCAGCACGGGAAGCGCCGCCGGTGGCGGTCCCCACGCCGGTGCGTCGCAGCCGGCGGGCCGGTGTCGCAGCATCGACGTGCCGCCGGCGGCGTACACCGCGGCGTGCGCCGCTGCGACGGCCTCCGGCGGCAGTCGCAGCGTCGCGACACCGGTGGCCGGTCCCGCGGTCACCGCCGATGCGCCGAGCGAGGCCACCACACCCGGCAATCGGCTGGGCGGCAGGCCGACCCGCAGCACCGCCGCGCCGTCGCCGCGGCGATCGACGATCTCCGCGTGCCGGGCCCAGGCCGCCTCGGCGTCACCTTCGTCGAGCACCGGGGCCGCCAGCAGGTCCGCGAGCCGCTGCGCTCGGCTGGCCACGCCGCGCTCGGTGCCCTCCAGCCGCACCAGCAGCCGCCCGTCGCACCACTCCACGGCGACCGGCTCGCACGGGCCGTCCAGCACCGACCGGCACAGCCGCGCCGCTCCCTCCAGCGGGCAGCCCACCGCGACCGTCCGGGTAGCCGGCGGCACCGGGTGCAATCGCAGGATCACCTCGACGAGCAGCCCCAGCGTGCCGAAACAGCCGTGCAGCAGCTTCGTGAGGTCGTAGCCCGCGACGTTTTTAATCACATGGCTGCCGCTGCGGCTGACCGTCCCGTCAGACAGCACCACGATCGCACCGATGACCAGGTCCCGCAGCGTGCCGAAGGCCAGCGCCGACGGCCCGGCGTCCCCGGTGGCCACCAGGCCTCCGACAGTGGCACCGCGGCGCACCCTGGCCGCGTCCAGCGCCACCCGCTGGCCGTGCCCGGCCAGGACGTCCTGCAGCGGGCGCAGCGGGGTCCCGGCCAGCACCGAGATCGTCATGTCGCCGGGGTTGTGCCGGACCACGCCGGCCAGCCCGGTCGTGTCCAGCACCGCGTCCACCGCGCCGAGCGGGCCGCCCCAGTCCGGGGCCGTCCCAGCGCCGCTGATGACCAGCCGTCCCGCCGTGCCGAGCATCGCCTCGCGGGCGGTGGCCAGGCCGGTGGGCCGAAGCACCGTCATCGACCCGGTCACAACCGCTCGATCCCCCCCGCCGCCTCCAGCGGGTGCGGCCGGAACGGGCCGGGCCGTTCGCCGCACAGCCGCGGCGTGGGCAACAGCTTGCCGGGATTGCAGCGGCCGTCGGGGTCGAAGGCCGCCCGCACCCGTCGCATCACCGCGAGATCCTCCTCACCGAACATCCTGGGCATCGAACAAGCCTTGTCCGTCCCGATGCCGTGCTCGCCGGACAGCGACCCGCCCAACTCCACGCACAGTTCGGCGATCTCGCGCGACAGTTTCTCGGCCCGCTCGTGCTCCCCGGCGTCGGCGTCGTAGAGCACCAGCGGGTGCAGGTTCCCGTCGCCGGCGTGGAAGACGTTGGCCACCCGCAGCCCGGCGTCGGCGCCCATCGCCGCGATCCGGTCGAGCGCCTCGCCGAGCTGGGTGCGGGGCACGACGCCGTCCTGGACGAAGTAGTCCGGGCTGATCCGGCCCACGGCGGCGAAGGCCGCCTTGCGACCTTTCCAGATCCGGGCCCGGTCCGCCTCCCCGGTGGCGACGTGCAGCCGGGTGCAGCCGCGCCGCTCGCAAATCCTTCTCACCTGCTCGAACTGGGTCGCGACCTCCTCGGCCGGCCCGTCCAGCTCCACCACCAGCGCGGCCGGCGTGCCCACGGTGTACCCGGCGGCCACGGCCTGCTCGACGGCCTCGACGGCCAGCGCGTCCATCATCTCCACCGCCGCCGGCACGATCCCGGCCGCCACGATGTCGGAGACCGTGTCGCCCGCCGCGTGCACCGAGCCGAAGTCGGCGAGCAGGGTGCGCACGCTCTCCGGCGTGCGCAGCAGCCGCACCGTGATTTTCGTGACGATGCCCAGGGTGCCCTCCGACCCGACGAAGACCCCGCGCAGGTCCGGACCGCACTGCTCGCCGGTCGGCCCGCCGAGGATGACGACGCTGCCGTCGGCCAGCACCACCTCCAGTTCCAACACGTGGTTGGTGGTGAAGCCGTACTTGAGGCAGTGCGCGCCGCCCGAGTTCTCCGCGACGTTGCCGCCGACCGTGCACACCTGCTGGCTGGACGGGTCCGGCGCGTAGTAGAGCCCGTAGGGCGCGGCGGCGCGCGTCACATCGAGGTTGGTCACCCCCGGCTCCAGCACCGCGCGGCGGTCCAGCGGGTCGACGGACAGGATGCGGCGCAGCCGCTGCAGCGAGATGACCACGCCCTCGGCCACCGGCAGGGCGCCGCCCGACAGCCCGGTGCCGGCCCCGCGGGCCACGAACGGCAGCCCGTGCCGGGCACACAGCCGGACCGCGGCGCCCACCTGACCGGCGTCGCCGGGCAGCACCACCAGCCCGGGCACCTGCCGATAGCCGGTGAGCCCGTCGCACTCGTAGCTGCGCAGCCGGACCGGGTCGGTGATCACCGAGCCGGCGCCGAGGGCGGCCGTGAAATCAGCCACCACGTCGGTTCCCAGCCCGCCGCACATGGCGAGGGTCTGCGCCACCTCGGCCTCCTCCGGCCCGCCGACGCCGGCCTCGTGCCTGGTCTGCGCCTGGTGCGGCGAGCGGCAGCGCTCGCCCGCGTGGTTTCGCGGGTCCATGGTAGGCCCGATCCTGCCTGCCGCGCCGGTTGTGGCCCGGCTGCGCGCTGGCTCGGCTGCGCGCGGCCCGGGCTGGGCCTCTTCCGGCCGGATGCTCGCTGACCCTACGATCCACCCTCAGGGTGGGGCCGGCGATTGACCAGCCTGACCGGCACGACGGAACGGGGGTGGGAAACCATGGCCAGTTCGGAATCATTCCCGCCGGAGGTGGGGGGAGAGCCTCGTGACCCGGCGGCCGGTTGAGCTATGCGCAGTCGGTGGCGGACAGTGCGCTGGCCGAGGCGAAGGCGGCGCAGGGGGTGATGGACGCCAACCGGCCGCCGGGTGCGCCGCCGGTGAACCCGACTCCGGAACAGGTGAGCGCGGAGCGCAGTCGGCAGATCTCGTATGACGACGGGGTCGCCGCGTTGCATGCGGCGCAGCGTAAGTTGGCCGACGCGGTCGCGCATCGTGATGAGGCCGCGGGGCGGGCGCCCAGTACCACGACCCCGAAACCGACCTCAACTACAACTACCACCGCTACTACGATCCTGACGCGGGTCGCTATCACGCCAATGACCCCATCGGCCTCAGGGGCGGGCTCAACCCTCACGCATATGTTCCAAACCCTACCACCTGGCTCGACCCCATCGGGCTCATGCCCTGTGCTCGTCCCGGCCGGGCGCCTGAATTTCCGGGCGGAAAGCTCACGGAAGACCAGGCCATGCCGGTCGCGGGACGCTGCGTGGAGATCGTTCCATGATGGCGCCGCCCAGCACCATCAACGGTGCGACCGTGCTCTGTGTCTCCGACGTCAGCCGTGCCGCCAGTACGGGAAGAACGCGTCACGTCGTGGGTAGTCAAGAAGCGAGCGACTTTGCCGCGCTCGCGATTGTCAAATACGATGTCGACCCGGGCGTTTATCTTTTCTACTGTGATGAGGATTGGAATGCTATAACTGACACGTATCACGAGAACATTGAGGACGCGATTAAACAGGCGGCATTCGAGTTCGGGCCGCTGGAGTTCATCGATGTACTTCACGAGTGATGTTCCTCCCCCAGGTGGTGGCGACGTTAGGGTGTCCGGTGTGCTGGCGCTGTCCGTCCTGCCGTTCGGCCACCCGGACAGCCAGTGGCTCGTCGCCGAGGTGCAGCAGGAGTACGTGCGCCGCTACGGCGGCCAGGACCAGACCCCGACCGTCCCAGCCGATTTCGCGCCACCGCGCGGGCTGTTCCTCGTCGGACACCTCGATGGCTCTCCGGCGGGATGCGGCGGATGGCGGGCCCACGACGGTGACGAGCCGGATTTCACCGACGGCGACGCCGAGGTCAAGCGGGTGTACGTGGTGCCGGCGGCGCGTGGCCGGGGCATCGCCCGGGCGCTGCTCACCGAACTGGAGCGGACCGCGGCGGCGGCGGGGCGGCGCCGGATGGTCCTGCAGACCGGGGTCCGCCAGCCCGAGGCGATCGGCCTCTACACCTCCTGCGGGTACGTTCCGGTGCCGAAGTTCGGCCGGTACCGCAGCGCCTCGGGCTGCCGCTGCTTCGGCAAGCTCCTCCCGTCGCCGCTCACCGTCCCACCCCCGGCGCGATGAGGCCCGGGTGGTGCCGGGCGGGAAACCCGTCCCACTACGGTGACCGCCGTGGCGGTCGACGCGCTCCAACCCGACGTCCCTCTCGACACCGTCGTCCACCGGGACGTGCCCTGATGGCCGGGCGACCCCTGGCCGAGCTGGTCGAGGCCGGGTGGGCAGTCGCGCTGGCCCCGGTCGCGGACGGCGTCGCGGCGATGGGGGACTTCCTGCGCGCCGAGGTCGCCGCCGGGCGCCGCTACCTGCCGGCGGGACCGGCGGTGCTGCGCGCCTTCGCGCAACCCTTCGACGCGGTACGGGTGCTCGTCGTCGGCCAGGATCCCTACCCGACGCCCGGCCACCCGGTGGGCCTGTCGTTCTCGGTCGCGCCGCAGGTGCGTCCGCTGCCGCGCAGCCTGGTCAACATCTTCCGGGAGTACACCGGTGACCTCGGGCACCCGACACCGGCCACCGGCGACCTCACGCCGTGGACGGAACGCGGTGTCCTGCTGCTCAACCGGGTACTCACCGTGCAGCCCGGCCAGCCCGGTTCGCACCGCAACCGGGGCTGGGAGCGGGTCACCGAGCAGGCGATCCGGGCGCTCGCGGCGCGTCGCGAGCCGCTGGTGGCGGTGCTGTGGGGCCGCGACGCCGGCACCCTGCGGCCGCTGCTCACAGGCGTGCCGTGCGTCGAGTCGGCCCACCCCAGCCCGATGTCCGCGGACCGCGGGTTCTTCGGCTCCCGGCCGTTCAGCCGCTGCAACGACCTGCTCGCCGAGCAGGGCGCGCCGTCGATCGACTGGAAGCTGCCCTAGCAACGGACTGGAAGCTGTCCTGGCGACCAGGTGTCGCCAGGACAGCCAACAAGCTGCGGAGTTGGCCGAGCCGCAGCCGTCAGCCTCGGGTGACCTTGCCGGCCTTGAGACAGGAGGTGCACACCCGCATCCGCTTGCGTTCCCCGGACGCGAGTCGCGCGTGCACCGTCTGGATGTTGGGGTTCCAGCGGCGGTGGGTACGCCGGTGCGAGTGCGAGACGGACATGCCGAACCCGGGTCGCTTGCCGCACACGTCACAGACGGCAGCCACGTCGAACACTCCTCAAGATCAGACGAGATCAGAACACAGACCGGCCGCGCCCGGAGCCGCCGGGGCGACACGTCAGGGTAGCGGCCACGCCAGGGGCGACGCGCATCGGCCCGTCGGGACGGCTCGCTACCCTCGCCCTGCGTCGATGCCCGGAAGCCGACGCCCGGGGGCGGGTATCCCGCGAGGCCGGGCCACGGGAGGAGAGGTGACCCAGGTGCTGCAGGCGCTGGACGTCGCAGCGGTCCGCGGCTGGGCGGGGGTGGCCGTCGAGGCATTGGCGGCACGCCGGCAGGAGATCGACGAGCTCAACGTCTTCCCGGTCCCCGACGGTGATACCGGGAGCAACCTGCTGGCGACCATGCGGGCCGCCGTCGACGAGCTGTCCCGGGATCCGACCGGGGACGGCGTGACCTCAGCGGCAGCAGCCGCCGCCGTGCTGGCCCGCGGCGCGCTGCTCGGGGCCCGCGGCAACTCCGGTGTCATCTTCTCCCAGGTGCTGCGCGGCATCGCGGAGGCCCTGTCCGAGGACGCCGAGCAGTCGCCAGGGGCGGCGCTGCGGGCGGCGCTGCGGCGGGCCGACGTGCTCGCGGCCGCTGCGGTGTCCGACCCGGTCGCCGGCACCATGCTCAGCGTCCTGAACAGCGCCTCCGACGCCGCGAGCGAGTGTGACTCGGACATGCTGGGCGATGTCGCCGCCGCGGCCGCGGCGGCAGCCGCCTGTGCACTGGCCGACACCCCCCGCCAGCTCGCCGCCCTCGCGAAAGCCGGGGTGGTCGACGCCGGCGGTCTCGGGCTCGTCGTCGTGCTGGAGGCGCTCCTCGCCGTCGTCACCGGCGCTCCCGCGAAGCTCACCCGACCGGCGGTCTCCCCGCCCCGTGACGGGCAGACGCTGCGGGCACAGCGGGAGGCGGGGTCCCCGGAGTTCGAGTACGAGGTCATGTACCTGCTCGACGGGCTGTCCGAGCCCCGGGCCGCCGAGCTGCGGGCTGAGCTTGCCCGGCTGGGGGACTCGGTCGCGGTCGTCGGGGACGGCGCGGTCTGGAACGTGCACGTGCACTGCACCGACGTGGGCGCGGCGATCGAGGCCGGCGTGCGTGCCGGCCGGCCGCACCGGATCACCGTGGCCCGCTTCACCGACCAGGTGGGCGAACGGGCGGGGCGGTCCCCGCGTTTCGTCCGGCCCCGCGCCGTCATCATGATCGTTTCTGGAGAGGGGGCCGCCGAGCTGGCGCGCGGGGCGGGCGCGGCCGTCGTCGCCCGCCCCGGCGACCGGCTGCCCGGGCACGACGAGGTGGCCGCGGCGCTGGCCGGCACGCGGGCCGGGCACGTCGTCGTGCTGCCCAACGACCCCTCGGTGACCGCGGTGGCCGAGGAAGCCGCCGATCTGGCTCGCGCCGCCGGCCAGCAGGTCGTCGTGGTGCCGGCGCCCTCGATCCTCGCGGGTCTCGCCGCGCTGGCCGTGCACGATCCGCAGCGGCGACCCGACGACGACGTGGTGGCCATGGCCGAGGCGGCGGCCGGCACCCGCGCCGGCGCGCTCACCGTCGCCGAGTCCGAGGGCCTGACCTGGGTCGGCCGCTGCCAGCCCGGTGACGTGCTCGGTCTGCTCGACGGCGACGTGGTGCTCATCTGCGACGACCTGGCCACCGGGACCGTCCGGCTCGCGGACAAGATGCTGTCCCTGGGGGGAGAGCTCCTCACCGCGATGCTCGGTGTGGGCGCGCCGGACGTGCTCGGCGAGGACCTCAC
>JAVKSM010000009.1:0-43248 GCA_039583705.1 Pseudonocardiaceae bacterium
CGGCGGCGACGGCTCCGACAAGCCCGAGCCGGGCGTGGCCACCGATTAACCGCTCGCCGAATGGGAGCAGGAACTCCTGGTGGGCGGTGGTGCCGGCGCGAGTGCGGGCACTGCGGCAGGCGCCGGCGGCGACGGCTCCAGCACCCCCGTCGACCCGGCCGGCGCCGCTGGCCCGGATGCGGTAGGCAGCACCAGCAACGGCACGTCGCATCCGGGTGAGGGCCGCTGAGCGTGGTCCCGCACCGCTGCGCGACCAGCGCCGGACTCCCTATGCCCACCAAGCACATTGACCCCCACTTCTGCCAAGACGATGCGCGGGCGCCGCGGCGCCGAGCGTGAAGGACGGACAGGACCAACGATGGCGAACTACACGGCGGCCGACGTCAAGCGGCTCCGCGGGCTCACCGGCTCCGGGATGCTCGACTGCAAGAATGCCCTGGAGGAGACTGCTGGCGACTTCGACCGGGCTGTCGAACTGCTGCGCATCAAGGGCGCCAGGGACGTCGGCAAGCGGGCCGAGCGGACCACGGCCAACGGTTTGGTGGCCGCCGCAGGCGGCGTCATGGTGGAGCTGAACTGCGAGACCGACTTCGTCGCCAAGAACGCCGACTTCCAGCGGCTCGCGGACCAGATCGTCGCGGTCGCAGTCGCGAGCCGCCCGACCGACGTCGAGCAGTTGACCGCCGCACGGCTCGACGGCGGCACTGTCGCCGACGCGGTCAACGACCTCTCGGCGCGGATCGGGGAGAAGCTGCAGCTACGGCGCTATGTCAGCTTCGATGGTGAGGTGGCGACCTACCTGCACCGGCGTTCCTCAGACCTGCCGCCCGCGGTGGGCGTGCTCCTGGCCTACGGCGGCGGCGCGGAGCAGGCCGCGCGCGGCGCAGCGATGCAGATCGCGGCGATGAAACCGCGCTACGTCAGCCGGGAGGACATCCCGGCTGACGTGGTGGAGCGCGAGCGGTGGATCGCCGAGCAGACGGCGCGTGAGGAGGGCAAGCCGGAGCAGGCCCTGCCCAAGATCGTCGAGGGTCGCCTCAACGGGTTCTTCAAGGACGTCGTGCTGCTCGAGCAACCCTCCGTGCAGGACGCCAAGCAGACCGTCAAGGCGCTGCTCGACGCCGCGGGCGTGGCCGTGAGGGGCTTTGCCCGGTTCGAGGTGGGCCAAGCCTGAGCGGGTGGCCGGGCGGGCGGTTGTGCCCGGTCCCTCCCGTCGGAACCGTGCGGGCGGTGCGGAACGGCGGCCGGGCGGAAGGAGGACGGGTGGGTGAGGACGGTCGGCGCTGCCCGGGTGTAGATGCCCCACTCGGACGTGGCCGGCACCGCAGAGTGCTGCTCAAGCTCGGTGGTGAGATGTTCGGCGGCGGCTCCGTGGGCGTCGACCCGAAGGTGGTGCAGGCCGTCGCTCGGCAGATCGCGGAGGTGGTGGCGACCGGCGTGCAGATCGCGGTCGTCATCGGTGGCGGCAACTTCTTCCGCGGCAAGGAGCTCAATGGCTACGGCATGGAACGTGCCCGTGCCGACTACATGGGGATGCTCGGCACGGTGATGAACTGCCTCGCGCTGCAGGACTTCCTGGAGCGCGAGCACAATATCGACACCCGGGTGCAGACCGCGATCACGATGGGCCAGGTGGCAGAGCCCTACATCCCCCGGCGCGCGATGCGGCACCTGGAGAAGGGTCGGGTTGTGATCTTCGGCGCAGGCATGGGGATGCCCTACTTCTCGACCGACACCACAGCCGCCCAGCGCGCGTTGGAGATCGACTGCGACGTCGTGCTCATGGGGAAGGCGGTCGACGGGGTGTACTCGGCCGACCCGCGGCTCCATCCGGATGCGACCCTGTTCACCGAGATCAGCCACCGTGAGGTGCTGGAGCGCGGGCTCGAGGTCGCCGACACCACCGCGTTCAGCCTGTGTATGGACAATCGGCTGCCGATCATCGTCTTCAACCTGCTCACCGAGGGCAACATCGCCCGCGCAGTGCGTGGTGAGAGGATCGGGACCCTGGTGAGCACGCCGGTGGACGGGCCGGGGTCGCGTGGGAACCTGGTGGACAGCGAGGAGCAAGAGCCGTGATCGAGCAGACCCTCTTCGACGCCGAGGAGAAGATGGAGAAGGCGGTGTCGGTGGCCCGGGAGGATCTGGCGACGTTGCGCACCGGCCGCGCCAACCCGGGAATGTTCTCCAGGATCGTCGTCGACTACTACGGTACGGCGACCCCGCTCAACCACCTCGCGTCGATCAACGTGCCGGAAGCCCGGATGGCGGTGATCAAGCCCTACGACGCCAGCCAGCTCCGTGCGATGGAGCGGGCGATCCGCGACAGCGACCTCGGCGTCAACCCGACCAACGACGGCACGATCATCCGGGTGGTCATCCCCGAGCTGTCCGAGGAGCGCCGTCGGGACCTGGTCAAGGTCGCCCGGCACAAGGGGGAGGACGGCCGGGTCGCGATCCGCAACGTCCGCCGCCGCGCGATGGAGGAGCTGCACCGCATCGTCCGGGACGGGGAGGCGGGTGAGGACGAGGTGGTGCGCGCCGAGAAGGAGCTCGAAGGGACGACGGCCCGTTACATCAGCCAGGTCGACGAACTGGTCAGGCACAAGGAAGCCGAGCTTCTCGAGGTCTGAGTGGTGACGGTGCCCACGCGAGACCCGCCCCCCGAGCCGGCGGGTTCACCACCGGCTGGCACCGGGCCGCCGGCCGGCGGCCCCTCCGCCAGCGGTTCGCGCGCCGGCCGCCACCTCGGCGCGGCGATCGCCGTGGGCGTGGGGCTCGGCGCAGTCGCCCTGGTGTCGCTGTTCACGGTCCGGCAGGCCTTCGTCGGGGTGGTGGCCGCGTTCATGGCCTACGGCTCGTGGGAGCTGGCGCGGGCGTTGCGGCGCGGCAAGGGGATCCGGGTGAGCCTGGTCCCGGTGCTGGCCGGGGGCCAGGCGATGGTGTGGCTGTCCTGGCCGTTCGGGCGGGAGGGCCTGCTCACGGCGTTCGCTCTCACCGTCCTGGCCTGCCTGCTGTGGCGGATCCCGGCAGGCGCCGACGGCTACCTGCGCGACGTGTCCGCCTCGCTGTTCGTGTTGTCCTACGTGCCGCTCGCCGGGGGCTTCGGCGCCATGCTCGTGTTGCCCACCGACGGCAGCATGCGGGTGCTCTGCTTCCTGCTTGCTGTGGTGGCCTCCGATATCGGCGGCTACGCCACGGGGGTTCTGGCAGGGCGGCACCCGATGGCCCCCACGATCAGCCCGAGGAAGACCTGGGAGGGCTTCGCCGGCTCGTTGGCGGCCGGGGTCCTCACCGGGGGGCTCACGGTCCCGCTGCTGCTGGGCGGTCAGGCTTGGCAGGGTGTTCTGTTCGGCGTCGCGATCGTCGTCGCCGCGACGGTCGGCGACCTCGTCGAGTCGCTGGTCAAGCGCGACCTGGGCATCAAGGACATGGGTGGCCTGCTGCCCGGCCACGGCGGGCTCATGGACCGGCTGGACTCGCTGTTGTCCTCCGCTCTGGTCGGCTGGCTGCTGCTGCGCGCATTCGTCCCGCTCTAGCTCGTCCCGCTCTGGCTCGTCCCGTCCGGCGCCGCGCCACTGTCGTGGAAGACTTACCGGTGCGATGACCACGAGCCCGCTGCCCCTCGTCCCGGACGCCGCCAGGCGCGGCATGCCGCCCCGCCACCTTGCCGACCTCGACGCCGAGGGGCGGCGCAGCGCGGTCGCCGCGCTCGGGCTGCCCGCTTACCGCGCCGACCAGCTCGCCCGCCACTACTTCGGCCGGCTGTGCGTCGACCCGGCGTCCATGACGGACCTGCCGGTCGCCCGCCGCGACGAGCTGGTGAGGGCGTTGCTGCCGCCGTTGGTGGCCGCCGTGCGAGGGGTCAGCTGTGACGGCGGCGCGACCCGCAAGACAGTGTGGCGGGCGACCGACGGGACGTTGTCGGAGAGCGTGCTCATGCGCTATCCGGACCGGGCCACCGTGTGCGTGTCCAGCCAGGCCGGCTGCGGGATGGGCTGCCCGTTCTGCGCCACCGGGCAAGGGGGGCTGCGGCGCAACCTGTCCACCGCCGAGATCGTCGAGCAGGTGCGGCAGGCGGCATCCGAGATGCGCGGCGGCGAGCTGGGGGAGCCGGGGCGACTGTCCCACGTGGTGTTCATGGGGATGGGCGAGCCGCTGGCCAACTACGACCGGGTGCTGGCCGCGGTCCGGCGCATCACCGACCCGGTACCCGACGGGCTCGGGCTGTCGCAACGGTCGGTCACGGTGTCTACCGTCGGACTGGTGCCGGGGATCCGGCGGCTGGCGGCGGAGGGGCTCGCGGTCACGCTGGCGGTGTCGTTGCATGCACCCGACGACGAGCTGCGCGACATGCTGGTGCCGGTGAACACGCGGTGGCGGGTGGCCGAGGTGCTCGACGCGGCCCGGGGCTACGCCTCGCGCACCGGGCGGCGCGTGTCGATCGAGTATGCGCTGGTCCGCGACGTCAACGACCAGCCGTGGCGGGCCGAGCTGCTCGGCCGGGTGCTGCGCCGCCACCTCGACGCCCGGCTCGTCCACGTCAACCTCATCCCGCTCAACCCGACGCCCGGAAGCGCCTGGGACGCCAGCCCGCTACCGGCGCAGGCCGCTTTCGTGGCCGGGGTGCGCGCGGCCGGGGTGGCCTGCACGGTGCGCGACACCCGGGGTCGGGAGATCGCCGCCGCCTGCGGTCAACTGGCCGGGCAGGAGGGCTGAAGATCCACGGACAGCCCTGGCCGGAGCGGGCCGGGTGGCCTGATCGCGGCGTGCTGACGGCTCGGCGAGGACACTGAGTCCGTGCATCTTCCCGTCATGCCGCCCGTCGCGCCGATGCTGGCCAAGCCCGCCACCACCATCCCCCCCGGCCAGCACTACGAACCGAAGTGGGATGGCTTCAGGTCGATAGTCTTCCGGGACGGCGACGAGGTCGAGATCGGCAGCCGCAACGGGCGGCCGATGACCCGATACTTCCCAGAGATCGTCACGGCCGTCCTGGCGAGCTTCCCGCCCCGCGCTGTGATCGACGGCGAGATCGTCGTCGCCGACCAGGAACGCAACACTCTCGACTTCGAGGCGCTCCAACAGCGAATCCACCCCGCGACCAGCCGGGTCAGGCTCCTCTCCGAGCAGACCCCGGCCAGTTTCGTCGCCTTCGACCTGCTCGCCCTCGGTGACGACGATCTCACCCGACTGCCCGTCACCGACCGCCGGGCAGCGCTCGAACGCGTCCTCGCCGATGCCAGGCCGCCGGTCCACCTCACCCCGGCCACCCAGGATCTCGACCTCGCCTGGCGGTGGTTCGACCAGTTCGAGGGCGCCGGCCTGGACGGGCTGATCGCCAAGCCCCTCGACCTGCGCTACCAGCCGGACAAGCGCGTCATGACAAAGATCAAGCACGACCGCACCGCCGATTGCGTCGTCGCCGGCTACCGGGTCCACAAGTCCGGAACCGACGCCGTCGGCTCGTTGCTGCTCGGTCTCTACGACGACCGGGGGATTCTCGCCTCGGTCGGGGTTGTCGGCGCGTTCCCGCTGGCTCGTCGGCGGGAGCTGCTCACCGAGCTGCAACCGCTGCTCACCACGTTGGACGACCATCCGTGGAACTGGGCGGCCCACGAACAGGGCGAGCGCACCCCCCGCAAGAACGAGACGAGCCGGTGGAACGCCGGCAAGGACCTCTCCTTCGTCCCGCTGCGTCCGGAGCGCGTCGTCGAGGTCCGCTATGACTCCATGGAAGGAAGCCGCTTCCGGCACACCACCCAGTTCGTCCGCTGGCGACCTGACCGCGATCCCCGGAGCTGCACCTATGATCAGCTCGACCGGCCCGTCGGCTTCGACCTTGCCGACGTCCTCCGCAGCGGGTGACGCGCCTCACCCACTGCCGGGGCCGGCGAGTCGGGGATCGGCCCGTCGGGGCTCGGCCCGTCGGGGATCGGCCAGGCCAGGGTCGGCCAAGCCGGAGTCGCGCTCGTCGCGCCGCGCCCACTCCAGCAACGGCTCCAGGGAGAAGACCGCGTCGTCGATGCCGGCGTGCAGGTCCCCGAGCTGGGCGAACCGCGAAGGGACCGTCGCGATCGTGAAGTCGCCGGGCTCGGCATCAGCCAGCTCGCCCCAGGTGAGCGGCGTGGACACCGCCGCCGCTGGCGCGCCGCGCACCGAGTACGCGCAGCGGATGGTGTGGTCGCGCGCGTTCTGGTTGTAGTCCACGAACACCGCGTCGATCCGGTCGCGCTTCCACCATGCCGTCGTCACGAGCCGCGGAGCCCGTCGCTCGATCTCCCGGGCAAAGGCCAGCGCGGCGCGCCGCACCTGCGCGAAGCCCCACCGGGGTTCGATGCGCACGTAGACGTGCAGCCCGCGGTTGCCGGAGGTCTTCGGCCAGCCGACTGCGCCGAGCTCGTCGAGCACCTCCCGCACGACGCCCGCCACCCGCCGGATCTCGGAGAAGCCGGTACCGGGCTGCGGGTCGAGGTCGATACGCCACTCGTCGGGGAGCTCGACGGCTTCCCGCCGGCTGTTCCACGGGTGGAACTCCACCGTGGACATCTGCACCGCCCACAGCACGTCGGCGAGGTGCGTGACACACAGCTCGTTCGCGTGCCGGCCGGACGGGAAGTCCACCCGGACGGTCTGTACCCACGGCGGCGCGCCGGCCGGCAGCCGCTTCTGGTGGACCTTTTCCCCGTCGACCCCGGTCGGAAAGCGGTGGAGCATGCAGGGCCGCTCCCGCAGCGCCCGCACGATCCCGTCACCGACGGCCAGGTAGTAGTGGGCGAGATCGAGCTTGGTCTCGCCGCGCGCCGGGAAGTACACCCGGTCCGGGTGGGTGATCCGCACCGGGCGGTCGCCGACCTCCAGATCCACCGCGTCGGACACGAGGTGGACGGTACCTGCGCCGACACCGTGACACGGCGCCAGTGACCAGGATCGCTAGCGCCGCCAGGAGTGGCGCTTGCGGGCGTAGTCGAAACCCAGCCCCACGACGATGGCGATCGCGAGGGCGGCCGCCCAGATCATGGAGATGTGGGTCTCCTCGTTGCTGTCGAGCATCACCACGAGGACGATCGCGGTCAGTACGCCGGCGACCCGGGTCGCCCGTGGGAAGGAGCCATGCCAGCCCCACCCGACGGAGGGCTCGTCATGGGGGTCGACCCCACCGCGTGCGACCGGGCTCCGCTCGCCGCGCCGCTCCAGCTCGGACACGCCCACCTCCTGGCCACCGATCCTGGACCCAACTTACCGTCCGAGCCGATCCCGGGGAGAATCGACGGTGATGGAGACCCCTCGCAGGCTCACGGTGCTCGGCTGCACCGGTTCGATCGGTACCCAGGCGCTGGACGTGGTGCGCCGCAACCGGGACCGGTTCACGGTGGTCGCCCTGTCCGCCGGAGGTGCCGACCCCGGCCGGCTCGTCGCCCAGGCCGTCGAGTTCGGTGTGGCCGCGCTGGCGGTCGCCGACACCTCGGTCGCCGACGGGATGCGCGCCGCGCTCGCCGCCGCCGGCTCCGCCGCCGCCGTGCTGGTCGGCCCGGACGCGGCGGCCGAGCTCGTCGAGCACATCCCCGCGGACGTCGTGCTCAACGGCATCACGGGCTCGCGCGGTCTCGCCCCGACCCTGGCCGCGCTGCGCAGCGGAGCGGTCCTCGCGCTGGCCAACAAGGAGTCGCTGGTCGCGGGCGGCCCACTGGTCACGGCCGCCGCGGCCCCGGGCCAGCTCGTCCCCGTCGACTCGGAGCACTCCGCCCTCGCCCAGTGTCTGCGGGGTGGGCGCGCCGACGAGGTGGCCCGGCTGGTGCTCACCGCCTCCGGGGGCCCGTTCCGCGGCCGGCGTCGCACCGAGCTGGCCGGGGTCACCGTCGAGCAGGCGCTGGCCCACCCCACCTGGGACATGGGCCCGGTCGTCACCGTGAACTCGGCCACCCTGGTCAACAAGGGCCTGGAGCTCATCGAGGCGCACCTGCTGTTCGGGGTGCCCTATCCGCGGATCGACGTGGTGGTGCACCCGCAGTCCGTGGTGCACTCGATGGTCACCTTCCGGGACGGCTCGACGTTGGCGCAGGCCAGCCCCCCGGACATGCGGTTGCCCATCGCGGTGGCCCTGGGCTGGCCGGACCGGGTACCGGATGCCGCCGCGGCGTGCACGTTCGCCGAGCCAACGGCGTGGACCTTCCAACCGCTGGACGACGAGGCGTTCCCCGCAGTCGGGCTGGCCCGGGCCGCCGGAGAGGCGGGTGGCTGCCTGCCCGCGGTGTTCAACGCGGCCAACGAGGAGGCGGTCGCGGCGTTCCTCGGCGGGGCGCTGCCGTTCCCCGGGATCGTGGCCGCGGTGGCCCGCGTCCTCGATCGCGCCGACGGCTGGTGTTCCCGACCGGCTACCGTGGAGGACGTGCTGGCGGCAGAGAAGTGGGCCCGGGCCCGCAGCCGTGAGCTGTGCGGCACCACCGAGGGTGCGGAGGAGACTGCGTGAGCTTTGGGCTGGGCGTCCTGCTGTTCGCCCTGGGAATCGGGGTTTCGGTCGCCCTGCACGAGGCCGGTCACCTGGCCACCGCCAAGGCCTTCGGCATGAAGGTCACCCGTTATTTCATCGGCTTCGGGCCCAAGATCTTCTCATTCCGCTGCGGCGAGACCGAGTACGGACTCAAGGTGATCCCGGCCGGCGGGTTCTGCCAGATCGTGGGGATGACCGCGCTGGAGGAGGTCGAGCCGGCCGACGCGCCGCGCGCGTTCTTCCGACAGCGCGTGTGGAAGCGGGTCGTCGTGCTCGCGGCCGGCTCGCTGACGCACTTCATCATCGGCATCGTCGTGCTGTTCGCCATGGCGGTCTCGGTCGGGTTGCCCAACGACGTCCCGCTGGTGGCGCAGGTCAGCCCGTGCGTGAGCAACCAGAACCAGTCAGGGGGGACGCTGCCGTGCGGTCCCGGCGCCCCGGCTCCGGCGCTGGCGGCCGGTATCAGGCCCGGGGACCGGATCGTCGCGGTCGCCGGGCAGCCCACCCCTACGGTCACCGACCTGCAGCAGGTGACCAAGGATCTTGCCGGTCCGACCCCGGTCACCGTGGAGCGGGACGGTCAGCGGCACACCCTGAGCGTCGACATCGCGCGGGTCAAGGAGCTCCAATCGCACCCGAACGGCAGCTACGCGCTCACGTCGACCGGTGTCATCGGTGTGGTGCTGCCCACCTATCTGTCCTACCGGCCGCTACCGGCGGTGCCTGCGACGCTCTCCTTCACCGGGACGTTGTTCGCCGACACCTGGCAGGGCCTGGAGCAACTGCCGCGGGAGGTGCCGGCTCTGATCACGGCGGTCACCGGCGGCCCGCGCGGCCTGAACACCCCGATCAGCGTCTACGGGGCGAGCCGGCTGGGTGGGCAGCTCGCCCAGGACGGACTGTGGCAGACCTTCCTCTACCTGCTCGCGGCCCTGAACTTCTTCGTGGGCGTGTTCAACCTGCTGCCGCTGCTCCCGCTGGACGGCGGGCACATCGTCGTCGCGCTCTACGAGCGGGTGCGGGACGGCGTGCGCCGGCTCACCGGCCGTCGGGCGGGAGGGCCTGTCGACTACACGAAGCTGCTCCCGCTCACCTACCTGATCATCCTGGTCGGTGGCGCCTACGTGCTGCTCACGCTGACCGCCGACATCGTCAACCCGGTGTCGTTGCCCGTCAGGTGAGTCGTCCGGTGAGTCGGCCGGAGGGCAATCCCCGGTTCGGGTGTCTTCCAGCGCTCCGCCGGGTTCTGCCCGCTCGACTGCACCGCCGAGCCCCCGGTCGTGGTCCCGGCTGTGTCGCGCGGTCGCGACAGCGGGGCTGCGGAATACTGGTCGCGAAAGATCCCCCGCGACCTGTGGAGAGACATTGAGCGTCGACTTGGGCATGCCCGCCACCCCTCCGGCCACCCTCACGGAGCGACGAAAGACCCGGCAGTTGATGCTCGGCAGCGTCGGTGTGGGCAGCGACTACCCGATCTCGGTGCAGTCGATGACGACCACCCTCACCGCGGACGTCGACGCGACGCTGCAGCAGATCGCGGAGCTGACGGCGGCCGGCTGCGACATCGTCCGGGTGGCATGCCCGTCAGCCGACGACGCCGAGGCGCTGCCGGCGATCGCGTCCAAGAGCAAGATTCCGGTGATCGCCGACATCCACTTCCAGCCCAAGTACGTCTTCGCCGCGATCGAGGCCGGTTGCGCCGGGGTGCGTGTCAACCCCGGCAACATCAAGCGCTTCGACGACCGGGTCAAGGAGATCGCGGCGGCGGCCAAGGACCACGGTACGCCGATCCGGATCGGGGTCAACGCCGGTTCCCTCGATCCCCGGCTGCTGGCGAAATACGGCAAGGCAACCCCGGAGGCGCTGGTCGAGTCGGCGCTGTGGGAGGCCGGGCTGTTCGCCGAGCACGGCTTCCACGACATCAAGATCTCGGTGAAACACCATGATCCGGTGGTCATGGTGCGGGCCTATGAGCTGCTCGCGCAGTCGTGCGACTACCCGCTGCACCTCGGCGTCACCGAGGCCGGCCCGGCGTTCCAAGGCACGATCAAGTCGGCCGCCGCGTTCGGCGCGTTGCTGAGCCAGGGCATCGGCGACACCATCCGGGTGTCCCTTTCGGCACCGCCGGTCGAGGAGGTCAAGGTCGGCAACCAGATCCTCGAGTCGCTCAACCTGCGGCCCCGCAAGCTGGAGATCGTCTCGTGCCCGTCCTGCGGCCGGGCTCAGGTCGACGTGTACCGGCTGGCCGAGGAGGTCACCGCGGGCCTCACCGGCATGGAGGTGCCGCTGCGGGTGGCCGTCATGGGTTGCGTGGTCAACGGGCCTGGGGAGGCCCGCGAGGCCGACCTCGGCGTCGCGTCCGGCAACGGCAAGGGGCAGATCTTCGTTCGCGGCGAGGTCGTCAAGACCGTTCCCGAGGCGCAGATCGTCGAGACGCTCATCGAGGAGGCGCTGCGGCTGGCCGAGCAGGTCGGTGACGGGCTCGTCGGCGCGCCCGAGGTGACAGTCGGCTGAGCCGACACCGTGACGACCGTCGGCTGAGCCGACACCCGGTCGTTTCGGCTGACCCCGGCTCGCGGTGCGTCCGGCTGGGAGGCCGCCGTCTCGTCTGGCAACCTAGAGGCGTGCTGAGACTGGTGGCCGGCGCGCGTGTGCTCGACGATCGGGACCGGGCGCAGGTGCGGTTGGTCCTGGAGGCCGATCCGGTGGCCGCGTGCATGGTCGCCTCGCGGGTCGAGACCGCCGGGCTGGACCCGTGGCGGCTGGGTGGTGAGCTGTGGGGGGTGGGCGGCCGGGTCGACGGGCTGTGCTTCTCGGGCGCCAACCTCGTGCCGCTGCGTGGAGAGCGCTCGGCCATTCGGGCGTTCGCCGAACGGGCCCAGCGCTCGCCCCGGTTGTGCTCCTCGCTGGTCGGACCCCGCGAGATGGTGCTGCCGCTCTGGGACGAGCTGGCCCCGGTGTGGGCGCCGGCCCGCGAGGTGCGGCCGGAGCAGCCGCTCATGGTGATGCCCGCCCCTCCGAGCTACCCGCCCGACCCGTTGGTGCGTCCGGTGCGTCCCGACGAGCTCGACCGCTACCTACCGGCTGCCGTGGCGATGTTCACCGAAGAGGTCGGGACCGACCCCACGCTCGGCGACGGCGGCCTGGGCTACCGCTCCCGGGTGGCCGATCTGGTCACGGCCGGGCGCGCCTTCGCCCGGTTCGAGGGCAGCGAGGTGGTCTTCAAGGCGGAGATCGGCGCGCTGTCCTCCCGCGTCGGCCAGATCCAGGGGGTGTGGGTCCGCCCGGACCGCCGGGGCCGGGGGCTGGGCACGGCGGGCACCGCGGCTGTGGCCGACCGCCTGGTGCGAGGCTTGGAGCGCACCGCCAGCCTCTACGTCAACGAGTTCAACACCGCGGCGCGGGCGGTGTACGACCGGGTCGGCTTCCGCCAGGCCGGCAGCTTCGCCACGGTGCTCTTCTGAGGCTTCCCCCCGGTCGCCGATCACCCGTCAGGGCGCCCGGCCGGGAATCGCTTGCGCGGCCTGTTGCTCCTGGGCTTCGTCAGACGCGCCTGG
This sequence comes from Pseudonocardiaceae bacterium, assembly GCA_039583705.1. GTDB lineage: Bacteria > Actinomycetota > Actinomycetes > Mycobacteriales > Pseudonocardiaceae > JAVKSM01. The sequence continues at coordinate 12,049 of JAVKSM010000009.1, forward strand.
TGTCACGGCGGAACAGGAGGGTGGCGCCGAGGGCGAACAGGATGGTCCAGACGATGATGTCGGGGACGGCTATCGGGTCGAAAGCCTCGGCGTGCAGCGGCGCGCGGGCGATCTCACCGACACCGTAGGCGGGGGTGAACCGGGCCCACGTGAAGTAGAACACCACCGGCATGATCAGGGTGAAGATCATCGTGCGGCGATTGCGTAGCATCCGGCGTACTTCCAGGCCCAGGAAGGTCAGGTTGAATCCGCCCATCGGCGGTACCCGGCGGGTCAGGTCGGGGGTGAGGGCAGGTGGCGGGCTCATTGGCTGCGCCAGTGGCGCGAGGCGCTCGGCCCGTCCGGGCCAGGGTCGGGAGGAAGCGGCGCCGTGGGGCTCTTCTGGCTGGTCAGGGAGATGAACGCATCCTCGAGATTGTGCGTGGTGATCTCCAGGTCATGCGCGTCGGTGCGGGTCAGCAGGTAGCGCGCGACCTCGTCGGAGTCCACGGCCCGGACCAGCACGGTGTCACCGCGGATCTCCACCGACTGCGCCCCGGGCACCACCGCAAGGCTCGTCGTGTCGGCCCTGGGCAACGTGGCCCGCACGATCCGCCCGGTGGCCAGGTTCTTGATCTGTGCGGCGGTGCCGTCGGCGACCACCTGCCCTTGGCGGAGGAGCACGATCCGATCGGCGTAGAGGTCGGCTTCTTCCAGGTAGTGGGTGGCGAACAGCACGGTGCGTCCGCGGCTGGCGTCGCGCCGGATCGCCGACCAGAAATCGCGGCGACCTGCCACGTCCATCCCGGTGGTCGGCTCGTCGAGCACCAGCAGCGCCGGATCGGGCAGCAGCGCCAGCGCGAACCGCAGCCGCTGGTGCTGACCGCCCGGGCACTTGCCGACCCGGCGATCGACGATGTCGACGATCCCAGCCCGGTCAAGGACCTCCGCGACCGGGCGGGTCCGGGCGAACAAGGTGGAGGTCAGGCGCACCGTCTCGGCCACCGTGAGGTCCCGTAACAGGCCACCGGTCTGCATCACCGCGGCGACCAGCCCTCGAGCCACCGCCGCAGCCGGGGCAAGCCCGAAGAGGCTGACCTCGCCAGCGGTGGGATGCGACAGCCCCACCATCATGTCGATCGTGGTGGTCTTGCCCGCACCGTTGGGACCCAGGAACGCCACGATCTCCCCAGGCCGGATCCGCAGATCGATGCCGTTGACGGCATGCACGCTGCCGAAGCTCTTGTGCAACCCACGCAGCAGCACCGCCGGATCCGGGCGCCGTCGTCGAGGGACGGCGTTGCCCGGTCGGTAGAGGGCACAACGGTGGGAACCGGACCACGATAGCCCGAAAGAGGCCCGATGCGGCCGGCGGGTTCACGAGGGCGGCGTGCACCCACAGCCGACCCCGACCCACCTCCCGGGGGTGGAACCTGACCTAACCTGGACGGCGTGTCATACCGCGCCGTCCTAGTCGCCGCCCTCGCCGACACCGTCGCGGTCGGGGTGTTCGTAGCCGTCGGGCGGGCCAGTCACGCCGAGTCCGAGGACGTGCTCGGCCTGCTCACGACGGCCGCGCCGTTCCTGCTCGCCGCGGCCCTCGCCCGTGCGGTTCCGCTGGTGCGCCGGGTCCCGGCCGGGCTGCGGGCCGGGGCGGTGGTGTGGCCGGTCACCGTGGTCGCCGGTCTGGCGGTCCGGGCCGCGGTCACCGGCCGGCTGCCGTGGGTGTTCGCGCTGATCACCGCGGCGGTGCTGGGCGTGCTGCTGCTCGGCTGGCGGGCGCTGGCCCGCCCCCTGGTTCGTGGTCCCGCTTCTCCGGGCGGGACCACTAGGCTGGCGGCATGAGCGTGCGCGCCGCCCTGTCCCCGGGGACGATCTCGCCGGCTCGGCGGGTGCCGGCGCACATCCCGCGTCCGGAGTACGTCGGCAAGCCCCGCCCGGCTCCCAGCACCGACCCGTGGGTGCAGCCACCGGAGGTCATCGAGGCCTTGCGGGTGGCGAGCAGGGTCGCGGCGCAGGCGTTGGCCGTGGGGGGCGCCGCCGTCGCGCCCGGTGTCACCACCGACAAGGTGGACGCGGCGGTGCACGAGTTCCTCGTCGACCACGGCGCCTACCCGTCGACGCTGGGCTACAAGGGCTTCCCGAAGTCCTGCTGCACCAGCCTCAACGAGGTGATCTGTCACGGCATCCCGGACTCGACGGTGATCTCCGAGGGTGACATCGTCAACATCGACGTCACCGCGTACGTCGGGGGCGTGCACGGCGACACCAACGCGACCTTCCTCGCCGGCGAGGTCGCCGAGGAGGACCGGCTGCTCGTGGAGCGCACCCACGAGGCGATGATGCGGGGCATCCGGGCGGTCCGGCCGGGCCGGCAGCTCAACGTCGTCGGCCGCGTGATCGAGTCCTACGCCAACCGTTTCGGTTACGGTGTGGTCCGCGACTTCACCGGCCACGGCATCGGCCGGACCTTCCACAGTGGGTTGGTCGTGCTGCACTACGACGAGCCGCGCGTCACCACCGTGCTGGAGCCCGGCATGACGTTCACGGTCGAGCCGATGATCACTCTGGGGACCGTCGACTACGACATCTGGCCCGACGGCTGGACGGTGAGCACCAGGGACCGCAAGCGCACGGCGCAGTTCGAGCACACCGTGCTGGTCACCACCGACGGCGTCGAGATCCTCACGCTCACCTGAGGGCCGTCGTGGGCGGCGCGCTGCTGGTGGCCGGGACGAGCTCGGACGCCGGCAAGAGCGTCCTGGTCACGGGGTTGTGCCGGTGGCTGGCGCGCCGCGGGGTGACGGTCGCGCCGTTCAAGGCGCAGAACATGTCCAACAACTCCGTGGTCACCGCCGACGGCGGGGAGATCGGGCGCGCCCAGGCGGTCCAGGCCGCGGCCTGCGGCATCGAGCCCAGCGTGGCGCTCAACCCGGTGCTGCTCAAGCCGGGCAGCGACTCGACCTCGCAGGTCGTGGTGCTCGGCCAGGCCGCCGGCAGCATCTCGGCGGGCGCCTACCGGGAGCGCGTCGGGGCGCTCCGCGAGGTCGCCGTGGCCGCGTTGGACGGGCTGCGCGAGCGCTACGACGTGGTCGTCTGTGAGGGTGCCGGATCCCCCGCGGAGATCAACCTGCGGGGCGGCGACATCGCCAACATGGGGCTGGCCCGGGCGGCACGACTGCCGGTGCTGCTGGTCGGCGACGTCGACCGCGGCGGCATGCTGGCACACCTGTTCGGCACCCTCGCGTTGCTGGAGGCCGCCGACCAGGATCTGGTGGCGGGGTTCGTCGTCAACAAGTTCCGGGGGAACGCCGACCTGCTCGCGCCGGGGCTGCGGCAACTGGAGACGCTGACCGGCCGGCCCACCCTGGGCTTGCTGCCCTGGAGCGAGGAGCTGTGGCTCGACGCCGAGGACTCGCTGGCCCACGTGGCCGACGGCGCCGTCGGCCGGCCCAGGCCGCCGCACGGCGGGCAGTGGCTGCGGGTCGCGGTGGTGCGCCTGCCCCGGGTGTCGAACGGCACGGACGTCGACGCGCTGGCCTGTGAACCCGGGGTATCGGTCCGCTATGTGACCGAACCCTCCCGGCTGGCCGACGCCGACCTCGTCGTGCTGCCCGGATCCAAGTCCACTGTGGACGACCTGGGATGGTTGCGGCGCAGCGGGCTGGCCGACGCCGTGTCCGCGCACGCGGCGGCGGGCAGGCCGGTGGTGGGCATCTGCGGCGGCTTCCAGATGCTCGGGCGGCGCATCGTCGACGACGTGGAGTCCCGGCGCGGCGCGGTGGCCGGGTTGGGGCTGCTCGACGTCGACGTGAGCTTCGAGGCCGCCAAGCGCCTGGCCCGCCCGAGCGGCACCGCGCTGGGCAGCCCGGTGACCGGCTACGAGATCCACCACGGCCGGGTGGTGCGTGCCGGCGGCGCACCGCTGGTCACGCTGCCCGACGGCACGGGGGAGGGGGTCGACGCCGGCCACGTGATCGGCACCCACTGGCACGGGCTGCTGGAGAACGACGCGTTCCGCCGCGCGCTGCTCACGCGGGTCGCGCGCCGGGCCGGGCGCACCGGGTTCCTGGTGGCGCCGAGCACCTCGTTCGCCGCCGCCCGGGCCGCCCGGCTCGACCTGCTCGGTGACCTCGTCGAGACCCACCTGGACACCGAAGCGGTGCTGCGGCTGATCGACGGCGGGGCGCCGCACGGCCTGCCGTTCGTGCCGCCCGGCACACCGCTCTGAGCGGGCTTCATCCGGACGGTACCGCAACGGTGAGCAGTTCCTGGGCACGACGATGAGCTTCCGGGCACGATGACCCCATGCCCTCCTCCACCGCCGACCAACTCGCCCCGGTGCTGCACCGTGCCTGGGCCGCCGACCTGTCAACCGCCACGCTGTACGCGTTGCTGCGGCTGCGCGTCGAGGTGTTCGTCGTCGAGCAGGCATGCCCCTACCCCGAGCTCGACGGCCGGGACCTGCACCGGACGACCCGGCACTACTGGCTTGCTCCCGACGGCCGTCGGGACACCCCGCTGGGGCTGGTGCGGCTGCTCGAGCAGTCGCACGGCGAGTTCCGGATGGGACGGTTGTGCACGGCGAGGACGGTCCGCGGCCGGGGGCTGGGCCGCCGGCTGGTGGAGGCCGCGCTGGCCGAGGTCGGACCGGCGACCTGCCTGCTGGACGCCCAGGTGCACCTCGCCGGCTTCTACGCCGAGTTCGGCTTCAGCCGCGACGGCGAGCCCTACGACTGGGACGGCGTGGCACACGTGGCGATGCGCCGCGGCTAGGAAGGCTGGGAAAGCAGTCCGGCGACCTCGCCGATGACGATCACCGCTGGCGGCCGCAGGCCGGTCTCGGCAATCCGGTCGGGCAACTGCGCCAGCGGCGCCCGGACGATCCGCTGGCCGGGCAGCGTGCCCTCCTGGACCGCGACGGCCGGGGTGTCGGGCGCGCGGCCGTTCGCCAGCAGCACGCTGGTGATCGCCACGATGTGCTCCATGGCCATGAGCAACACGATGGTGCCGCGCAGCGCGGCGACGGCCGGCCAGTCGACCAGCGAGCGCGCGTCGCCGGGCGGCACATGCCCGGAGATGACGACGAACTCGTGGCTCACGCCGCGGTGGGTCACCGGCACCCCGGCCAGGCCGGGTACGGCGACCGCGCTGCTCACCCCGGGCACCACCGCCACCGCGACCCCGGCGTCGAGGCAGGCCCGCACCTCCTCCAGGCCGCGGCCGAAGACGAACGGGTCGCCGCCTTTGAGCCGCACCACCCGGCGCCCGGCCTTCGCCTGCTCCACGATGAGCTCGTTGATGACGTCCTGCGACATCGCCCGCCCCCGCGGCAGCTTCGACGCGTCGACGACGGCGACATCGGGCGGCAGCTCGTCGAGCAGCTGCTGGGGAGCCAGCCGGTCGGTCACCACGATGTCGGCCTGAGCCAGGGCCTGGCGACCGCGCACCGTGATGAGCCCGGGGTCACCCGGACCGCCGCCGACGAGCACCACGCCGGGCGTGACGTTGCGGTGGCGCCGGTCGACCAGTGCCCCGCTGCGCAGGCCCTCGACGACGCCGTCGCGTACCCGAGCGGCCCGCCTCGGGTCGCCGCCGCCGAGGACCGCCACCGTCAGGTCGTCGTGACGCCCCACGGCCGGGGTCCACGCCGTCGCGGCGTCCGCGTCGTCGGCACGCGCGCAGAACACCCGCGACGCCTCGGCCTCGGCGCCCACGGCGGCATTCGCGGCGGGGTCGTCGGTCGCCGCGACGGCGTACCAGGCCCGGTCGAGGTCACCCGGCGCGTAGCGACGGCGCTTCCAGCCGATCTCTCCGGACTCCGCCAGCGCCTCCAGCGCCACGGTCGCGGCCGGGCTGACGAGGACCACCTCGGCGCCGGCCGCGAGCAGCCCCGCGACCCGCCGCTGCGCGACCGGACCGCCGCCGACGACGACCACCCGCCGGCCGGCGAGCCGCAGCCCGACGGGGTAGCACGGCAGCGGCGTCATGCCCGCTGGGACACCCCCTTCCGGGAGACGCCGGCCGAGTCGAAGGTCGCCACGTCGGCCAGCGCGCGAGCGGCACTGGCCACGATCGGCAGCGCAAGCAGCGCCCCGGTGCCCTCGCCGAGCCGCATGCCCAGGTCCAGCAGCGGTGTCAGACCGAGGTGTGCCAGCGCGAGCTGGTGACCCGGCTCGGCGGAGCGGTGCCCGGCGACGCAGTACCCCACGGCTTGCGGGCACAGCGCCGCCGCGGCCAACGCCGCCGACCCGGCGATCACGCCGTCGAGCAGCACCGGCACGCGCGCCGCGGCCCCACCCAGGACGAACCCGGCCAGCGCCGCGTGCTCCAGGCCGCCGACCGCGGCGAGCACGTACAGCGGGTCGGCCGGGTCGGGACGGTGCAGCGCCAGCACCCGGCGCACGACGTCGATCTTGTGAGCATGCATCTCCGGGCCGGCGCCGCTGCCCCGCCCGGTGGCCGCCGCGGCGTCGGCGCCGGTGAACGCGCACACCAGGGCGGCCGACGCGGTGGTGTTGGCGATGCCCATGTCGCCGCTGACCAGGCAGCGGCCGCCGGCCGCCGTCAGCTCCCTCGCGGTCTCGATGCCGACCTCGACGGCCCGGCGCACCTCGGCGGCGGTCATGGCCTGGCCGGCGGTGATGTCCGCGGTGCCGGCGCGCACCTTGCGCGGCAGCAGGCCGGGCACCGGGTCCAGCTCGCCCGCCACCCCGACGTCGACCACGTGGACCTTGGTGCCCAACTGGGCGGCGAAGGCGTTGACGACCGCGCCGCCGGCCAGGAAGTTGGCCACCATCTGGCTGGTGACCTCCTGCGGCCACGGCGTGACGCCCTGGGCGTGCACGCCGTGGTCGGCGGCGAAGACCGTCACCACCGCGGGCTCCGGCAGTGGTGGCGGGCAGGCTCCGGCGATGCCGGCCAGCCGCACCGCCACGTCCTCCAGCAGCCCCAGCGAGCCGCGCGGCTTGGTCATGCGGTCCAGTCGGTCCGCCGCCGCGGCGGCGGCAACCGGGTCCAGGGGGCGGATCGCGGCGATCGTCTCGCCCAGCAGCTCACTCATGCCGACCCCGACTCCAGGTCGCCCTCCAGCGCCAGGTAGGTCCGTCGCAGCCGCGCCAGCGTCTCGACGTCGGGCTGTTCCCACAGCCCGCGCTCGGCGGCTTCCAGCAGTCGCTCGGTGACCCCCCGCAGCGCCCACGGGTTCGAGCGCTCCATGAAGGCCCGGGTCTCCGGGTCGAAGACGTAGCTCGCGGCCAGCGACTCGTACATCCAGTCGTCGACGACGCCCGCCGTCGCGTCGTATCCGAAGAGGTAGTCCACGGTGGCGGCCAGCTCGAAGGCGCCCTTGTAGCCGTGGCGGCGCATCGCGGAGATCCACCGCGGGTTGACCACCCTGGCCCGGAACACCCGGTGGGTCTCCTCGGCGAGCGTGCGGGTGCGTACCAAGTCGGTGAGCGCCGAGTCGCCGACATACGCGGTCGGGCTCCGTCCGACCAAGGACCGCACCATCGCGACCATCCCGCCGTGGTACTGGAAGTAGTCGTCGGAGTCGACGATGTCATGCTCGCGGGTGTCGGTGTTCTTGGCCGCCACGGCGATTCTGCGGAACGCCGTCTCCATGTCGGCGCGTGCCTCCCGGCCGTCCAGCCCGCGGCCGTAGGCGTAGCCGCCCCACACCGCGTAGACCTGCGCCAGGTCGGCGTCGCTGCGCCAGTTGCCGGCGTCGATGAGCGGCAGCAGACCCGCCCCGTAGGCGCCCGGCTTGGAGCCGAAGATCCGGGTGGTGGCGCGGCGCCAGTCGCCGTGTCCGCTGTGGTCGGCCAGGGCATGCGCCCGGACGTGGTTCGCCTCCGGCGGCTCGTCCAGTGCGGACACCGCCGTGACGGCGTCGTCGAGCAGCCCGAGCACGTGCGGGAAGGCGTCGCGGAAGAAGCCGGAGATCCGCACGGTGACGTCGATGCGTGGCCGGTTCAGGCGTGCCATCGGCACAACCTCGAAGCCGGTGACCCGCCGCGACGCATCGTCCCAGGTGGGGCGGCAGCCCAGCAGCGCCAGCACCTCGGCCACGTCGTCGCCCTGGGTGCGCATCGCCGAGGTGCCCCAGACGGTGAGCCCGACCGAGGCCGGGTAGCCGCCGGTGTCGGCGAAGTGGCGGGCCAGCAGCGAGTCGGCCAGTGCCGAGCCGACCTCCCATGCGCTGCGTGACGGGATCGCCTTGGGGTCGACGGAGTAGAAGTTGCGGCCCGTGGGCAGCACGTTGACCAGGCCACGGGTCGGCGAGCCGGACGGGCCGGCGGGCACGTAGCCGCCGCGCAGTGCGTGCAGCACGTTGCCGATCTCGTCGCAGGTGCGGGCCAGCCGAGGCACCACCTCGGTGGCGGCGAAGGCCAGCACCCGGGTGACCTCGTCGGCGTCGGGGGCGTCCTCGGCCCCGAGCACCTCGGCGCACACCGCTGGCGCCTTGCCTGCCACCCAACCGTCGTCCTCCATGCCCGCCACCAGCCGCCGGGCCAGGGACTCCAGCAGGTCCACGACGTCCGACGCGGTGCGGGCGGGGCCGTCGGCCACCCGCCGCAGTGCTTCCGGGACCGCCACCGCCGCGCCGGGCTGCGCCAGCAGGGCCTTCTCCGACAGCCCGAAGCCCGCGGCCAGGGCCTCCCGCAGTCCGGGAAGCGCCCGGCCGCCACCCCACATCTGGGCGGCGCGCAGCACCGCGAGCACGAGGTTGACCCGCGCCTCCCCGCTCGGCCCGACACCCAGCACGTGCAGCCCGTCGCGGATCTGGACGTCCTTGACCTCGCAGAGGTAGCCGTCGACGTGCAGCACGAAGTCGTCGAACTCGTCCTCGCCGGGCCGGGCGTCGACGTGCAGGTCCCGGTGGAGCTGGGAAGCCGTCACCAACTCCCAGATCCGGGCCCGCACCGCCGGCACCTTCGCCGGGTCGAGCGCGGCCACCGTGGCGTGCTCGTCGAGCAACTGCTCCAGCCTGGCCAGCTCGCCGTAGCTCTCGGCGCGGGCCATCGGCGGTACCAGGTGGTCGACGACGACGGCGTGGCCACGTCGTTTGGCCTGGGTGCCCTCGCCCGGGTCATTGACGATAAACGGGTAGACCAACGGCAGCTCGCCGAGCACCGCATCCGGCGCGCACCCGGACCCCAGGCCCAACCCCTTGCCCGGCAGCCACTCCAACGTGCCGTGCTTGCCCAGGTGCACGACGGCGTCCGCCCGGAACGTCCCGGCCAGCCAGCGGTAGGCCGCGAGGTAGTGGTGCGACGGCGGCAGGTCGGGATCGTGGTAGATCGCCACCGGGTTCTCCCCGAACCCCCGCGGCGGCTGGATCATGAGCACGACGTTGCCGAAGCGCAGCGACGCCAGCACGATGTCGCCGTGATCGACATACAGCGCTCCCGGCGGCTCTCCCCAGTGCTCGCGGACGCGGCCGCGCAACGGTTGCGGCAGCGCGTCGAACCACTCGCGGTACTCGGCGGAAGGCACCCGCGCCGGTGCGGCGGCGAGCTGCGCCTCGGTGAGCCACTCGACGTCCTGCCCACCAGCGGCGATCAGGGAGTGGATGAGGTCGTCGGGATCCTGCGGGAACTCGCCCATCTGGTAGCCGGCGTCCCGCAGCGCCCGCAGCAGGGCCACCGCCGAGGCCGGGGTGTCCAGGCCCACGGCGTTGCCCACCCGGGCGTGCTTCGTCGGGTAGGAGGAGAGCACCAGCGCCACCCGGGCGTCCGATGTGGACAGATGCCGCAGCCGGGCCTGCCGGACCGCGATCCCGGCCACCCGCGCGGCCCGCTCCGCATCGGCGACGTAGACCGGGACGTCCGCCGGGCCGGTCTCCTTGAACGAGAACGGCACGGTGACCACGCGCCCGTCGAACTCCGGGATGGCGACCTGCATGGCGGCGTCCATAGGGGACAGCGCCGCCGGCGAGGCCTCCCATGCCGCGCGCGAGGACGTCAGGCACAAGCCCTGCAGGACGGGCACGTCCAGCTCGGCGAGTGCACCGACCCGCCAGGCATCGCCGTCACCGGCGTCGCCGGCCGTCCGGGTACCGCCGGCCGCGAGCACGGTGACGACCAGAGCGTCGCAGCCGGTGAGCAGGTCGAGCACGTCGTCGTCGGCACCCCGCAGCGACGTGCAGAACACCGGCCGCGCGTTGCCGCCGGCGGCCTCGACGGCGTCGCACAGCGTGTCGACGAAGCCGGTGTTGCCGGACAGCTCGTGCGCCCGGTAGAAGACGACGCCGACGGTGGGCCGGTCCGGGTCGCACCGGCGGGAGCCGTGCCCGCCGTGCTCAGGCATCGGATGCGGCGGCGCGAACCCCTCGCCGGTGAGCAGCACGGTGTCGCACAGGAAGCGGGCCAGCTCGCGGAGGTTCTCGGCGCCGCCGGCGCTCAGGTAGGCCAGCGCCTGCGACGCCACGCCCGCCGGCACGCTGGAGGCCGCCATCAGCTCCGCGTCGGGGGTGGTCTCGCCGCCCAGCAGCACAGTGGGCCGGCCGGAGCCGACCAGCGCCGCCACCCCGTCCGGCCACGCTCGGCGGCCGCCGAGCAGTCGCAGCACGACGACGTCGGCGTCGGCCAGCAGGCCGGGCAGGTCCGCCACCACCAGCCGGGAGGGGTTCGCGGTGCGCCACGGACCGCCGCTCGCCTGCGCGGCGAGCAGATCGGTGTCCGCTGTGGAGAGCAGCAGGATCGCCACGCTTCGACCTCCCTCGGGTGTCCACGCCCTCGGTGCGGAGCTGACGGCCGGAGTCTCCTGGCTCCCGGATCGGCGCTCGCCCCCTGGCCTTCCCGCCGTGGCGCCGGCAGTGGCCGTGCGGTAGGGGTCCGCTCCCCGGTGACAGTGGCGGGACCGCACCGGATTCGCACCGGTTTCCTCCACCGCCGTCAGGTGTCCCAGAACTGCACCACATCGCGCCGCGCGGCGTCAACGCGCGGCGCGATGTCGGGTGGACCCGGGCCGGCCGGGCCGGCCTGGCCCGGCGTCAGGACTCGCCGTAGACCGGGATCGTCGCGCCGCTGATCGGCCAGGCGTCCCCGCTGCACAGGAACGCGATCACCTTCGCGATCGCCGCGGGCGGCACCGCTCGCCGGGCGAGGTCCTCTGACATCCAGGTCCGGTTCGCCGGGGTGTCGACGACCGAGGGGAGCACCGCGTTCACCCGGACCGCGGACGGCCGCAGCTCCTCGGCGAGCAGCCCGGTCAGCCGCACCACCGCCGCCTTACTCGTCGCGTAGGCCACCGGGGCCGAGCCGCTCACCGCCGTCCTCGATCCGACCAGGACGATCGAACCATTCCCGGCCGCCGCCAACCGGGGCGCCGCCGCCTGGCACGACCACACCGTGGCGAGGAGGTTCGTCCGCAGCATCGCCTCCATCGCCCCCGGCTCGAGGTCGGCGAGCGTGCCGCCGACGAAGCCGCCGGCCAGCGCCACCAGGGCCGAGGGCATGCCGATCCCGTCCACCCGCCGCCAGGCGGCGGTAACCGCGTCCCGGTCGCCGAGGTCCACGGCGACCGGGATCACCGCCGGATCCGAGGCACCCAGCGCGTCGAGGCCCTCACCCGCCAGGTCGAGCGCGATCACCTGCCGGCCCTGCGCGGCGAGCTCCGGCACGACCGCGCGACCCAGCGCGCCCGCCGCCCCGGTGACCACCACGGGTGCCGCCGTCATGCCCCCAGTATGGCGACCGGTCCGCCCCGAGCCGCGGTGGGATCAACGGACGGCGTCCAGGAGGTGGTACAGCAGCAGCAGTTGGGTGATCGCCAGCGGCTCGCTGCGCTGCTCGTCGTCGTTGATGACGCCAAGGCAGGCCGGCGGCTCGCCCGCCTCGTTGAGGCTGGACCAGATGGCCTTCTCGACGGTCCGGCTCTCCTCGCGCGGCACGTAGCCGTGGATGTGCAGCGCGTCGACGGGACGGCCCTCGTCGCGCATGAGCTTGAGGTGGATGGCTCGCTGCAGGCCAGTGGACAGCACCGAGGTGAGGTCGGGGTGGCGGATGGTCGGCCGCAGCAGCAGCTCCGCGGACAGCGGCGTGTCGGGCGGGTCGGCCCGGCTCGCGATCGGGCTGAACCGCACGACGATGTCGGCGTGGCTGCGTTGCGGGCGAATGAAGGACTCGGACTCGGGCTCGCGGCGGTCCAGCTCGGCGAGCACCTGCTCCTCGGTGTAGCCGCGCTTGCCGATGTCCCGCTGCACCTTCCACTGGCGGCGCACCTCTTCCGGCGGGTCGAGGTAGACCGTGACGTCGAAGCACGCCCGGGAGAGCTTGGTGTGCAACGGCAGCAGACCTTCGATGATGACGAACTCGGCCGGCTTGACGAGCTCGGGCCGGGTGAGCGCTCCGGTGCTGTGGTCGTACACCGGTTTGAGGACGGGGCGGCCGGTGGCCAGCAACTGCAGGTGCTGCTCCATGATGTCGACGTAGTTGCAGTCGGGGTGCAGCGCCGTGAAGGACAGATTCTTGCGCTCGTCCCGGTCGTAGCGGTGGTAGTCATCGACGCACACCGACACGCACCGCTCCGGCCCGACGGCCTCGACCAGCCCCTTGGTCAGGGTGGTCTTGCCGGCCGCACTGTCACCGGCGATGGCGAGCAGGACCGGTCGCGCCGGGTGGGGGTGCGGGTGGTCGGTCGCCCTCGTCATTCGGATCACCTTGTCAGCCATGATCACCATCCCGGTCGGCCGAGCGCCACCGAACGGGCGGCGTCAGCGGCTGGTCGAGGTCGCCGGCCAGCGGTGGGGGGGACGGCACCGTTGGGGTGCCAGGTGGCACCGGAGCGAGCCTCGAGGGCATGCGACGACCTCCAAGAAGGGGCGGAGACACCGACGCTAGGTTGCACCTCCCGGCGGCACGCCCCCCGCTGCGGGGGTCGGACAGGGGGATCCCAAGCGGGTCGGACAGGGGGACCCCGAGCGGGTCGGACAGGGGGATCCCAAGCGGGTCGGACAGGGGGACCCCGAGCGGTCCGACCGCTGTCCAGCGGCACCTCCCACCCGTATCGTTCATCCATGACACGCCAGCCCCTGCGGGTCGTGCTCGTGGACGACCACGAGATGGTGCTGCAGGGCCTCAAGGCGATGTTGGGTCCGTTCCGTGGCCGCGTCCGCGTCGTCGGGGAGGCGGTCGACGCCGACAGCGCCGTCTCGCTCGTGACCGCCCTCGACCCGGACATCGTGCTGTGCGACGTGCGACTGGGGGGTGCGAGCGGGCTGGACCTGTGCCGCCGGCTGCTGGAGCGCGACCCCACGCGAAAGGTCGTGTTGCTGTCGGTGTACGAGGACGAGCAGTACGTGTTCCAGGCGCTGCGCGTCGGCGCTCGCGGTTACCTGCTCAAGCGGATCGACGGCGAGGAGCTGGTGCGCAGCCTGGAACGGGTGCGCGAGGGTGACACGATGATCGACCCGGTGCTCGCCGGTCGGACCGTCGGGGCCGCGGCGCGGCTGGCCAGCGGCGAGTTCTGGCCCGGTGCCGGCCACGGCCTGACCCACCGGGAGAGCGAGGTGCTCTCGCTCATGGTCACCGGGCTGTCCAACCGCGCCATCGCGGCCCGGCTGGTGCTGGGCGACGAGACCGTCAAGAGCCACCTGCGTTCGATCTACCGCAAGCTGGAGGTCAAGGATCGGGCCGGTGCGGTCGCCGCCGCCTTGCGGGAGGGGATCTTCTTGTGAGCGTCGGGGAGCCCCCGGACACCATCTCCCGGCCACCGGTCTCCCGGCCATCGGTCGCCGCGGAGCTGGCCGGGCTGGCCGATCCGGTGCGGGAGAACCGGCTGTTGTCGGGGATCATCGAGGCCACCGCGGCCGGCCCTGGGATGGGGCCGCTGGCAGCGGCGGTGGCCCGACTCATCGTCGACGCCACCGCCACCGACGTGTGTTTCGTGCACGTGCTCGACGACACCGACCGCTCACTGACGCTCGCCGGAGCGACACCCCCGTTCGACGCGCAGGTCGGCGTCGTGTCGCTGCCGCTGGGCACCGGGGTGACCGGGTGGGTGGCCAGCCACCGCCAGCCCGCGGTGATCGTCGAGGGCAAGGAGTCCGACGTCCGGTACCTGCCGATCCCCGCGCTGCGAGGCACCGAGTTCACCTCGATGGCGTCGGTGCCGATGGCCAACGACCTCGCCGGGCTGGTCGGGGTGCTCAACGTCCACACCCGGGAACGGCGGGACTTCACCAGCCGCGACGTCCGGCTGCTCACCACGATCGGCAGCCAGGTGGCCGGCGCGGTGCACCTGGCGCGGCTGCACCGCCGGCTGACCCTCAAGGAGCGGGCCCACGAGCGGTTCGCCGAGCGGGTCGTCGACGCCCAGGAGGCGGAGCGGCGCCGGTTGGCCCGCGACATCCACGACGGGATCTCGCAGCGCCTGGTGAGCCTGGCCTTCCACCTCGACGCCGCGGCGCACACGATCCACGCCGAGCCGCGGTACGCCGCCCAGCAGGTGGGCATGGCCCGGGTACTGGTCGACCGGACGCTGGAAGAGGCGCGGCTCGCCGTCGGGGGGCTGCGGCCCCCGGTGCTGGACGACCTCGGGCTGGCGGGCGGCCTGGCCAGCCTGGCCCGGGAAACCGCGGAGCTGGAGGTCACCCTGGACCTGTCCGACGCGCGGTTGCCCGAGCACATCGAGATCGCGCTCTACCGCATCGCGCAGGAGGCGTTGCAGAACGTGACCAAGCACGCCGGGGCCAGCACGGTGCGGCTGACCTTCAGGGTGGGCAACGGCGCCGCCCGGTTGGAGGTGGCCGACGACGGCGACGGCTTCGACGCCGACACCGGCAGCGCGGTCGGGACGGTCGCCGGGGGTTACGGTCTGGTGAGCATGACCGAGCGCGCGGAGCTCCAGGGCGGCAAGCTCAGTGTGCGGTCGCGGCCCGGCTCCGGCACCACGGTGGTCGCGGTCGTGCCCGCCGGTCCGGCACAGGCAGGGACCGCGGACGACGGCTGAGGCCTGGCTGAGGTCCGGCTGAGGCTTGCCTGGGCCTGGTCGGACCGCGCCTGGTCAGACCGCGTGGGCCGCCGGCAGCGTCCGGCCCAGCCGGCTGTGCGCGGACGGTGGGAGCCACCCGCCCTCGGGGTCGGCGAGCAAGTGGTGCAGCAGCAGCCGGGTGCTCGGGGTGGGGTCGGCGTGGGTGACGACGTGCCACGGACGCTCCAGCGGCGTGCCGGGAAGCGGCAGCTCCACCAGTCGCCCGCTCTCGCACAGCGAGCTCACGGCGTCCCGGGACACCAGCGTCACGCCGAGGCCGGCCACGGCCCCGGCGACCACCGCTCCGTTCGAGCCGAGGGTGAGTAGTTGGGGTTGGCGCTCCAGCCCGCCGAGCAGTCCGAGGCAGGTGGCGCGGATGCCGGAGCCGGCCTCCCGCAGCAGCCAGCTCGTCGTCTCCGCCGTGAAACCCGCCGCCAGGGCGGGCGCGCCCACCACCACCAGCGTGTTGGGACGCACCGCCTGCACGCACCCTTGCAGCCCCTCGGGGGGTCGCCCGGCGACGACCAGGTCCACCTCGTGGTGGGCGAGCATGCGCCAGACCGCGTCGCGGGGGGCGACCTCGAGCCGCAGCGCGACCTCCGGCTGGCGGCCACGGAAGGACGCGAGCAGTTCGGGCAGCACATGCTCGCCAGCCGTGGTCACCGCCGCCAGCCGGACGAGCCCGGTGTGCGGCGAGACCTCCCCTCGTGCCGCGGCCCGGGCCTGCTCGTGCAGGCCCAGGATCGTGCGCGCGTAGTCGAGGTAGCTGTGGCCGGCTACGGTGAGCCGCACGCCGCGTCCGTCGGGTTCCATCAGCCCGGCGCCGACGTCTCGGGACAAAGCCGTGACCGCGGCCGACACCGACGACTCGGTGACGCACAACTGCTGGGCAGCAGCCCGCACCGAGCCATTGTCGGCGACGGCGACGAACGCCCGCAGCCGGGCGTTGGTGGTCACCCGTCCTCGTCCGGTTCGTCCGGCTCGTCGGGGAGAGGGTCCGACGCGGTGTCGGAGAAGACCCGGCTGGAGAGCAGGTCGTCGGCCTCCAGCGTGACCAGATCCGTCCGGCCCACGCCCGGCCCGCCGCGGTCCAGCAGCCGGCGAGCCTGCCGCAGCCGGGCCCGCTCGACCGCGTTGCGCACGCTGCGTCCGTTGGCGAAGCGGGGCTGTTCCTTGCGCCGTTTCAGATAGTCGCGCAGCACCTCCCGCCCCTCGGGGGAGAACTCGTAACCGAGTTGCTCGGCCATAATCACCCCGATCTGCTCCAGCTCGTCGAGGGCGAAGTCCGGGAAGGAGATGTGGTGCGCGATGCGCGAGCCCATCCCGGGGTTGGACCGGAAGAAGGTCTCCATCCGGTTCTCGTAGCCGGCGAGGATGACCACGAGGTCGTCGCGGTTGTTCTCCATGACCTGCAGCAGGATCTCGATGGACTCCTGGCCGTAGTCCCGCTCGTTGTCCTCCCGGTACAGGTAGTAGGCCTCGTCGATGAACAGCACGCCGCCCATCGCGCGCTTGATCACCTCCTTGGTCTTCGGAGCGGTGTGCCCGACGTACTGGCCGACCAGGTCGTCGCGCCCGACGGAGACCAGGTGCCCGCGCCGCAGATAGCCGAGCTGGTGCAGCAGCTCGGCCATCCGCACCGCG
This sequence comes from Pseudonocardiaceae bacterium, assembly GCA_039583705.1. Lineage (GTDB taxonomy): Bacteria > Actinomycetota > Actinomycetes > Mycobacteriales > Pseudonocardiaceae > JAVKSM01. Next base: position 28,648 of record JAVKSM010000009.1, read on the forward strand.
ACCGTGGTCTTGCCGGTCCCCGGGCTGCCGGTGAAGGACATGTGCAGGGTCGGCCGGGGCGCGGTGATGCCGAAGCGCGCCCGCACCCGGTCGACCAGCAGCAGCGCGGAGATCTCGGCCACCCGCGCCTTGACCGGCGCCAGCCCCACCAGATCCCGGTCGAGCCGGGCCAGCACGTCGTCGACCCCCGACTCCTTGCGCTCGGCTGCGAGGTCGACGACGGAGTCCGGGGCCAGCTCCGGTTCCCGCTCGGTGGCGTCCTGCTCCGGCTCCGGGTCCTGCCCGGCTGACCCCCCTGCCATCGAGAAGCCGCGCCGCGGCGAGCTCACGGCGTCACCCCTTCCGGTAGCGCTCGCCGATCGGGCGCTCGGTGGCGTAGGAGTGCATCGTGTAGCGGATGCTGCGGTCGTGGCTCTCCTGGCGGTCGAGCCGGAAGCCCGGCTCCTCGGCAGGACGCTGCACGATGAACGACAGCATGATCGTCTGCCGGCCCACGCTGGCGTCGTAGGCGTTGACCCGGACGTAGCGGTCGGGGTAGGCGCTGCGGCAGGCGTTGACCTCCATGAGCACCCCCGCCGCGTCGTGCAGGTCGAACATCGGAAGCCCCCACATCTCCCAGTAGGTGTTGCGGGGGTGCGGGTCGTCGGTGAACTCCACCGACAGTGGCCAGCCGTTGTCCAGCGAGTACTGGATCTGGGCGGTGATCTCCTCGTCGGTGAAGTCGGGCAGGTAGGAGAAGGTGCCCTGAGTGATGCGCATCGTCGTGTCCCTCCAGGGGTCTGTGGCGTTGGTCGGATGTCCCGGAGCTGGGTTGTCTCAGACGCTGGTCGGAGTCTCGACGACGTCGGGGACGTCGGTCGACTCGTAGTTGAACGTGACGTCGCCCCAGGTCGACAAGGCCACGTCGAGCTCGCGGCTCTTCTTCGCCGCCGCCTTGAGGATGTCCTCGCCCTCGGCGAAAAAGTCCCGGCCCTCGTTGCGGGCCTTGATCATGGCCTCCACCGCGACCCGGTTGGCCGTGGCGCCGGCCGCGATGCCCATCGGGTGGCCGATCGTGCCGCCTCCGAACTGCAGCACCACATCCTCGCCGAGGTAGTGCACCAACTGGTGCATCTGGCCGGCGTGGATGCCGCCGGAGGCGACCGGCATCGTGCCCGGCATCGAGGCCCAGTCCTGGTCGAAGTACAGGCCCCGGACCGGGTTCGCCGCCACGTGGCCCAGCCGCAGCGTGTCGTAGTAGCCCTGGATGGCGTTCGGGTCGCCCTCCAGCTTTCCGACCACGGTGCCGGAGTGGACGTGGTCCACCCCTGCCATCCGCATCCACTTGGCGAGCACCCGGAAGTTCACGCCGTGGTTCTTCTGCCGCGCCCAGGTGGCGTACCCGGCCCGGTGCAGGTGCAGGATCAGCCCGTTCGCCCTGGCCCACTTGGCCATCGACTGGATCGCGGTATAGCCGATCGTCAGGTCGATCATGATGATGACGCTGCCGAGCTCCTTGGCGAACTCCGCCCGCTCGTACATCTCCTCCATGGTCGCCGCGGTGGTGTTGAGGTAGTGGCCCTTGATCTCGCCGGTCTCGGCCTGCGCCCGGTTCACCCCTTCCATCGAATACAGGTAGCGGTCCCGCCAGCGCATGAACGGCTGGGAGTTGATGTTCTCGTCGTCCTTGGTGAAGTCCAGCCCGCCCCGCAACGCCTCGTAGACCACCCGGCCGTAGTTGCGCGCCGAGAGCCCCAGCTTGGGCTTGGTGGTGGCGCCGAGCAGCGGGCGGCCGTACTTGTTGAGGTACTCCCGCTCCATGACGATGCCGTGCGCCGGGCCCTGGAAAGTCTTGATGTAGTGCGTCGGGATCCGCATGTCCTCCAGCCGCAGCGCCTTGAGCGCCTTGAAGCCGAAGACGTTGCCGATGATCGAGGAGGTGAGGTTGGCGATCGAGCCCTCCTCGAACAGGTCGATGTCGTAGGCGATCCAGGCGATGTACTGGTTCTCGGTGTTGGGCACCGCGTCGACCTTGTAGCACTTGGCCTGGTAGTGCTCGTAGGCGGTGATCCGGTCGGTCCACACCACAGTCCAGGTCGCCGTCGAGGACTCACCGGCCACCGCGGCCGCCGCTTCCTCCGGTGGCACCCCTGGCTGCGGGGTCACCCGGAAAGCACACAGCACGTCGGTGTCCTTGGGCTGGTAGTCCGGCTCCCAGTAACCCATCTCGGTATACGGGATGACGCCCGCATTCCATCGTTCCGCCATCGTTGCCTCCTCATCACTTGGTCGTACGTCCCATGATGACCGACTACATCTGAACGGTCTATCAAGAAAATTGACTCAACGATCAGGTAATCAACGAACAGTCTATGTCGGCTCGCCAGCGGCTGCCGGGCTGGCGGCAGGCTGGCAGCGCCCTGCCGGCTCCAACCGCCGCGACGGGGCTCCGCCTTCATCCCGACCACCCCCAGCAACCACCAGGGGAGTACCCGGTGGGACGATGCGCCACCCATCCGGACGACGCGGTCGCCGCCGTGCCCTACCATGCCGACAGCGGTGCCGATAGCGGTGCCGGGATCTGGCGAAGGAGATCATGGCCGCCGGTCCTCTGGCGCGCGGCTCCGCCTCCCCGGGCCGATCCTCGGACCGTGAGGGAAACGGAGGACCAGCGGGTGGCGCCGGTCGGTGACCGATCCCCGCAGCGCTGCGGGTTCCCGTTCGCCGCGGTCGTGGGCCACGACGACCTGCGGCTCGCACTGCTGCTCACCGCCGTGCACCCGGGCATCGGCGGGGTCCTGGTGCGCGGTGAGAAAGGCACCGCGAAGTCGACGGTCGTGCGCGCGCTGGCCGCGCTGCTGCCCGCCGTGGCCGTCGTGGCGGCCTGCCGCTTCGGCTGCGACCCCGCAGCCCCGGACCCGGACTGCCCCGACGGTCCCCATCCCCCGGGCGCTCCGGCCAGCACCCGCCCGGCGCGGCTCGTCGAGCTGCCGGTCGGCGCGACCGAGGACCGGGTGATCGGCTCGCTGGACCTGGAGCGGGCGCTGGCGCGGGGGGTGGCGGCCTTTGCGCCCGGGCTGCTGGCCGCGGCTCACCGCGGTGTGCTGTACGTCGACGAGGTCAACCTGCTCCACGACCACCTGGTGGACGTGCTGCTCGACGCGGCCGCGATGGGTCGCTGCCACGTCGAGCGCGACGGCGTCTCGGTCTCGCACGCCGCCTCGTTCCTGCTGGTGGGGACGATGAACCCGGAGGAGGGCGAGCTGCGTCCGCAACTGCTGGATCGCTTCGGGCTCACCGTCGGGGTCGCTGCCTCCCGGCAGGTCGACACCCGTGCCGAGGTGGTGCGGCGCCGGCTCGCCTACGAGTCCGACCCGGCCGGCTTCGCCCGCGGCTGGCGGGCGGACGAGGCGGAGCTGGCCGTCCGGATCGCGGCGGCCCGCGCGCGGCTGCGTGCGGTGGGGTTGCCTGACGCCGAGCTGCGACGTATCGCCGCGGTGTGCGCCGCTGTCGGCGTCGACGGGATGCGGGCCGACCTCGTCATGGCCCGCACGGCGATCGCCGCGGCGGCGTGGCGCGGCGCGGCCGAGGTCACCGAGGAGGACGTGCGGACGGCCGCGGCCCTCGCGCTGCCGCACCGGCAGCGGGATCCTTTCGACGCTCCGCAGCTCGACCCGCGGGAGCTCGACGAGGTGGTGCGGGAGGCCGGGCGCACCGGGACGCCGCCGGACCGGCCGGACGGTCCCGGCGGCGGCCCCGACGACGGCGGGGGAGCCGGCGGCGACCCGGACGGCGGCCCCGCGACGCCCGCGGCGGGCGGCTCCGGTGGCGCCGGTGGCGCCGGTGACAGGTGCGACGGACCAGGCTCGGACGACGCACCGCCCCCGGTGAGCGCGCCGGCGTTCCGGGCCCGGCTGCTGGCGGTACCTGGCGTCGGCGAGGGAGACCCTGGCCGACGCTCGGCTGCCCGGGGGCCGGCGGGCCGGGTGGTCCGGGCGAGCAGGTGGGGCGGGACCGTCGTGCACCTGCCCGCCACGGTGACCGCCGCCGCGCCGCACCAGCTCGCCCGCGGCCGGTCCGGGGGATGCCTGCTGCTGCGGCCCGCCGACCTGCGCCGGGCGGTACGGGAGGGTCGGGAGGCCAACCTCGTGGTCTTCGCCGTCGATGCGTCGGGCTCGATGGCGGCCCGGCAGCGCATGTCGGCGGTGTCGGGTGCCGTGCTCTCCCTGCTGCGCGACGCCTACCAGCGCCGCGACAAGGTCGGGCTGGTCACCTTCCGCGGAGACGGCGCGCAGGTGGCGCTGCCGCCCACGTCCTCCGTGCAGGCTGCCGTGGCCCGGCTCACCGCGCTGCGCACCGGCGGCCGCACCCCGTTGGCGCAGGGCCTGCTGCGGGCCCGCCGGGTGCTGGCGGCGGAGCGGTTGCGCGACCCGCGGCGCCGCGCGTTGCTCGTCGTCGTCACCGACGGCCGGGCCACCGTCGGTCTCGGTGGTGACCCGGTGGGCGACGCGGTGCGGGCCGCCGCCCTGCTCGCCGGGGACGCGGTGCGCTGGGGGGCGGCGACCGTCGTCGTCGACTGCGAGTCCGGGCCGGTGCGGCTCGGGCTGGCCGGCAGGTTGGCGGACGCCGCCGGCGGGCTGCGCGTCGGGCTCGACGAGTTGGCCGCCGACCGCGTCGCGGGCGTGGTCCGCGCCGCGCGCGCCGTCCGGGCGGGGTGAGGGGACCGCGATGCCGCAGGGCAGGCCGCTGACGGCGCCGCAGGACGGGCTGACCACCCGGCAGCGCCGCAACCGCCCGCTGGTGATCGTCCACACCGGACCGATGAAGGGCAAGTCCACCGCGGCGTTCGGGCTCGCGCTGCGGGGCTGGAGCCAGGGCTGGTCGATCGGGGTGTTCCAGTTCGTCAAGTCCACCAAGTGGAAGGTCGGCGAGGAGGCGGCGTTCCGGGCGCTGGGCCGGGTGCACGAGCAGACCGGAGAGGGCGGCCCCGTCGAGTGGCACAAGATGGGCGAGGGCTGGTCCTGGAGCCGCAAGCAGGGCACCGAGGAGGACCATGCCGGGCGGGCCGCCGAGGGCTGGGCCGAGATCCGTCGCCGGCTCGCCGGGCAGGCCCACGACCTCTACGTGCTCGACGAGTTCACCTACCCGCTCGCGTGGGGATGGGTGGACGTGACCGACGTCGTCGACGTGCTCTCCGCCCGGCCTGGCCGCCAGCACGTCGTCGTCACCGGGCGGTCCGCGCCGCCCGAACTGGTCGCCGCCGCCGACCTCGTGGTTGAGATGACCAAGGTCAAGCACCCGATGGACGCCGGGCAGAAAGGCCAACGGGGGATCGAATGGTGACCCCGAGGGTCGTGGTCGGGGCGCCGGCGTCGGGCAGCGGCAAGACGACCGTGGCCACCGGCCTGCTCGCCGCGCTACACCGCCGGGGCGTCGCGGTGGCCCCCTTCAAGGTCGGCCCCGACTACATCGACCCCGGCTACCACGCGCTGGCCGCCGGCCGACCCGGCCGCAACCTCGACCCCGTCCTGGTCGGCGAGCGCCGCATCAGGCCGCTGTTCGCACACGGGGCCGCCGGGGCCGAGCTGGCCGTGGTCGAGGGCGTCATGGGCTTGTTCGACGGGCGCAGCTCCGGACCGACCGGGTTCGGGTCCACGGCGCACGTCGCCCGGCTGCTGTCCGCGCCGGTGCTGCTCGTGGTCGACGCGCGGGGCCAGGGCCGCAGCCTCGCCGCGTTGCTGCACGGTTTCGCCGCCTTTGACCCCGGGGTGAGGCTGGTGGGCGTGGTACTCAACCAGGTGGGCAGCGCGGCGCACGAGGAGGTGCTGCGGCGGGCGTGCCAGGAGGTCGGGCTCGACGTGCTCGGCGCGCTGCCCCGGCGCGACGCGCTCGCCGTGCCGTCGCGGCACCTCGGCCTGCTGACCGCCGCGGAGAACGGTCCAGCGGCCCGCGGCGCGGTCGACGCGATGGCCGAGATGGTCGCCGAGCACGTCGACCTCGCCGCCGTCGTGACGCTCGCCGCGACCGCGCCGACGCTGTCCGCGAAGCCGTGGGAGGCCGCGGCCGAGGTCTCCCCCGTGGTGGCGCGGCGGGTGGTGGCGCGGCCGGTGGTGGCGGTCGCGGGTGGGGCCGCGTTCGCCTTCGGCTACGCCGAGCACGTCGAGCTGCTGACGGCGGCCGGTGCCGAGGTCGCCGTCGTCGACCCGCTCGGCGACGAGGACCTGCCGGCGCGGACCGGTGGTCTCGTGCTGCCGGGGGGGTTCCCGGAGGAGCACGCCGCGGCGCTGTCCGGCAACGCCGCGCTGCGCGGGGCGGTGGCGCGGCTGGCCGCGACCGGGGCTCCGGTGCACGCCGAGTGCGGCGGGCTGCTCTACCTGGCCCGGGAGCTGGACGGGCACCCGATGTGCGGCGTGCTCGACGCGGCGGCGGTGATGACCGAGGTGTTGACGTTGGGGTACCGCGACGCCGTCGCCGTGGCCGACTCGCCGCTGTACCGTGCCGGCGAGCGCGCCACCGGGCACGAGTTCCACCGCACCCGGATGACGCCGCGCTCCGGTGCGCAGGCCGCCTGGCGGTGGGGGAGCGCACCGCCGGAGGGGTTCATATGCGGCGGGGTGCACGCCTCCTACCTGCACACCCACCCAGCCGGCTGCCCGCGGGCCGTCGCCCGCTTCGTCTCCCGGTGTGCGGCGTGACCCCGGTCCCGGTCCTGGTCGGGGTCGGGGTGGGTCCCGGCGACCCGGAGCTGGTGACGGTCAAGGCGCTGCGCGTCCTGCACGACGCCGATGTCGTGTTCGTGCCGGTGCTGGCGCCGGAGCTGGCGGGCCGCGCCGAGTGCGTGGTGCGCGCCCACGGGGTGCGCCCGGAGCGGGTACGACGGCTGGTGTTCGCGCTCAACGACCCGGTCGACGGACCGGCGCACCGCCGCTGCCGGCACTGGGACGCCGCCGCCGGAGAGGTGGCCGCGCACCTGCGCCGGCGTGGCGGAACCGCGGCCTTCGCGACCCTCGGCGACCCGGCGTTCTACTCCACCTTCGGGTACCTGGCGCGGTCGGTCCGGGCAGCGCTGCCGGCCGTCGAGGTGCGCACCGTCCCGGGGATCACCGCGATGCAGGCGGCCGCGCAGGCCGCCGGGGTGGTCCTGGTGCAGGGGGACGAGCCGCTCACCCTGCTGCCACTGGCCCGGTCACTGGGACCGCTGGCCGACGCGCTGGGCCGGCCGGGAACGGTGGTGGCCTACAAGGGCGGCCGCCGGCTGGGGGCGGTCCGCGAGGTGGTCGCCGCCGCCGGGGCGCTGACCCGCGCGGTGCACGCCGAGCACCTCGGCACACCCGACCAGCGGGTCGTCCCGCTCGGCGAGGGATCCGACGCCGCGCCCTACCTGTCGACCCTGATCGTCCTGTCAGATCGCGGCGGGCGGGGGGAGCGGGGGGAGCGGCTGTGAGTGGCTCGGTGACCTTCGTGGGCGCTGGTCCGGGCGCCGCCGACCTCATCACGCTGCGGGGTGCGGCCCGCATCGCCGCGGCGGACGTGGTGATCTGGGCGGCGAGCCTGGTCACCGCGGAGTGCGTCACCACCCACGCCCGGCCCGGCACCGAGTTCGTCGACTCCTCGAAACTGGCCCACGAGGACGTGCTGGAGATCTACGCGCGGGCCGCCGCCGAGGAGCTGGCGGTGGCACGGGTGCACTCCGGTGACCCGGCGCTGTGGGGCGCGGTGCAGGAGCAGTACGACGCCGCGGTCGCCCTGGGTCTCGCCGTGGAGATCGTGCCTGGGGTCTCGGCGTTCTCGGCGGCGGCCGCCGCCGCGGGACGGGAGCTGACCGTGCCCGAGGTGGCGCAGTCGGTGCTGCTCACCCGGCTGGGGGGCGGCAGGACGCCGATGCCGGAGCGGGAGCGGCTGCGTGAGCTCGCCCGCCACCGCACGACGATGGCCGTGTTCCTCTCCGCCGCGCGCACCGGGCAGCTCGTCGCCGAGCTCACCGCCGGCGGCTACCCGCCCGACACCCCGGTGGTCGTGGCCTACCGGGTGAGTTGGCCGGACGAGCTGCTGCTGCGCTGCACGCTGGCCGCACTGGTCGAGACGGTGCGCGAGCACAAGCTGTGGCGGCACACGGTGTTCCTCGTCGGGCCGGCGCTGGCCGCGTCGGGAAAGCGCAGCCACCTCTACCACCCGGGTCACTTCCACACCTTCCGCAAGCCGGACCCGGCTGCCAGGCGGGCGCTGCGGGAGCACGGGCCACGTCCGGACCGGCGGACCCGCCGTGACGACGGTGCACGTGGATGACCGGAGGTCGGCCGCTCAGTCGCCCGGTCCGAGTCCCTTGCCGTCGAGCAGCACCCGGAGCTGCGCCAGGGTCCGGCCGAGGGGCGGGGACGCGGGAGGGTTGCCGCCCACTCTGCGCCACCTGGTGCTCAGCCGAGTCGACCTCCTGCCGGAGGCGGCGCGGCGGGTCGTGTGGGCACCCGCGGCCGGGTCGTGTGGGCACTCGCGGTCGGCGAGGAGCCCATCGAGCACCCGCTGTTGTCCGAGGTGGTGGACCTGTCGGAAGCAAGCTGCTGTCCGCGTTGCGCGGCGCCGTCGAACGCGGGGTCGTGGTCGTCGACTCGAAGGGCAGCGGCTACCGGTTCCGCACGGTCTGCTGCGTGAGGTCATCGACCACGAGCTGCTCCCCGGCGAGCGGATCTCGCTGCACCGGCGGTACGGGCTGGCGCTGGCCAGGCTCAACGGCCCCACCGACCCGCGACTGGCCGTGCGGCTGGCGCACCACTGGGAGAGGAACGCTGGCGCACCACTGGGAGAGGAACGCAGCGCGATCGACTGGCAGGTGAGCATGCTCAGCCGCGGCATCCTTGCGCCGTGCCTGGACCAGGAGCCCACGACGGGTACGGTTTCCCAGGAGATGCTTGACGAGCCCGCCGTGGAGGCGACGACCTGAGCGAGCGTCCGGAGCTGAGGGAACCGGACCTTCCCCGCACCATGAAGGTCCGGCCCGAGGCGCTGCGCCGGGGTTGGACCACCGGGGCCACCTCGGCGGCGGCCGCGAAGGCCGCGGCCCTGGTGCTGCGCGACGGGGCGGCGCCGACCGCGGTGGACATCCCGTTCCCGTCCGGGGAGCGCCACTCCTTCCCGGTGCACTCCTGGTCGCACCGTGACGGCGCGGCCACCGCCGTTGTGGTCAAGGACGCCGGGGACGACCCGGACGTCACCCACGGCGCGCACCTCACCGCGACCGTCCGCCCGGTCGACGGCCACGAGGTCGTGCTGCGCGGTGGCAAGGGCGTGGGCACCGTGACCAAACCCGGGTTGGGGCTGGAGGTCGGCGGCCCCGCCATCAACCCGGTACCCCGGTGCATGATCACCGAGGCGGTACGGGAAGTGGTGGGCCTACCGGCCGGCGTCGAGGTGACGATCTCGGTGCCGCACGGGGAGCGGATCGCGCGCAAGACCACGAACCGCCGGTTGGGCATCGAGGGCGGCATCTCGATCCTGGGCACCACCGGGATCGTGCGGCCGTTCTCCACCGCGTCCTGGCGGGCGTCGGTGGAACAGGCCGTGTCGGTGATGGCCGCGCAGGGCCTGCCCACGGTGGTGCTGGCCACCGGGGGGCGCACCGAGCGCGGCGCGATGGCCTTGCTGCCGGAGTTGCCCGAAGTGGCCTTCGTCGAGGTCGGCGACTTCACCGGGGCCGCGCTGCGCCGCGCCGTGGAGCACGGGCTGTCCGACGTCGTGTTCGTCGGCATGGTCGGCAAGCTGACCAAGCTGGCCGCCGGGGTGCTCATGACCCACTACACCCGATCCGCCGTGGACGCCGCTGTGCTCGGCCGGATCACCCGGGCGGCGGGCGGGACCGAGGAACTGGCCGCCGAGGTCGACGGGGCCAACACCGCGCGGCACGCCTACGAGCTGTGGGAGGCGGCCGGCCTGCTCCGCGACTGTGGCGACCGCCTGTGCGCCGCGGTCGCCGACGTGCTGCGCCGGTTCTCCGCCGGAGCCGGCCGCGAGATGCCCGCCCGGGTCGCGATGGTCGACTTCACCGGCGCGCGGGTGGTGGCGGCGACCGAGCCGGAGTGGGTCGGCCAGTGACCCTCACCGTGATCGGCATCGACGGCGGACCGCTGCCGCCTGGCGCCGAGGGAGCCCTCGCGGGCGCCACGCTCGTGCTCGGCGCTCAGCGCCACCTCGATGCGGTGTCGCTGCCGACCGGGACCGAGCGGGTCGTGCTCGGCCCGCTGCGGCCGGCCCTGGATCGGCTGGTCCCGGAGCGGCTGACCCCGGAGCGGGAGACCCCGGAGCGGGAGACGGTGGTGTTGGCCAGCGGCGACCCGGGCTTCTTCGGCATCGTGCGGGTGCTGGTCGAGCACGGGTTGACGCCCCGGGTGCTGCCGGCCACCTCCAGCGTGACGCGGGCCTTCGCCCGGCTGGGCCGGTCCTGGGACGACGTGGCGGTCGTCAGCGCGCACGGCCGAGCGCTGCGGCTGGCGGTCAACGTGTGCCGCGCCCGGGCGGCCACCGCGGTGCTCACCGCGCCCGGCGCCGGTCCGGCGGAGATCGGCGCCGGGGTGTGCGGCTGGTCCCGTCGCCTCGTCGTGGTGGAGGATCTGGACGGTCCGGCCGAGCAGGTCTCCGTCGTGGACCCGGAAGAGGCAGCGGCACGGTCGTGGCGGGAGCCCAACCTGGTGCTGTGCGTGCGGGGTGAGCACCCGGTTCCCCCGGTCGGCTGGATCGCCGGCGGCGAGCCCACACCACCGGCCGGTGGCTGGGCGTTGGACGACGAGGCGTTCGACCACCGCGGCGGCATCCTCACCAGGTCCGAGGTGCGAGCGCTGGCGCTGGCGCGGCTGGCGCCGCGGCCGGGCACGCTGGTGTGGGACGTCGGTGCCGGGTCCGGATCGGTGGGGATCGAGTGCGCCCGGCTGGGTGCCGCGGTGCTCGCCGTGGAGCGCGACCCCGGCGGCCGCCGACTCGTCGCCGACAACGCGTCGGCTCACGGCGTGGACGTGCGGGTGGTCGCGGGCGCGGCGCCACAGGTGCTGGCCGGCCTGCCGGAGCCGGACGCGGTGTTCATCGGCGGTGGCGGCCCGGGGGTGGTCGCCGCCGTGGCCGCCACGCCGGCGGAGCGGGTGGTGGTCGCGCTGGCCGCCCTGGACCGGCTGCCCCCGACCCGCGACACCCTGCGCGGCGCCGGGTTCACACTCGGCGGCTGCCAGCTCGCCGCGTCCCGGCTGGCCGACCTGCCCGACGGCGCCACCCGGCTCGCCGCGACCAACCCGGTGCTGCTCGTGTGGGGTCGACGGAGCTGGCTCGGCACCGCGGCCGGGGACGGTCGGTGATCGCGTTGTTCGCGGTGACGGCCGCCGGCCGCCGGGCGGCCGTCGAGCTCGCGCCCGTCCTCGGTGCCGAGTTCGTCGCCGGGCCCGTCGGCCCGACGCTGACCCGGTTGTGGCCTCGCTTGCACGCCGCGGTGCTCTTCCTCGCCACCGGCGCCGCCGTCCGCCTGGTCGCCCCGCTGCTGGCGGACAAGCACACCGACCCCGCGGTGGTGTGCGTCGACGAGGCCCGCCGGTTCGCGGTGGCGTTGACCGGTGGGCACGAGGGCGGTGCCAACGACCTGGCGCGTCGGGTCGCCGACGCGCTCGGTGCCACCCCGGTGGTCACGACCGCTTCCGACGCCACCGGCGCGACCCCACTGGACGAGGTCGTCACGTTGCTCGACGCGTCGGTCGACGGCGACCTCGCCGCCGCCGGGGTCGCGCTGCTCGACGGCACCGGCGTGCGTCTGCTCAACCCGCTGGGCTTCCCGCTGCCGGCGCTGCCCGGCCTCACCGACACCGATCCCCGGTGGACGACCGACACCGATCCCCGGTGGACGGTCGAGGTGACGGACCGGGCCGCCCCGCTGCCGGAGCGCACGCTGCGGCTGGTGCCCCGCACCCTCGTGGTCGGCGTCGGCTCCGTCCGCGGGGTGTCGGCCGACGCGGTCCGCGGCGCGCTTGCTCAACTGGCGCGGGTGCACCGCCTGGACCTGCGGGCGGTGCGCGCCTACGCCAGCGCCGAGGTCAAGGCGGACGAGCCAGGCATCCGGGCGGCGGTCGGGGCGCTGCTGACCTACCCGGCGGCGGAGCTGGCAGCCGTCGCCGTGCCGCACCCTTCGGATGTCGTGTGGGCCGCGGTGGGCACTCCGAGCGTCGCCGAGGCGGCCGCGTTGCACGCCGCCGCGCGGCTGGCCGGTGGCGCACCCGTCGAGCTGGTGGCGCCGAAGTTCGTCTGCGACGACGTCACGGTCGCGGCGGCCCGGATCCGCCCCCGCGGCCGGTTGGCGGTGGTCGGGCTCGGCCCGGGCGCCGCCGACCTGCGCACCCCGCGCGCCGAGGCGGAGCTGCGCCGCGCCTCGGCCGTCGTCGGGCTCGACCAGTACGTCGCGCAGGTGCGCCACCTGCTGCGCCCGGGCACCGAGGTGCGGACCAGTGGGCTGGGCGAGGAGCCGGCGAGGGCGCGGGAGGCGGTCGAGCTGGCGGGTACGGGCCGGGCGGTGGCGCTGGTCGGTTCCGGGGACGCCCAGATCTACGCCATGGCCAGTCCCGCTCTGGAACAGGCCGGCGCCGACATCGAGGTGGTCGGCGTGCCGGGCGTGACGGCGGCGCTGGCCGCCGCGTCGCTGCTCGGCGCCCCACTCGGCAACGACCACATGGTGGTCTCGCTGTCCGACCTGCACACCCCGTGGGCCGCCATCGAACGCCGAATCCGGGCCGCAGCCGAGGCCGACCTGGTCCTCTGCTGCTACAACCCGCGCAGCCGCGGCCGGACCTGGCAACTGCGTGCGGCGCTGGACGTCCTGGCCGAGCACCGGCCGGCGGGCACCCCGGTCGGCGCGGTGCGGCAGGCCAGCCGCGCCGGGCAGCGGGTGTGGTGCGCGCCGATCGGCGAGTTCGACCCCGCCGACGTCGACATGCTGACCGTCGTCGTCGTCGGCTCGTCGACCACCCGGATGGTGGCGGGGCGGATGGTGACGCCTCGGGGCTACCCGCCCCTGCCCGCCCCTACCCACCCGGCCTGACCTGCTGGCCGTCCCACCGGTGACCGTCGCCGGCGGCGAAACGGCGGATACTGGAGTGCGGGGCATCGGGAGGAAGGACGGCGGGATGACAGAGCAGCAACGGGCCGAGGAGACCACCGGCGGTGCGACCGCGGCGCCCGGGCAGCCGCCGGGGTCGGCGTCCGTTCCGGGGTCGGCGCCGGCCGCGGTGGCTGGCAGGCAGGGGCGGCCCGGGCTGCGGCCGACCCGGACGGGCAAGCTGTGGGTGGCGCTGACCCTGGGCGCTGTGGTCCTCGTGCTGTTGTTGGTCTTCATCCTGGAGAACCTGGAACGGGTCCGGGTCTCCTACTTCGGAGCCCAGGGGCAGCTCCCGCTGGGAGTCGCGCTGCTGCTCGCCGCGGTGGCCGGGGTGCTGCTGGTGGCGATCCCGGGTTACGGGCGCATCCTGCAACTGCGCCGGGCGGCCCGGGGGCGGCGCCGTTGACGGCCGTGCTCACCCTGGAGGGTGCCGCGTTGCCGGTGGTCGGCCGGGCCAGGGTCTACGTCTGCGGCATCACCCCGTACGACACGACCCACCTCGGCCATGCCGCCACGTTCGTCTGGGCGGACGCGGCGGTGCGCGTGCTGCGCCATCTCGGCGTCGAGGCCGACGTCTGCCGCAACGTCACCGACGTGGACGACGTCCTCGACGTGGCCGCCGCCCGGGCCGGCTGCCGCTCGGACAGCTTCGCCGCCGTAGGGCAGTTCCACTTCGAGCAGGACATGTCCGCACTGGGCGTGCGCCGGCCCAGCCACGAGCCGCGGGCGCACAACCACGTGGCGCACGTCGTCATGCTCGCGTCCGCGCTGCTGGCCGCCGACCGGGCCTACCTGCGGGACAGCACGGTCTACTTCCGGGGCGAGAAGATCCCGGAGTCGGCGGGCCTGGACCGGGACGGGGCGCTGCGGCTGGCCGCGGAGTACGGCGACCGACCGGAGGACCTCGCCAAGGACGACCCGTTCGACGTCGCGGTCTGGCGGCCGGCGCGGCCCGGCGAGGCGGCCTGGCCCAGCCCGTGGGGAGAGGGCCGGCCCGGCTGGCACGCCGAGTGCGCAGCCATGGCGCTGACCACGCTCGGGCCGGCGCTGGACCTGCACACCGGTGGCGCGGACCTGCGTTTCCCGCACCACGCCTACGAGGCGGCGATGGCCGAGGCGGTGACCGGGGTCCGGCCCTTCGCCCGGGCCTGGCTGCACGTGGGCACCGTGCTGGTCGGCGGGGCGAAGATGGCCAAGTCGGCGGCCAACCTCGTGCTCGTCGGCGACCTGCTGCGCACCCATCCCGCCGCGGCGCTCCGGTTGCTCCTGCTCGACCGCCCGTGGGCGCAGCCCTGGGAGTACACGCCGGACACGCTGACGGCGGCGGCCGGGCGGCTGGAGCGGCTCTACGCCGCGGCCGCCCGCCCCGGGAGCGCAGGCGGCGCCGTCGAGGAGGTGGGTGCCGCGCTCGCCGACGACCTCGACGTGCCCCGCGCGCTGGACGCCGCCGAGGACGCCGGCGGCGCCGCGGCCCGCCTGGCGCTGTCCGTGCTCGCCCTGCGCTGATC
>JAVKSM010000010.1:0-42491 GCA_039583705.1 Pseudonocardiaceae bacterium
GCCCTGGGACGTCCCAGGGCGGCGGCACGTTCGACGGCCGGCGGCTCCCCGGGTTGGGCCTGTGCCCTGCTGGCTACCAGCACACTGCTCGCCGCGCGAGGGGTTGTCTTACGCGGCGTGAGACGGTCCAGTCGGGTCTCCATAGAGGCCATGGAGAGCGCCAGGAAGCCGATGAAGACCGGGACCAGCAGCCAGACCCACACCAGAGAACGCCCTTCCTCGTGCTGGTGGGCGTCCCGACCCGCCCGTGGCTTCGCACCCTTCCTGGTGCCCGGCTGCGCCGGCGCACAAACCACGGGCGGGCCGTCGACTCTCAGCCGCCCTGGTCCCCGCGCAGCACCTCGGGCATGTCCTCCTGGATGTTCTCCTGGGCGCCCACTCCGCTCTCCGCATCGGGCGCTGCCTTGCCGTACGGGCGCTGCGACTCTCCCTTGGTGCCGAGCTTCTCGAAGTCCTCGCCCGGCCCCATGGTTTCGCCCGATTGGGTGGTGCTCTCCCCCACCCCGAGCGGGCTGGCGGCGCTGGTGTCGGTCGCCGAGACGCCTCCGCGCTCTTCCGCGGACATTTCGCGGCCGGGACCCGGCTCGCCGGCCTCCGACGCGTCGAATGCCTTGTTGACGCCTGCCTGCGCCTCCTCGCCGGTCTCGGTCCGGCCCTCGTACGGAGGGACCGGACCCTGCGGGTCGGCCTTGCCCGGATTCGCGATCGGGCCGCGCGCGGCGCGCCCTCCCGGCTGCTGGCCCTCGGTCTGCTGACGGTGCTCTCTCTCGATGTCCTGCTGGTCGGTGTCACCCATTGGTTACCTCATTTCGGAGGGGGATCGTCCGCGTAAAGAAATACCCCCGGTCAACCGCCCCAAACCTGCGCCCAAGGCTCACGGCGAGCGGCTGGGGCGGGTCTCTGGACGCTGCCCGGCGACCTCCTGGACCTTGCGAACCACACCGTCGAGCTGGCTGCGGTAGCGGCCCTTGGTCTGCCGGTCGACGAAGCGGGCGGCCGACTCCGCCATCCGACCCACCTGCTGGGGATTGTTCCTCGCGTAGCGGCGGCCTGCCTCAGCCGCACTGACCAGGACCGCGAGCCTGCGCAACAGTGCCATCATCGCCTCCAGGGTGTGCACATGTCTGGGCAGGTGCCATGCCCACTCGCGACAGCCGCTAAGCGTCCCGACGTCTCGATGTCGGTTCCGGGCTGACCCGTGCTCGTCGAGGCGGGGACCGTCCTCCTCCCACTCCCCCCTGGCATCGGCCGGCGGTCCCGCGCGTCCTCGCGGTGCCCGACACGGGTATCCGGCCTGGTGCCAGCGTCGCTCAGCGCATCGCTGGGTCGCACCGCACGAGCCCGAGCGCGGCCTTGGCCGACAGGATCCGCAGCTCTGAATCGGCGACCCGGGCGGCGAGCCGGGGGTCGCCTGCCACCGCGGCGGCCAGGGAGTCCACCATCGCGCTGAGGGTCGCCGGGTTGGCGGTGAGCACCACGTCGCCGCCAGCGGCGAGGAAGTCGACCGCGCGGGCGCCCGGCGGCACCGCGGCGACCTGCGCCGCGTTGCCGAGGTCGTCGGACACGACCAGCCCGGAGAAGCCGAGCCCCTGCCTGACCATGGCCTGCAGCACGGTCGGCGAGAAGACGGCGGGACGGCCCGGGTCGATCTCCGAGTAGACGGCGGAGGAGACCATGAGCCAGCCGGCGCCCGCGTCCACCCCGTCGCGGAACGGAGCGAGGTCGGCGTCGGTCCGGCTGGTCCGGCTGTCGGTGACGCCGGAGGAGTAGTCGGTGTTGCCGCGCACCCGCCCGAGCCCGGGGAAGTGCTTGACGACGCTGGTCACGCCGGCCTGCGACATTCCGTGCACGAAAGCTGTCACGGCGGCGGAGACGGTGCCGGGGTCGGTGCCGAAGGCCCGGCCGTAGCGCCCGATCGGGGCGTTCGCGGTGCCCAGCGTGGCCGACAGCGTGTCCGCGACCGGGGCGAGGTCGACGTTGACCCCGGCGGCGCGCAGCTCACGTCCCCAGGTGGCGGCGGCCGCCTGCAGCCGGGTCGCGGACCAGCCTCCCTGCACGCTCGCCGAGGGCATGTCGGAGAACCCCGGCCCCGACAGCACCTGGACCTTCCCGCCCTCCTGGTCCGCGGCGACGAACATGCCGACGCCGCCGCTGGCCGCGGTACCGACCTGCTGCGCCGCGGTGGTCACGGCCGCCGTGGCAGCCACCCCCGTCGTGCTGCGGCCGGTGAGGAACACCCCGCCAGGCGCCGAGCGGGTGATCACCGTTCTGCTGGCTGCCAGGCCGGTGGCCGGCACGCCGAGGAGGAAGAGCTGTCCGATCCGGGTTCGGGTGGCCATGGCGGCCAGCCGGGTCTTGGCGCAACCGATCGGACCTGCCGCCGGGGACGGCGGTGCGTTGCTGCCGGCCAGTGGGGTGTTGCTGGCGGGCGGTGCGTTGCTGCCGGTCGGCGTGCCCGTCAGGGACGCCGGGATGGTCGGACGGGTGGGAGCCGGCCCGGCCGCCAGGGGGCCACCGCAACCGGCACCCAGGAGCCCGGCGGCGAGCACGGCCGCGGCGCACCGCAGCCGGTACGGCCACATCACGGTCAGGACGCCCCGGCCGTTGCCAGACCGATACGTTGGTAGAGCGTGGTGCGCTGCACCAGGCGACGCCCCACCGGCTCGACGATCGCGGCGAAGCCCTCGGTGTCGAGGGCCTGTCCGTGGGCGGCGCCGGCCGCCCGGCTGATGTTCTCGTCCGTGAGCGTGCCGCCGAGATCGTTGACCCCGGCCGCCAGCAGTTGCCGCACCCCCGTGGGCCCGAGCTTGACCCAGGAGGCCTGCACGTTGTCGATGAGCCCGCGGTAGGCGATGCGCGCCACCGCGTGCACGAGGATGATCTCGCGCCAGGTCGGGCCGCGACGGGAGGCACGCTTGAGGTAGATCGGGGCGGCCATGTGGACGAACGGCAGCCCGACGAACTCGGTGAAGCCGCCCGTAGTCGCCTGCAGCTCACGGGTCCGGAGCAGGTGGCGTGCCCAGTGCACCGGCGCCTCCACCGATCCGAACATGATGGTGACGTTGGAGCGCAGCCCGAGTGAGTGCGCCTCCCGATGGCACTCCAGCCACTCCTCGGTGTTGAGCTTGTCCGGGCAGAGCACCGCCCGGACCTCGTCGTCGAGGATCTCCGCGGCGGTGCCGGGCAGCGAGCGCAGCCCGGCACCGCGCAGCCGCCGAAGGTAGTCCAGGCGCGGCTCCCCAAGCCGCCGGGCGCCCTCGGTCACCTCCAGCGCAGTGAAACCATGGACGTGGATGTCCGGAGCGGCCGCCTTGACCGCGCGGCAGACCTCGACGTAGAAGTCGCCGTCGAAGCGAGGATGGATGCCGCCCTGCAGGCACACCTCTGTGGCGCCCCGCTGCCACGCCTCCGCGGCCCGCTCCGCGATCTCGTCCACGGTCAGCAGGTAGGGTGCCCCCCGCAGGTTCAGCGACAGCGGGCCTTTGGAGAAGCCACAGAACCGGCACCGGTACGTGCACACGTTCGTGTAGTTGACGTTTCGGTTGCGCACGTAGGTCACCACGTCGCCGACGTCAGCCGCCCGCAGTTCGTCGGCGAGCGCGGCGACGGCCGCCACCTCTGGCCCCCGGGCGCACAGCAGGGTGACCAGCTCCGTTTCACCCGGCACCTCGCCGGCGCGCACCCCGTCGAGCACCTCCGCCACGGCTCCGGTGGCCCGGGCCGGGGCCGGCACCAGCGGCGGCGGTGGCGGGGAGGCAGCCCCCGAGTACCACGCGGTCGAGCGGCGTCCGACCTGGAGGACCTCCGCGCCGGTGCCGACGTTCCCAGCCGCGGCATGGCACTCTGGCCACACCGCCCCGGGGTCGTCGCGGGCCAGCCCCTCGGCGTCGGAGCGGTCCAGGACCGCGAAGGTCAGCCCGGGGTCGAGCCAGCGCGTCGGCGCCAGCGCGTAGGACGGGTACACGGTCAGCCGCGGCGCCAGCGCCAGGCCGCGGGACTCGGTGACGCGGCGCAGCGTCTCGACGGCCGGCCATGGCCGCTCCGGGTTGACGTGGTCGGGGGTCAGCGGCGACACCCCGCCCCAGTCGTCGATCCCGGCGTCGAGCACCGGGCCCAGGTCGTCGGAGAGGTTGGGCGGCGCCTGCAGGTGCACCTCGGGCGGCAGCACGAGGCGGGCCAGCGCGACCGCTTGCAGGAAGTCGGGCTGCGGGCACGGTGGCGCGTCCCGCATCGCCGTGCCGGGCTTGGGCAGGAAGTTCTGGACGATCACCTCTTGGACGTGCCCATGGCGGCGGTGCGCCTGCGCGATCGCCTCCAGCGCGGCGAGCCGGTCCGCTGGCGTCTCCCCGATACCCACCAGGATCCCGGTGGTGAACGGGATCGCCAGCTCTCCTGCGGCATACAGGGTGGACAGCCGGCGGGCCGGAGCCTTGTCCGGCGCGCCGCGGTGCGCGGTCAGGTCGGGGCACAGCGACTCCACCATCATCCCCTGGCTGGGTGCCACCGCGCGCAGCCGTGCCAGTTCGGCGGCACCCAGCGCGCCGGCGTTGGCGTGCGGCAGCAGGCCGGTCTCGTCGAGCACCAGGGCGCACATCGCCGCGAGGTAGTCCACGGTGGACCCGTACCCGTGGTCGGCCAGCCACTGCCGGGCCACCGGGTGGCGCTCCTCGGGTGCTTCGCCCAGGGTGAACAGCGCCTCGTGGCAGCCCGCCTGCGCCCCCTGCCGGGCGATCGCCAGCACTTCCGGCGGGGTGAGGTACGGGCGCCGGAGGTGCGCCGGCACGGTGGCGAAGGTGCAGTAGCCGCAGCGGTCCCGGCACAGCCGCGTCAGCGGGACGAACACCTTGGGCGAGAAGGTCACCCTGGTGCCGTGCGCAGCCGCCCGCACCGACCTCGCCCTGGCCGTCAGCGCATCGAGCGGGAGCGAGAGCAGCGGGTGCACCCTGGCAGCCTACGTCGCGTCCCTGCCGGCGCGGTCCCCGATCGGTGGGACGTGTCACTCAATCCCGCAGGGCGCGCAGCCGGGGCATGACGTCGCGGGCGAACACCGACAGGAAGCGGTCCTGGTCGTGGCCGGGTCCGTGGAACACCAGGTGGCTGAACCCGGCGTCGACGTACGGCTTGATCTTCTCGACGGCCTCGTCCGGGTCGGACGACACGATCCAGCGGCTGGCGACCTGCTCGATCGGCAGCTCATCGCCTGCGCGTTCCATCTCCACCGGGTCCTCGAGGTGTGCCTTCTGTTCCTGGGTCAGCGCGAGCGGCGCCCAGAATCGGGTGTTGCGCAGCGCGGCCTCCGGGTCAGGGTCGTAAGACAGCTTGACCTCGATCATGCGGTCGATCGAGTCCGGGTCCCGACCGGCGGCGGCGAGGCCCTCGGCGACGGCCGGCAGCAACGTGGCGGTGTAGAGCTCGGTCCCCTTGCCGCTGGTGCAGATGAACCCCTCGGCCGCGCGGCCGGCGTACCTGGCCACCTGGGGGCCGCCCGCGCCGACGTACACCGGCACCGGGCGCGCCGGACGGTCGTACACGGTGGCGTTCGAGGTGCGGTAGTAGGTGCCCTCGAAGGTGACGCGCTCGTCGCGCCACAGTGCCCGCATCAGGTCGACCGCCTCCCGCAGCCGGGCGAAGCGCTCCGGGAACCGCGGCCACTCGACGCCGGTGACGGCTACCTCGTTCATGGCCTCGCCGGTGCCCACGCCGAGCAGAATCCGGTCCGGGTAGAGGCAGGCCATGGTGGCGAACGCCTGCGCGATGACCGCGGGGTGGTAGCGGAAGGTGGGTGTGAGCACGCTCGTGCCGATCACCGCCCGGGAAGTGCGCTCCCCGACGGCATTCATCCACGCGAGGGAGAACGGGGCATGTCCCTGGCGGTGTCGCCACGGCTGGTAGTGGTCGCTGACGAGCACGCTGTCCAACCCGCGTTCCTCGGCGAGCACCGCGAACTCCACCAGCTCCCGCGGGCCGAACTGCTCGGCCGACGCCTTGTATCCGATCCTCATGCTCACCGTCGCTTCCTACCCCGGACCGGCACAAGAGCGCACGAGCCACTGGTGAACGACCTAAGCTGAGGCGACCGCGACCGCCAGCCGGTGGGCAAGGTTTTCCGCGGCGTCGCGGCTCGGCGCCTCGACCATCACCCGCACGAGCTGCTCGGTGCCCGAGGGCCGCAGCAACACCCGGCCGGTCTCCCCCAACTCGGCCCGCGCGGCGGCGACGGCCTCCGACACGGCCAGCGACACGGTCACCGCCGCCTTGTCGGCGACCGGGATGTTGAGCAGCACCTGCGGCAGCCGGGTCACCACCGCGGCCAACTCGGCCAGCGGCGTGCCGGTGGCCGTCATGCGGGACATCAGCCGCAGTGCGGTGAGCAGCCCGTCGCCGGTCGTCGCGTACCTCGGCAGCACGAGATGCCCGGACTGCTCGCCGCCCAGGGAGTAGCCGCCGGCCCGCAACTCCTCGAGCACGTAGCGGTCCCCGACAGCCGTGGTGCGCACCGTGATCCCGGCTGAGCGCATGGCGAGGTACAGCCCGAGGTTGCTCATCACGGTGGTCACCAGGGTGTCCGCAGCCAGCTCGCCGTCCTCCGACATGGCCAGCGCGAGCACGGCCATGATCTGGTCACCGTCCACATCGGAGCCGTCAGCCGCCACCGCGAGGCATCGGTCGGCGTCCCCGTCGTGCGCGATGCCGAGGTCGGCACCGTGTGCGATGACGGCGGCCCGCAGCGCTTGCAGGTGCGTGGAGCCGCAGCCGTCGTTGATGTTGATCCCGTCCGGGGCGGCGTGCAGTGCGACCACCTCGGCCCCAGCCCGCGCATAGGCCGCGGGCGCCGCCGTCGAGGCCGCCCCGTGTGCGCAGTCGACGACGACCCGCAGCCCGGACAGCGGGGCAGGGGTGGCGAGCAGCAGGTGGTCGACATAGCGGTCCACCGCATCCGGCAGCTCGCGGAGCCGGCCGACGCCCGCACCGGTGGGACGGACGGCGGGCTGGGCCAGCCGCGCCTCGATCTCGTCCTCGGCCGGGTCGGGCAACTTGTGCCCTCCGGCCGCGAAGAGCTTGATGCCGTTGTCGGGCATCGGGTTGTGCGATGCCGAGATCATGACGCCGAGGTCGGCGCCGAGGTCGACCACCAGGTGCGCCACGGCCGGTGTGGGGAGCACTCCCAGCCGCACCACGTCGGTGCCGGCGGAGGTCAGCCCGGCTGCCACGGCCGCCTCGAGCATCTCGCCGCTGGCCCTCGGATCCCGGCCGAGTGCCGCCACTGGGCGGCGGTCCGGGACGCGTTCGGCGAGCACCTGCGCGGCGGCCAGCGCCAGCGCCAGCGCCAGCTCAGGGGTCAGATCGGCGTTGGCCATGCCTCGAACGCCGTCGGTCCCGAAGAGCCGCGTCAACTCAGCGCTTGCTGTACTGCGGCGCCTTGCGCGCCTTCTTCAGACCGTACTTCTTGCGCTCCTTGACCCGGGGGTCGCGGGTGAGGAAGCCGGCCTTCTTGAGCACCGGACGGTCATCGGCGTCAAACTCCACCAGCGCCCGGGCGATCGCGAGCCGTAGCGCTCCGGCCTGTCCGGAGATGCCGCCACCTGACAGGGTGGCGTAGATGTCGAAGCTCTCGGTGCGCTCGGCGGTGACGAGCGGCTCACGGACGAGCTGCTGGTGGACCTTGTTCGGGAAGTAGACCTCAAGGTTCTTGCCGTTGAGGTGGAACCCGCCGCTGCCGGCGACCAGTCGCACCCGCACGACCGCCTGCTTGCGACGGCCCACTGTCTGCACCAGCTTGTCGCCGGTGCCGGGCCTGGCCGGGGCGGCCTTTTCGGGGGCAGTGGCCTTCTCGGGAGCGGGGGTCCTCTCGGGGGCAGTGGCCTTCTCGGGGGCGGCAGTGCTCACGCGGTCCTCACTCGGTGTACTCGACGCGGTGCTTGTCGCGGTCACTGGGCGACCTGACCGATCTGGAAAGGCACCGGCTGCTGCGCGGCGTGCGGGTGCTGCGGGCCGGCATAGACCTTGAGCTTGCGGCCCATCGCCCGACCGAGCCGGTTCTTGGGCAGCATCCCCCGCACGGCCCTCTCGACCAGCCGCGCCGGTTGCCGCTCGATCATCTCTCCGATCGAGCGGCGACGCAGGCCGCCCGGGTAACCACTGTGCCGGTAGACGAACCCGGTCTCGCGCTTGTCACCGGACACCACGATCTTCTCGGCGTTGACGATGACGACGAAGTCGCCGGTGTCGACGTGCGGCGCATAGGTCGGCTTGTGCTTGCCACGCAGCAGGATGGCCGTCTGGCTGGCCAGCCGGCCGAGCACGACGTCCGTGGCGTCGATGACGTGCCACGAGCGGGTGATCTCGCCGGGCTTCGGGCTGTACGTGCGCACGGAGGTTACCTCGTCATTCCTGGACCATCTGGAGCGTCGGGAGACGCGCGAGCGGCGCGGGACGTCACGCACCGCACAACGTGGAGCCGAGGCTACCCGGCCCGCTCGAAACGGGTCAAAGCGGGAGCCGGGACCCTTGCCGTGTCCGCTCGGTCAGCTCCAGCGCTGCGCGTTGGCCCGCTCGGCCTGCTGGTAGTTCTGGTTGGCTTGGCCGAGGGCGGTGCCGATCTGAGCCAGCACCTGATCGAGGTCGGTCGCGGCCTGGTCCCACTGCCGCTGCTTGGACTGGTAGTCCTCGGCGGCCCGGCCGGTCCAGCTCGAAACCATCGGCTGCAGGAACCGCCGGAGGTCCTCGAGCTCCTGGTTGATCCGCTGGGACGTGGCGGCGATGTTCGCCTGGGCGTCCTGGATCTCGCCGAACGTCACCTTGATGTCTGACATCGGAAAAGCCTCCTCGCTCACCCGTCCGCCCACCCGTTGGTCGTGACGCTGCTCAGCCCAGCGCCTCCGTGATCCGGTTCATCGCCGCCGCCTGCTCCTCTTCCTGCTGGCCGTAGGTCCGCGCCGAGCCCTGGATCGCCTCGCCGATCCCCTGCAGCGCCTGGTTGAGCCTCCGAGCGTCCTCGTTCCAGCGCTGGATCAGGGTCTGGAACGCGGTAGCCGCCGGGCCCTGCCAGGCCCCTTCCAGCGGCGCCAGCCCTGACATCAGCGACGACAACTGGCCCTGCACCCGGTCGTTGACGTCGTTCACGTGTCGGGCAGCCTGCTGCATCTGCTCGGTCGAGGTGCCGTAACCACCAGCCATCTGCCTGAAGACCCTTCATCTCGGATGTGGACAGACCTTGCGACGCGCAGGCTGCCAGCCCGGTTCCCTGCCAAGCACAACGGGTCGCAACTCGTTGCGAGCGGGAACGCTCCGGGCCGGTGCTGACCACTCGGCGGTCACGACGAGCGGCAGCCCCCCACTGAGCGATCTTGGTAGGGTGAGCTGACGCAGCTCTCGGGCCAGCGAAGCCGCAGGGTGAGGCCCATGACCACGCCGATGAGGGATCACCGATGACCAGGTCGTCAGCGGGCGCAGTCAACCGTCACGTCGGTCATCCCGGTTTCACCGGGATGACCGGACTGTTGGTCGGGCTCACGATGGTCGTCGGGCGGGGCGGCGTCGCTCGCCTCGCCGCTGACCTGGCCGCTGTGTCGGCTGCGGACCGGGTCATCGACGTCGGTTGCGGCCCGGGTAGCGCCGTCAGGGAAGCCGCCCGCCGCGGGGCACGCGTGACCGGGGTGGATCCGGCACCCGTGATGCTCCGGCTCGCTCGGGCGTTGACCCGCGCCCGGCCCGCCATCACCTGGGCCGAGGGCGCCGCGGAAGACCTGCGGCAGCCGGACGGTTCGGCGACGGTCCTGTGGTCACTGGCGAGCGCGCACCACTGGACGGACGTCGCCGCGGGGATCGCCGAGGCAGGGCGAGCGCTCGCACCCGGAGGGCAGCTTCTCGCGATCGAACGGTGCGTGCGCCCCGGCGCCACCGGGCTCGCCAGCCACGGGTGGACCCACCCGCAGGCGGCGGCCTTCGCCGTCGAGTGCCGGGCGGCCGGCTTCGACGACGTGCGGGTCGCCAGGCACACCCTCAGGCGACGGGCCGTCTTCGTGGTCAGGGCCGTCCGCCGCGCCGGCTGAGCGCTCCCCGGCCGAGCGAGGAACGCCGGGCTACAGCGCCACGCCGAGCAGGGCGTCGACGGCTGTTCGGAGCGCGGCGGGCGCATCGGGGTCGCGACCGTGACCGTGACCGCTCAGGGCCTCCTCCACCCAGGTGTCGACGGCCACCAGCGCCTCCGGGCTGTCCAGGTCGTCGGCCAGGCGGGCGCGCAGCAGCGCCACGGTGGGCGCGGCGTCCGGGCCGGCCGGCAGCGTCGTCGCCTCCCGCCAGCGGGCCAGCCGCGCCTGGCCGGCCGCCAGCAGATCCGGTGTCCACGAGCGGTCCGACCGCCAGTGGCCCGACAGCAGCGCCAGCCGCAGCGCCATCGGGTCGACCCCGTCGGCCCGCAGCCGGGACACGAACACCAGGTTGCCCCGGGACTTCGACATCTTGGCGCCGTCCAGCGCGATCATCCCGGCGTGGCCGTAGTGCCGGGCGAACGGGTGGATGCCGGTGAGGACCTCGACGTGGGCGGCCCCGAACTCGTGGTGCGGAAAGGCGAGGTCCGACCCACCGCCCTGGACGTCGAGCTGCGGGCCGAGCCGGTTGAACGCGATCGCCGCGCACTCGACGTGCCAGCCCGGCCGCCCCGGCCCGAGCTCGGAGTCCCAGGACGGCTCCCCTTCCCGGACGCTGCGCCACAGCACCGGGTCCAGCGGGTGCCGCTTGCCGCGCCGGTCCGGGTCCCCGCCGCGCTCCGCGAACAGCTCGAGCATCCTCGCCTCGCCGCAACCGCAGACGTAACCGACGGTCGGTGTGGCCGAGCGGTCAAAGTAGATGTCCGCGTGCCCGGTGTCCTCGACGCGGTAGGCGACCCCGGCGGCCAGCAGCTTGGCGACCATCTCGACGATCTCGGGGATGGCTTCGACGGCACCGACGAAGTCGCGCGGCGGGACCACCCGCAGCGCCTCCATGTCCTCGCGGAACAACGCCGTCTCCCGCATCCCGAGGACGACCCAGTCGGCGGAGTCCCGCCGGGCGCGCTCCAGCAGCGGGTCGTCGACGTCGGTGACGTTCTGCACGTAGTGCACGTCGTGACCGCCGTCCCGCCACAGCCGGTTGATCAGGTCGAAAGCCGTGTAGGTTGCGGCGTGGCCCAGGTGGGTCGCGTCATAGGGGGTGATCCCGCACACGTACATGAGGGCGGTCCGCCCCGGCGTCACCGGTCGGACCCGGGCGGTGGCGGTGTCGTAGAGCCGCAACGGCACAGGCGCCCCTGCGACCCTGGGCACGGGCACGGTTGACCACGGCTGCATATGGGCAAGGGTATGACGTGGCCGACGGCGACCCGGCGGGCGCAGGCCGCCTTGACCCGACGGCCGACGTGTGCCATACGATCACCGGCAAAGTTATGTGATCGGTAAGGCTGGGATCATCGGCAAGACTGGGAAGCCGTCTCGCGACGGCAGGCGGGAGACGGTCCATGGCGCCGGTCGCGGCGGGTCCCCCGGGCACTGGTGGGCCAGCCCGCCCGGTGCCGTCGGCCCCGCTGCCATCGACCGGGGCGGTGCTTTCCCGGGCCGGCTCGGAGAACTTCCCGGTCGCCACCCGGCTGCTGCCGGCCCGGGTGCGGTCGCACCTGCTCGCCCTGTACGGCTACGCCCGCTTCGTCGACGACATCGGCGACGAGCCGGCGGAGGACCCGGACCAGCGGCTCGCGAAGCTGGACCGGGTCGACGCGGATCTGGACCGGCTCTACCGAGACATCCTCCCCGAGCTGGCCCCGGTGCGCTCGCTGCGCGGCACCGTGGTCTCCTGCGGCATCCCCCGCGGGCCGCTCGCCCGGCTCGTCGAGGCCAACCGGCGCGACCAGAGGCAGGTCCGCTACCCGAGCTTCGAATCCCTGGTCGAGTACTGCACCTTCTCCGCCGACCCGGTCGGCGAAATGGTGCTCATGGTCTTCGGTGCCGCCACTCCCGATCGGGTGGCGCTGTCCAACCGGATCTGCACGGGACTGCAGGTGCTGGAGCACTGCCAGGACGTCGGCGAGGACTTCCGCCGCGGCCGGGTGTACCTGCCGCAGGCCGATCTCGCGGAGGCCGGCGCCTGCGAGGCCGACCTGTCCGCCGCGACGACGTCCCCCGCGCTGCGCGGCGCGGTGCGCCGCCAGGTGGACCGCGCCGTTGACCTGCTCGACGAGGGTGCCGCCCTGGTGGGAACGCTGCACGGGCTGGGCCGGGTGGCCGTGGCGGGCTACGTCGGGGGTGGGCGGGCCACCGCCGCGGCGTTGCGGCGGGCGGGTCACGACGTGCTCGCCGCCGACATCCGGCCCGGGAAGGGGCGGCTGCTCGCCGAATGGGCCCGGCTGGCCGCCACGGGAGGCCGGCGATGACGACGCTGGCCGGGGTGCGCAGCGCCTACGAGCACTGCGAGCAGATCACCCGCAGCCAGGCCCGCAACTTCTCCTACGGCATCCGGCTGCTGCCCGAACCCAAGCGGTTCGCGCTCTCGGCGGTGTACGCATTCGCCAGGCGCGTCGACGACATCGGTGACGGGGAACTGCCGGCCGAGCGCAAGCTCAGCCTGCTCGCGCAGGCCCGCGACGACGTGCACCGCGCGAGCTTCGACTCCCCTGACCCGGTGCTCGTCGCCTTGGCGCACGCCTCGACCCACATGTCGATCCCGCTGGCGGCCTTCGACGAGCTCGTCGAAGGCTGCGAGGCCGACGTGCGGGGCACCGCGTACCGGAGCTTCGACGAGCTGGCCCACTACTGCCACTGCGTCGCCGGCTCCATCGGCCGGCTCTCGCTCGGCGTGTTCGGTACCCCGGACCCCAGGCTGGCTGAGCCGCTGGCCGACGCCCTGGGAATCGCCTTGCAGCTCACGAACATCCTGCGCGACCTGTTGGAGGACCGGCGCAAGGGGCGGGTCTACCTGCCTGACGAGGATCTGGCCCGGTTCGGTGTGACCCTGACGCTCGGCCCGGACGGCGGCTTCGCCGACGTGGCAGCCGACCTCGCCGCCCTGGTCCGTTTCGAGGCTCAGCGAGCCGAGAGCTGGTACTCCACCGGCCTGCGGCTGCTGCCGCTCATCGACCGGCGCAGCCGGGCCTGCTGCGCCGCGATGGCCGGGATCTACCACCGGCTGCTGCACCGGATCGCAGCCGCACCGGAGGTCGCGGTCCGCGGTCGCATGTCGCTGTCCGGCTGGCAGAAGACGGCCGTGGCGGTGCGCTCGTTGGCGGGGATGCCGCCGTGAGCCCCGCCACCGTCGTCGTCGGCGGCGGCCTCGCCGGCATCACAGCGGCGTTGCGGTGCCGCGACGCCGGCTGCGAGGTGACCCTGCTGGAGGCACGGCCCCGCCTCGGTGGCGCGACCTCCTCGTTCCGCCGGGGCGGGTTATCCGTCGACACCGGGCAGCACGTGTTCTTGCGCTGCTACACCGCCTACCGCGCCCTGCTGGGACGGCTCGGCATGACCCGGCACGTCCATGTGCAGCGCCGCTTCGCCGTCCCCCTGCTGCGGCCGGACGGTGCGCGCACGGTGCTGCGGCGCACCGGGCTGCCGGCACCCGCCCACCTCGCGCCCGCCCTGCTCGGCCACCGCCTGTTACGCCCGGCGCAGCGGCTGGCCGCCGCGCGCACCGGCCTCGCGCTGCGCCGTCTCGACCCGGACGACCCGGCGCTGGACGCGATGAGCTTCGGGCAATGGCTGGCAGGGCGCCGCGAGCCGGCGGAGGTCATCGAGGCGCTGTGGGGTCTGTTCACCGTTGCCGCGCTCAACGCAGCGCCCGCCGACGCCTCGCTGGCGCTGGCCGTCAAGGTGTTCCGCACCGGGCTGCTCGACGACGCCGAAGCTGGCGACCTCGGCGTGCCGCTGCTGCCGCTGGGCGAGCTGCACGGTGAGGCGGCGCAGCGTGCCCTGACCGCGGCCGGCGCCTCGGTGCGGCTGCGCACCAGAGCCACCGGCCTGCGCCGCACCGGCGACGGCTACCTCGTGGTGGTCGCCGGTGGGGCTGCGGTGGCGGCTGACGCGGTGGTGGTCGCGGTCCCACACCAGGCGGCGGCCGCCCTGCTCGACGGACTCGACCTGCCGGGGGTCGCCAGTTGGGCCGCGCTGGGCGCCTCCCCCATCGTCAACGCGCACGTCGTGTTCGACCGGCCAGTCACCGACCTGCCCTTCGCCGGGGTCGTCGGCTCGCCGCTGCAGTGGATCTTCGACCGCACGGCGGTCGCCGGGGCACCCTCGGGCCAGTACCTCGCAGTGTCGCTGTCCGCAGCTGCCGCCGAACTGGCGGAGCGGACCGGCGCGTTGCTCGCGACCCTGCTGCCCGCCCTCTGCGGGCTCTTCCCGGGCGCGGCACAGGCGGAGGTGACCGACTCGTTCGTCACCAGGGAACCGAGAGCGACCTTCCGCCAGGCCCCGGGAACCCGTCGGCTGCGCCCACCCGCCGGCACGGCGCTGCCCGGCCTCGCGCTCGCCGGTGCGTGGACCGACACCGGATGGCCCGACACCATGGAGGGTGCCGTGCGCAGTGGCGAGTCGGCCGCGGCGGCCGTCCTCGGGACGGCCGCCGGCCGCTCCGGCCGACCCGTCGAGGTGACCGCATGACGGCCCTGCCCGCCTCCGTCGTCACTGCCCGCGAGCTGGTCGATCCGGTGCTGCGCAAGGCGGTGGACCGGCTGGACCGCGACACCCGGCGGGTCGTCGGCTACCACTTCGGGTGGACCGACGTCTCGGGCGCGCCGGCCGGCAGCCCCGGTAAAGCGATCCGGCCTGCGTTGACGCTGGCCGCGGCCCGGGCCGGGGGCGGAAACCCGGACGCGGCGGTGGCGGGGGCCGCGGCAGTGGAGCTGGTGCACAACTTCTCGCTGCTGCACGACGACCTCATGGACGGCGACACCGAGCGCCGCCACCGGCCCACCGCGTGGCGGGTGTTCGGCCGCAGCGCCGCCGTGCTGGCCGGCGACGGATTGCTCGCGCTGGCCGGCGAGCTGGTGCTGGAGGACGCCTCCCCGGCCGCCGCCGCCGCCGCGCGCACCCTGTTCGCCGCGACCGGGGCGCTCGTCGCGGGGCAGGCCGCCGATCTGGACTTCGAGAACCGCATGGACGTCACGCTCGGGGAGTGCCTGCGGATGGTGACCGCCAAGACCGGCGCGCTGCTCTCCTGCGCGACCCGGATCGGCGCCCAGCTGGTGCTCGCCCCGCCGACGGTGGTCGACGGGCTGGCGGTTTTCGGGGCCGAGCTCGGAGTGGCGTTCCAGCTCGTCGACGACCTGCTCGGGCTGTGGGGCGACCCGCAGCGGACCGGGAAGCCGGTGCTGTCGGACCTGCGAACGCGCAAGAAGTCGGTGCCGATCGTGCACGCGCTGACCTCGGGAACCTCCCACGGCCGCCGGCTCGCCGAGCTGTACCGCCAGCCGGGCACGCTGACCGAGCAGGAGCTGCGCGAGGCGGCGGAGTGTGTGGTGGCTGCCGGCTCCCGGGACTGGGTGCGGGAGGAGTGCGAGCGCCGGCTGGGCGCCGCGGAGCGGCGGCTGCGGTCGGTCGTGACCGACGGCGCCGCGGCGGACATGCTGATCGAGCTGGGCGGGTTCATCGTGCGGAGGCAGCTGTGACACAGCGATCGACCCTCGAAGCCGCGGCCGGCTCCGAGGACGCGGGTGCTGCCGCGCTGGCGGCCGCGCGGGACCACCTGCTCGGCCTGCAGCACCCGGACGGCTGGTGGAAGGGCGAGCTGGAGACCAACGTGACGATGGATGTCGAGGACCTGCTGCTGCGGCAGTTCCTCGGCATCCGCACCGCGACCGAGACCGCCGAGGCGGCCCGCTGGATCCGCTCCCAGCAGCGCGAGGACGGTACCTGGGCGGCGTTCTTCGGCGGTCCCGGCGACCTGTCCACGTCCGTCGAGGCCTACGTCGCGCTCAAGCTCGCCGGCGACGACGTCGACGCACCCCACATGGCACGGGCACGGGAGTGGATCCTCGCCCACGGCGGCGTGGAGTCCACCCGCGTCTTCACCCGGATCTGGCTCGCGATGTTCGGCGAGTGGTCCTGGGACGACCTGCCGGCGATGCCCCCTGAGCTCGTACTGCTGCCGCCCTGGATGCCGCTCAACGTCGCCGACTGGGCCTGCTGGGCACGCCAGACGATCGTGCCGCTCACGGTGGTGTGCACCCGCAGGCCCCGCCGCCACCTGGGCGTGAGCACCACGGAGCTGTGCACCGGCACGGCCCCACCGCGGCAAGGGCCGCTGTTGTCGTGGGGACGGGCGTTCTGGACGCTGGACGGGCTGCTGCAGCGTTACCAGCGCCGCCCGGTGCGCTGGCTCCGCCGCCATGCCGAGCGGCGTGCCGTGGAGTGGATCGTGGCCCGCCAGGAGGCGGACGGCTCGTGGGGCGGCATCCAGCCACCGTGGGTCTACTCCCTGCTGGCGCTGCACCTGCTCGGGTACGCACTCGACCACCCGGTGATCCGTGCCGGGCTGGCGGGCCTGGAGCGGTTCCTGATCCGGGAGCCCGGGCCGGCGGGCACGGCGCGCCGGCTGGAGGCCTGCCAGTCTCCCGTCTGGGACACCGTGTTGGCCATGGTGGGACTCGCCGACGCCGGGGTGCCGGCAGAGCACCCGGCCATCGCCCGGGCTGCCCGGTGGGTGCTGGGCGAGGAGATCACGGTCCGGGGGGACTGGGCGGTGCGCCGGCCCGACACCCCACCGGGGGGCTGGGCGTTTGAGTTCGAGAACGACGGCTACCCGGACACCGATGACACCGCCGAGGTCCTGCTCGCGCTTCGCCGGGCCGGCGTCGCGGCGGATGCTCCCGCCGTCCGCCGCGGTGTGGCCTGGTTGCTGGGCATGCAGTCCCGGGACGGGGGTTGGGCCGCCTTCGACGCCGACAACACCCACGAGGTGATCACCAAGCTGCCGTTCTGCGACTTCGGGGCGGTCATCGACCCGCCGTCCGCGGATGTGACGGCGCACGTCGTCGAGGCGCTGTGCGAGCTCGGCCACGGCGAGGCCCTCGCGGTGCGCCGCGGCGTGACCTGGCTGCTCTCCCACCAGGAGCCCGGCGGCTCGTGGTTCGGGCGGTGGGGCGCCAACCACGTCTACGGCACCGGCGCGGCCGTCCCGGCGTTGGTGGCCGCCGGTCTGCCCGTCGACCACCCGGCGCTGCTCGCGGCAGCCCGCTGGCTGGAGGCGCACCAGAACGCCGATGGCGGCTGGGGTGAGGACATGCGCTCCTACCGCGACCCCGAATGGATCGGCCGCGGCACGTCCACCGCCTCCCAGACGGCGTGGGCGCTGCTGGCGCTGCTCGCGCTGCGCCGGCACGACAGCGAGCCGGTGCGCCGCGCTGTCGCCTGGCTTGCCGGCACCCAGCGGGCGGACGGCACGTGGGACGAGGATCTGTACACGGGGACCGGGTTCCCCGGCGACTTCTACATCAACTACCACCTGTACCGCCTGGTGTTCCCGGTCTGTGCGCTAGGTCGTTACCTCAGTGGGCGGTACGACCCGGGAGGCAGGAGATGACCCGACTGCTCGTCTGCGCCCCACTCGGCGTCGAGGCCAGGGCGCTGCGCCCGAGCCTGGGCCGGGAGACGGTGCTGCGTACCGGGTACGGTCCCCGACGCAACGCCCGCTGGGCGACGGTCATCGGCGCGGCCAACGTCGACGCGGTCGTGGTCGCCGGGCTGGGCGGCTCGGTCACCGACCTCATCGAGAGCGGTGACGTCGTGGTCGCCAACGAGGTCAGGGCGGCTGGTCAGAGCGTGGTGTGCCCGTCGGCGCCGCTGCTGGCGGGAGCGCTGCGGCGGTGCGGGTTCACGGTCCACTGCGGTCCGATCGCTACCCGCGACCACTTGGTGCGCGGGGCGGAGTACCGGGAAC
Source organism: Pseudonocardiaceae bacterium (assembly GCA_039583705.1). Taxonomy (GTDB): domain Bacteria; phylum Actinomycetota; class Actinomycetes; order Mycobacteriales; family Pseudonocardiaceae; genus JAVKSM01. Next base: position 17,899 of record JAVKSM010000010.1, read on the forward strand.
TGGAGCACTCCGGGGCGCTCGCGGTCGACATGGAGTCCGCGATGCTGGCCGCCGCCGCCGGCGACCGGGCGCTGGCCGTCGTGCGGGTCGTCGTCGACACCCCTCGCGACCCGCTGGCCGGCCTGGGCACCCCGGGCCGGGCGTTGCGGGCGCTGCGCCAACTGCGGGAGGTCGGGCCAGCGCTGCGAGAGTGGGCTGACGCGGTCGGCCGGCGGCGCCTGCTGCTGCCGTCGCCGCGGTCGTTCTGCGCCGGGGTGGAACGCGCGATCGACGTCGTCGAGGCGCTGCTGGCCCGCCGCGGCGCACCGGTGTACGTCCGCAAGCAGATCGTCCACAACGCCCACGTCGTGGCCGACCTCGCCGAGCGTGGCGCGGTCTTCGTCGAGGAGCTCGACGAGGTGCCCAACGGGGCGACGACGGTGTTCTCCGCCCACGGGGTCTCCCCGACCGTTCGCAGCGAGGCAGCCCGGCGCGGCCTCGACGTCGTCGACGCCACCTGCCCGCTGGTCGCCAAGGTGCACGCGGAGGCCCGGCGCTTCAGCCGGTCGGAGGGGACCGTTTTCTTCATCGGCCACGCCGGCCACGAGGAGACCGAGGGGACCCTCGGCGAGGCACCCGGGCAGATCGTGCTCGTCGAGTCGGTGGCCGACGCGATGCGGGTCGAGGTGCCGGATCCGGAACGGGTCACCTACCTCATGCAGACGACGTTGTCGGTGGAGGAGTCCGCGGACATCCTCGAGGTGCTGCGGGAACGCTTCCCGGCGTTGTCGGGCCCCGACAGCGACGACATCTGCTACGCCACCACCAACCGCCAGGCCGCGTTGCGGGCCGTCGCGGAGGAAGCCGACCTGGTGCTCGTCATCGGGTCGGCGAACTCGTCGAACTCCCGGCGGCTGGTGGAGACCGCGCAGCGGCACGGTACCGCCGCGCACCTGGTGGAGGACGCCTCCGACGTGGATCTGCGCTGGCTGGCGGGTGCCAGGACCATCGGCATCACCGCTGGGGCGTCCGCACCGCCCGTGCTCGTCGACGAGCTCGTCGAGGCGCTGCGGGGGCTGGGCCCGGTGCAGGTGTCCGAGCACCGCGTCGCGACCGAGTCCATCCGGTTCCAGCTACCCAAGGAGGTGCTCTGACCTGATCGCTGCGGTCGTGTCACCAGGTCACGGATCCGCGGCGGTCGGTGGCGGTTCGAGCCGGCGGGTGCGGTGCAGCCCGGACAGGATCCCGTCCAGGGCTGCACCTACCTCCTGTCGCGCCGCGGTGGGCTCCGCGGCGAGCGCGATGTACAGACTGGCCTCTGAGATCAGTGAGCCGATCAGGCGGGTCAGCGCAGTGATCGGCAGCGCCGGGATCTGCCCTTCGTCGACCGCCTTGCGCAGCCACTGCGCCAGCAGGCTGTGGCCGTGCCGCTCGATCAGCTCGCCCCACGCTTCGTGACCTAGCGCAGTCGGGCCGTCGATCAGCACGACCCGCTGGAAGTCGCTGTGGATGCACACGTCCAGGTAGGTTTGCAGGCCTTGGCGCAACTGCTGCCACGCGTCGCCGGGCCGACCGGCGCCGCGGGCGAGTTCGCGCGTGACGAGCTCCGCGGCGACCTCGCCCGCCACCTCGTTCATGACCGCGCGGAACAGCGCCGCCTTGTCGCGGAAGTGGTGGTAGAGGGCGCCCCGGGTGACCCCGGCGCGGGCGACGATCTCCTCGGTAGGGGTGGCGGCGTAGCCCTTCGCCACGAACAGCTCACGCGCCGCAGTCACCAGCCCCTGACGGGTGTCAGCCGTATGGGCAGCACGCCGGGCCTGGTCCATGCACCTAGTATGGTGCATACCGCTTGTATGGATGCTCGCGTGTATGGACGCTCGTGAGGAGATGAACGTCATGGGTATCCCGGTTCGACAGGCCGTCCGCATCGGCGGCTACCTTGTCAAACAGAAGCTGCTCCGGCGGGAGAAGTTCCCGCTGACCCTCGAGCTGGAGCCGCTGTTCGCCTGCAACCTCAAGTGCCATGGTTGCGGGAAGATCCAGCACCCGGCCAGCCTGCTCAAGCAGCGGATGCCGGTGGAGCAGGCGATCCGGGCCGTGGAGGAGTGCGGCGCCCCGGTGGTCTGCGTCGCGGGCGGCGAGCCGCTGATGCACCCGCAGATCGACGATCTCGTCGCCGAGCTGGTCAAGCGCAAGAAGTTCGTCTACCTGTGCACGAACGCGCTGCTGCTGCCCCGGAAGATCGATAAACTCACGCCGTCGCGGTACCTGTCGCTGTCGGTGCACATCGACGGGCTGGAGGAACGCCACGACGAGTCGGTTGCCAAGAGGGGCGTGTTCGCCCAGGCCGTCGACAACATCAAGGACGCCCAGCGCCGCGGCTTCCGGGTGACGACGAACAGCACCTTCTTCAACAACGACACCCCGCAGACCGTCATCGATGTCCTCGACTACCTCAACGACGACCTCAAGGTCGACGGCATGATGCTCTCGCCGGCCTACGCCTACGAGAAGGCGCCGGACCAGGAGCACTTCCTCGGGGTTGAGGAGACGCGCGAGCTGTTCCGCAAGGCCTTCGCCGACGGTCGGCGCAAGCGCTGGCGGCTCAACCACTCGGCGTTGTTCCTGGACTTCCTGGAAGGCAAGCGGGACTTCGCGTGCACGGCGTGGGGCATCCCGTCCTACTCGCTGCTGGGTTGGCAGAAGCCCTGCTATCTCATGGCCGACGGCTACGCCGAGACCTACCAGGAGCTGCTCGACGGCACCGACTGGGACGCCTACGGGCGCGGCAAGGACCCCCGCTGCGCCAACTGCATGGCGCACTGCGGCTACGAGCCCACCGCGGTGATGGCCACTCTCGGCTCACTGCGGGAGGGCCTGCGCGCGCTGCGGGGATAGGAAGCGGGGGCGGGCGGCGCCAGCGTCGCCTACCCCCGCCACCCCCGCCCCGGGGTTGCGGCGTCCCGCACCAGCGGGACGGTGTCGCTGACCAGGGTCAGCAGGGACCGGGTCAGCAGCATGTGGACCTGCTCCCGGCACAGCGTCCCACGGACCAGCCACTCCCGGGTGGCGGCCTTGACGAGGGCACCGTAGCTGCGAATGACCGCCCGCAGCACGATGTCGTCGGATGCCATGCCGGTTGCCGCCAGCACCCGGTCGGTGGCGATCTCGTCGGCTTCCCGCAGGATCGCCTCGACCTCCTCGTCCCGCCCCAGGCCCTCGCCGCCCACGGTGGCCAGCCACATGCCATGATGCCGCGCTACCACGCCGAGCAGTCGCTCGATGCTCGCCGCGACCCGGATCTCCAGGTCACCGTCGGGCAGGTCGTCGGCCGCCCCCGCAGGCAGATCCTCGACGGCGTGGGGCGGCATGACGGCCAGCCGGCGTACCACCTCCAGGTAGAGCCCGCGCTTCGTGCCGAAGTAGTGGTTGACGAGCGCGCGCGCGACGCCCGCGGTGCGGGCGATCTCCCCCGTGGACACCTCGGCGTAGGGCCTGCGCTCGAAGAGGCGCAGCGCGCAGGACAGGATCTGTTCGCGGCGGACATCGGGCTCCAGGCGCCGGCCGCGTGGTACGGCCGCTGTGCTCACCGTCACCTCCCCGGTCGCTTGCGTTGACACATCGCCAACAGTGGTCGCTATCGTGCCAGAGATCCCCCTGTGGCGAGAGAGGAGGGCGGCCGTGAGCGAGTTCGGCGGCAACGAGGCCTTCATCTACGACGCGATCCGTACCCCCCGCGGCCGGGGCCGCAGGACCGGTTCGCTGCACGGCGTCAAGCCGATCTCCCTGGTGACCGGCCTCATCGACGCGATCCGCCGTCGCAACCCCGGGCTCGACCCCGCACGCATCGACGACGTGCTGCTCGGCGTCGTCTCGCCGGTCGGCGACCAGGGCGGGGACATCGCCAAGGCGGCCGCCCTGGCCGCCGGGTTGCCCGACCACGTCGCCGGGGTGCAGCTCAACCGGTTCTGCGCCTCCGGCCTGGAAGCCGTCAACACCGCGGCGCAGAAGGTCCGGGCCGGCTGGGACCAGCTCTTCCTCGCCGGTGGTGTCGAATCGATGTCGCGGGTGGCGATGGGCTCCGACGGCGGCGCGATGTCGCTTGACCCCGAGACGAACTACGCCACCTACTTCGTGCCGCAGGGCATCGGGGCCGATCTCATCGCCACGCTCGAGGACTTCTGCCGCGACGACGTCGACGGCTACGCGCTGCAGTCCCAGGAGCGAGCCGCGAAGGCGTGGGCGGGTGGGTATTTCGCCAAGTCGGTCATCCCCGTGCTCGACCGGAACGGAGTGCTGGTCCTCGACCACGACGAGCACATGCGCCCGGACAGTTCACTGGAGAGCCTGGCCGCTCTGTCGCCCTCGTTCGCGGGGATCGGCGAGGCGGGTGGCTTCGACGCGGTCGCGCTGCAGCGCTACCACTGGGTCGAGAAGATCCACCACGTGCACACCGCGGGGAACTCCTCGGGCATCGTCGACGGCGCCGCGCTGGTGCTGGTGGGCAGCGAGGTGATCGGCGTGGAGCTGGGTCTGCGGCCGCGGGCGCGGGTCGTGGCGACCGCGGTGAGCGGAGCCGACCCGACGATCATGCTGACCGGCCCGATGCCGGCCACCCGGAAGGTACTGGCCACCGCCGGCCTGTCCCCGGACGACATCGACCTGTGGGAGCTCAACGAGGCGTTCGCCGCGGTCGTGCTCAAGTGGATGCGCGAGCTGGACCTGCCTGCCGAGAAGGTCAACGTGAACGGCGGGGCGATCGCCATGGGGCACCCGCTGGGTGCCACCGGCGCGATGCTGGTCGGCACCGTGCTCGACGAGCTGGAGCGGCGGCAGGCCCGCTACGGCCTGGTCACCTTGTGCATCGGCGGCGGCATGGGGCTGGCCACGATCCTGGAGCGGGTGGGCTGAGTGGTCGCGCAGAACATGATCTCCCTGGAGCGGGACACGGACGGCGTCGTACTGCTGAGGATGGACGACCCCACCCAGTCGGCCAACACGATGAACGAGCTGTTCGGTTCGTCGCTGGCGGCCGCACTGGACCAGTTGGAGTCCGAACGGGACTCGGTCACGGGCGTGGTGCTCACCTCGGCGAAGAAGACTTTCTTCGCCGGTGGCGACCTGCACCTGCTGTCGGCGGCCGGGCCTGGCGACGCCGAGGTGATGACCCGCCACTGCAGCGAGCTCAAGGCCCTGCTGCGGCGGCTGGAGACCTTCGGCCGCCCGGTCGTCGCGGCGATCAACGGCGCGGCCCTCGGCGGTGGTCTGGAGATCGCCCTGGCCTGCCACCACCGGATCGCGCTGGACGCCAGCGGCAGCGAGATCGGGCTGCCGGAGGTGACGCTGGGCCTGCTGCCCGGCGCTGGCGGCGTGGTGCGCACGGTGCGGCTGCTGGGCATCGCCGACGCGCTGCTCAAGGTGCTGCTGCAGGGCCAGCGGTACACCCCCCGGGCTGCGCTGGAGGTCGGGCTGGTCGACGAGGTCGTCGGCTCGCCCGAGGAGTTGCTGGCGCGGGCCAGGACGTGGCTCGCGGAGCACCCCGCCGCCGCGGCACCGTGGGACACCGAGGGCTACACCATCCCCGGCGGCACCCCGTCCACGCCGGCCTTCGCCGCCACCCTGCCGGCGTTTCCCGCGAACCTGCGCAAGCAGCTCAAGGGCGCGCCGATGCCCGCGCCGCGCAACATCCTCTGCGCCGCCGTGGAGGGTGCACAGGTCGACGTCGACACCGCGATGACGATCGAGACGCGGTACTTCGTCGAGCTGGTGACCGGCCAGGTCTCGAAGAACATGACCAAGGCGTTTTTCTTCGACCTGCAGGCGATCGGGAAGGGCGCCAGCCGGCCGGGGGGCTACCCGCGGTGGCAGGCGACGCGGGCGGCCGTGCTGGGCGCCGGGATGATGGGAGCGGGCATCGCCTACACCTGCGCGCGCGCCGGGATGGATGTCGTGCTCAAGGACGTCACGCTCGCCGTCGCCGGGAAGGGCAAGGCGTACTCGGCCACGCTGCTGGACAAGGCGGTGGCTCGGGGCCGCATGACGGCGCCCCAGCGCGAGGAGGTGCTGGCCCGCATCGCGCCGACCGCCGACGTGGCCGACCTGTCCGGCTGCGACATCGTCCTCGAGGCGGTGTTCGAGAGCCCGCAGCTCAAGAAGCAGGTGTTCGCCGAGGTCGAGCGCGTGGTGGCGCCGGACGCGCTGCTCGGCTCCAACACGTCCACGCTGCCGATCACCGGACTGGCGGACGGGGTGGCGCGCGCGCAGGACTTCATCGGCCTGCACTTCTTCTCCCCCGTCGACAAGATGCCGCTGCTGGAGATCGTCGTCGGGGAGCGGACGGGCGACGCCGCGACCGCCCGAGCCGTCGACTTCGCCCAGCAGATCGGCAAGACACCGATCGTCGTCAACGACAGCCGCGGCTTCTTCACCAGCCGGGTCATCGGCACGTTCCTCGACGAGGCGACGGCGATGCTCGGCGAGGGCCTCGAGCCGGCGTCGGTCGAGCAGGCCGGGCTGCAGGCCGGATACCCGGCCCCGCCGCTGCAACTGCTGGACGAGCTGACCCTGACACTGCTCCGCACGATCCGGCAGGAGACCCGCGCCGGAGTCGAGGCGGGGGGCGGCACCTGGACCGAGCACCCGGCGAACGCGGTCACCGACCGCCTGATCGAGGAGTTCGGCCGCAAGGGGCGCTCGACCGGCGGCGGCTTCTACGCCTACGCGAACGCCCAGCGGACCGGGCTGTGGCCGGGGCTGCGTGAGCACTTCTCGCGGCCGGGAGCGGAGATCCCGTTCGTCGACATGCAGGAGCGCATGCTGTTCGCCGAGGCGTTGGAGACAGTCAGGTGCTTCGACGAGGGCGTGCTGCGTTCGGTGCCGGACGCCAACATCGGCTCGATCTTCGGCATCGGCTTCCCGGCCTGGACCGGCGGCGTGGTGCAGTACGTGGAGGGTTACCCGGGCGGGGTTGCGGGGTTCGTCACGCGAGCCCGGGAGCTGGCGGCTCGCTACGGCGAGCGGTTCGAGCCGCCGGCCTCGCTGGTCGCCCGCGCCGAGGCCACCGGAGCCCGCGCCTGACCCGACCGCACGCGCTCAGCCGAACCAGACCGCACACTCAGCCGAAGCGGCGGGCCAGCCGGGCGTAGCCGGCCGGGAGGGCGCCGTGCACCCGGGAGGCGACGGTGAGCCAGCGGGGCACGAACACCTCGGGACGGTCCCGCTCCACGCCACGCACCAATGCTGCGGCGACGGCGGCGGCCGGCACCGGACGCGGCCTGCGCCGGTCATAGGGCCGGCCGCGAGCGTCGAAGAACGGGGTGTCCACCACGCCCGGGAGCACGGTCGTCACCCCCACCCGGTCGTCCGCCACCTCCAGCCGCACCGCGTCGGCGAAGGCGCGCAGCCCGGACTTCGTCGCCGAGTACACCGCCTCCTCAGCCACCCCGAGTGCGGCGACCGAGGCGACGAACACGAGGTGGCCGGCGCTCCGGCGCCGCAGCGCCGGCAGCACCGAACGGGTGAGCTGCATCGGCGCGGTGAGGTTGAGCGCGACCAGCTCGGAGATCCGCTCGGTGGGCATCGAGTCGAGGGTGCCGGCCCAGCCGCCGCCGGCGTTGAACACGAGCAGATCCGCCGCCGCGGCGGCCGCCGACACCGCCGCCACGCCCTCCGGGGTGAGCAGGTCGGCTGCCAGCGGGACACCGCCGGTGCGGGCCGCCACGGCCGCGAGCCGTTCCCGGTCCCGCCCCGCGAGCACCAGCCGGGCGCCCCGGCGCGCCAACGCCTCGGCGGTGGCTGCGCCGATGCCGCCCGAGGCCCCGGTCACCAGGGCGGTGCACCCGTCCAGCCTCATGCCCAGGTCTGCTCCACCGCTACCGCCGCACGTCCCGATCTGGCCGAGGCCTGCACGAGGTGCGTGCCGCGCCAGCAGATCAGCGCGATGCCACCGATGATCACGACGGCTGCGAGGGCCTCGCCGACGAGCTGTGCGGCCCCGAACTCGATCCCCTCGCCGAGCCAGCTCACCCCGATCGCCACGCCCACCAGCGGGTCCACCGACGTGATCACAGCCATCGCCGGGGAGATCAGCCGGCCCTGCTGGAAGGTGTTCTGGCTCAGCAGGAATCCCATCGGCCCGACGACGCACACCGTGTACAGCGTCCAGTGCCGGAAGGGCTCGTCCAAGCCGTTCCGGAACTGCATGCTGACGATCTTCATCAGACCGGCCGTCGTGCCGTAGAGAATGCCCGTGGCCAGCGCCAGCGCGATCACGTGCAAGCCGCTGCGGGATCGGCCGGCCACGAAGAGGCTGCCTGCGACCAGCCCGCCGAGCACGGCGCCCAGCGGCAGCACCTCGCCCACGAGCAGCGTCGAGGACGACTCGCTCGGGCGGGCCAGCAGCAGGAACGTCGACAGGCCCACCGCGCACAGCAGGCCGCCGATCGCGATCACCGGGTCCAGCCGGCGGTGGGACAGCCAGGCCGCGAACGTCGCGGCGAACAGCACGCTCGTGACGAGCAGCGGCTGCACCAGCGCGATCGGCCCGAAGGCGAGCGCGACGATCTGGAGCCCCAGCGCGACGATCGTTGCCAGCAGCCCGATCAGCCACAGCGGCCGCCGGATCAGGTCCACGAGCAGCCGGGGGTGCAGGGTGGGTTCGACCGGGACCTCGTGCGTGGCGCGTGCCTGAACGGCGGTCGCCAGCCCGTAGCCGGCCGCCCCGGCCATCGCGGAGGGCACGGCGATGAACAGCACGGCACCGGTCGAGCTCACCCGTCACCCCCGTATGTCGTCGAATGCGGCACGCAGCCACCGGACGAGCTCATCGACCTCGCCGGCCACCGCGGGATCCGCAGTCACCCCAACCCCCATCATCATCCCCCATCCGAGTACCCCTACCGCTAGTCCGACACCGTCAGCGAGCGGGAGCACCGGGTACACCGAGGGAACGCGGCAGCCTCGCAGGTACAACGCCCGCCGGGGCCCGGGCATGACCGAGGCGAGCAGGGTGAAGAACCGCCGGCTGTACAGCAGCCGGACCAGCGCCGCGTGCAGCGGCGCCGGCAACGCCCCGAGGACCGCCATCGCCGCCGCCGCCGCCTCGGGCTGCCCGCGGCGCGACAGCTCCGCCAGCCGCTGCGCCACCTCCACCACCCGCAGCGCCGGCGGCATCGGACCGACCGGCAGGTCCACCGCCACCGCGGTCGTGCGGTTGCCCAGCGCCCGGCTGCTCGTGCCGGCGGCGGTGCGGGTGGTCATCGGGACCATGGCCCGAAGCTGCTGGCCGACGGCGGTCGGCGCGCGCTGTGTGAGCAGCCGGTGCAGCGCCTCGGCGAGCACGCCGAGCAGCAGGGCGGTGGTACCGACGCCGTGCGCGCGCGCCGCGCCCCGCACCGCCGGCCCGGGCAGCGCCAGGGTCGCGAACTGCCGCCGCCGGACGTCCATGTGACCGACCAGCGGGCTGGGCGGTGCGAACCCGGCACGGGCCAGGCTGACCAGTCCGCTCGCCACGATCCCGGCGTGTCTGATCCGCGCCTGCCAGGAGGCTCTGGCCGGGGCGGCCTCGGACGGCGACGGGATCCCGCCGTCGGCGAGCAGCCGGATCAGGGTGTCGGTGACGGCCAGCCCGTCGCCGAGGGCGTGCTCCAGGGCGGCGAGCACCGCTGTCTGGCCCATGGCCTGGTCCCGGACGAGCTGCAGTGCCCACGCGGGCCGGTCGGTGGGCAGCGGCTCGCCGAAGAACGCCGCGAGCACAGCCGACCAGCCGCCGGCGGCCTCGACGTCGGGGACAGGCGGTCGGAGGTGCGCGGCGGGATCCACCCGGTCCACGACGTTCCACCGCGGTCGCCGCCACCGGGGCGCCGGAAGGAGCTGGTGGCGCAACAGCGGCAGCGACTGCTGCCGTTCCTCGATCATCGCGACGAGGTGCTTGGACCACTCCGGCAGCGCGTCCGGGTCGTCAGCGACGATCACCGCCCCGATCCGCTGGTCCACCGCACGGGAGCGGGCGTGCACGAAGAACGCGTCCTGGGGCCGCATCGTCACCCTGGCGCCGGGTGCGGGCAGGGTTCCCAACGCCGCAACCGCGGTGGTGAAGTCGACGGCGTCGCGGTAGCTTTCGGCCCGACGCGCTGCGGCAGGCAGGTCGAGCTGGCGCAGCGCTGCTGCCAGTGCCGCCCCGGTGCGGCACACCGGGGCGACGCCCGCCCGCTCGAGCAGCGCCGCGTTGGCGCGGCCGTGCCCGGCGATGGGACGGAACGTCAACAGTGGCCGGGCGCACGCCAACGCCTCCAGCGCGCTCGCCCCGGCGGCGTTGGTGACCACGACGTCCGCTGCGGCGGTGAGCGCTGCCATGTCATCGACCCAGCCCAGCACCTGCAGGCGCCCGGGCGGCGGGTCGAGGCGTTCCAAACGCTCCCGCAGGGCGGTGTTGCGGCCGGCCACGACGACCGCGCGTCCCCCCGCCGCCAGCACCGCCCCGACCGCCTCCTCGACCGGGCCGAACCCCATCGACCCACAGCAGACCAGGACCCCTGGGCCGTCGAGCTGCGCTCGCGGGGGCGGCGGTGCGAACGCGCTGACCACCGGCAGCCCGCAGACCGCGCCGCGGGCGGCGGGCTCGGCACTGTGCAGCAGGTCCAGCGCCTGTTCGTCGAGCACCAGGTGCAGGTCGACGTCCGGGTGTGCCCACAGCGGATGTGGCGCGGCGTCGCAGACCAGTGCGACTGTCGGCACGTCGAGGCGGCCTCGGCGGCGCAGCCAGCCAAGCGCTGCGATGCCCTCCGGGAAGGTGCAGACGACGAGGTCGGGCCGGAACTCCCGGATCCGGGCCGCCAGCCGCCGGCCGCCCAGGATCCCGTGCACGGCGCGGGTGACCCGCACGAAGCGGTGCCAGTGCCACAGCAGGGCGAAGTACAGCTCGTAGAGCCACGGCAACGACTGCACACAGCCGGCATAGATGCCGCGGAAGGCCGGCGCGGCGAAGCGGCCCATGGCCGAGAGCGTCTCCGTCCACCCGACCTGGGCCTGCGGCCACAGCAGCCCCACGCGTTCCGATACCGCCCGTGCCGCAGCGTTGTGGCCCTCCCCGAGCGCACCGGTGACGAGCAGCACGCGGCGGGGGCCGTTCACCGGGCGTTCGACCGACGGCGGGCGCGAAGGTAGTCGCTGACCACCGCGACGCCCAGCCCGTCCGCGGTCGGGGCGACGACCCGGCCGCCGCTCCGGCGCGCGACGAGGTCGACGAACGCGGCCAGCCGCGGGTCGTCACCGAGCATGAACACCGTGATCGCCGCGCCGCGGCGGGCCAGACCGTCCACTTCGGAGACCGTAGTCCCCAGGGTGTGCAGGCTCGGCGGGTAGTCGAAGACGGCCTCGCCGCCCGGTTCGAGGTGCGCGGTCGGCTCGCCGTCGGTAACCACCAGGACGATCGGCTGCGCATCGGGGTGCCGCCGCAGGTGCCGCCCGGCCAGCAGCAGTGCGTGGTGCAGGTTGGTGCCCTGCTCCCAGGCGCCCTCCAGCGCGGTCAGCTCGCCGATGTCGACGGTGCTCGCGTAGCGGCCGAATGTGACCAGCGCCAGCGCGTCGGCGCGGAACCGGGTGCGCACCAGGTGGTGCAGCGCCAACGCGGTGCGCTTCATCGGCACCCACCGGCCGTCCTGCACCATCGACCAGGAGATGTCCACACACAGCGCCACCGCAGCCCGGGCCCGCTGTTCGGTTTCGACGACCTCGACGTCACCGACGTCCAGCATGCGGGGATCCCCGGCGGCGCGGCGCAGCAGCGCGTTGGCCAGCGTGCGCGCGACGTCCCATGCCTCGGTGTCGCCGAACGCCCACGGGCGGCTGGCTCCGGTCGGATCACCGGCAGCCCCGGCGCGCCGGGTCTCCCGCTCCCCCCGGCTCACGCTCAGCCGGTTGACCACGTCGCGCAGCGCGGACTCCCCCAGCCGGCGCAGCGCCGTGGGGGACAGCCGCAGGCTGCCGTCGGGAGCGCGGTTGAAGAAGCCCTGCCGCTCCAGCTCCCGCTCCAGCTCGGCGAGCCGGCGGGCGTCGACCCGGGCCTGTGGCCCGAGCTGGCCCTCCAGCACATCGAGGTCGACGTCCTCCATCCGGGCACCGGGATAGGCCTGGGCGAGCTGCTCGCCCAGCGCGTCGAGCTGGGCCAGGTCCTCCATCGCGCGGGTCGCCTCGCCCAGCCCGAGCGGTTCCTGGCCGCGGAACCGGCCCGGCGTGGTCCAGTCGTCGTCGGGACGCAGCGTTCGCAATCGGGCGTCGAGCTGCGAGAGCGCCTGCGCCAGCCGCTGGTCTCCGAAGGCATGCTGGGCCAGCTCGGCGAGTTCGGCGCGCTGCTGGGCCGACAGCGAGCTCATCATCCGCGCCGCAGCGGCCGCCCGTTGCGCCAACAGATCGACGAGCTCGTCGACGGTGCACGGATTCTCCGGGAAGAACTCGCCGTGCCGGTCCATGAACGCCTCGAAGCGCTCACCGACGTCAGTGGCCCCGTGGGCATGGGCGGCCAGCAGCTCGTTGAGGTCGTTGAGCATCTCGCGCACCCGCTCGACGTCCTCGGAGCTGGCCTGCTCCATGGCCTGCTTCAGGCCGCGGAAACGCTGCTCGAGCAGCTCCCTGCCGAGCAGCTCCCGGATCTGCTCGTAGTCCGCACGCGCGTCGGCGTTGCGCCAGTCGTAGTCGGCCAGCTCGCGGACCGCTCCCCCGGTGCCCGCGGGCAGCGCGTCGAGCTGCAGCTCCCGGAACCGGGCGTCCTCGGACCCCTCGATTGCCAGCCAGCCGCGCTCGGCTGCCAGCGCCTGTTCCAGCAGCCGACGGACCTCCTCCAGGGTGCCGTCCAGCCGGTACCGGCGCTGCAGCCGGGCCCGGTGCCGCCACACCCGTTGCGCGAGGTCGTCCAAGCCCCGCTGGCCTCGCATCCCGCGGCGCAGCAACTCCCGCACCGCGTTGCGCGGCGACGCACCCTCCATGACGTCGCGGCCAATGGCGTCGAGTGCCTCCCGCAGGTCGAATGGCGGTGCCAGCGGATCCGGGCCGCCGTGCCAGGGTCCGTATCGGTAGCGCCGGGATCGGGAGGTCATACGCCGTAGACCACCGAGTCGTCACCGCTCTCGTCCTTGCCGAGCTGGCGGGTGAGGTAGAGCTGCTCCAGGGCCAGCTCGGCGGCCGCCGCGAGCCGCCCCGGTGCTTCCGAGCCGCCGGCCCCGAGCCGCCGCGCCAGCTCGGCGACCACGGGCAGCCGGGGCAGCGCCTCGACGACCTGGCGGGCCGGCACCCGGTCGCCGGTGACGACCGGGTGGCCGCTGGTGACCGCGTTGGCCAGCGGCGCGAGGTCCAGACCGGCCAGGCGGGTGCGCGCCGTCTCGGCGACCGAACGGCGCAGCAGGTGGACGAGCACCTCGTCCTGGCCCGCGGTGTCGTCCAGGCCGGACTCGAACTCGAGCTTGCCGCGCAGCACCGGCGGCACCGCCTCCAGGTCGATCGGCCGCGCCACGGGCTGCCCCTCGCCGGTGAGGGCGGAGCGGCGCAAGGCACCGGCCGCGACGGTCTCGGCGGCGGCGATCGCGAAGCGGGCCGACACGCCGGAGCGCTGGTCGACGGCGCTGGACTCCCGCAGGTGCCGGGTGAACCGCGCGATCACCTCGACGAGGTGCTCAGGGACCTCGGCCACCAGCGCAGCCTCCTGTGTGACCAGCGCCACCTCGTCGGCAACCTGCAACGGGTAGTGGGTGCGCACCTCGGCGCCGAAACGGTCCTTGAGTGGCGTGATGATCCGGCCGCGGTTCGTGTAGTCCTCGGGATTGGCGCTGGCCACGAGCAACACGTCCAGCGGCAGCCGCACGGTGTAACCGCGGATCTGGATGTCGCGTTCCTCCATGACGTTGAGCAGGCAGACCTGGATGCGCTCGGCGAGGTCGGGCAGCTCGTTGATGGTGACGATGCCGCGGTGCGCGCGGGGCACGAGGCCGTAGTGGATCGTCTCCGGGTCGCCCAGGCTGCGGCCCTCGGCGACCTTGACCGGGTCGACGTCGCCGATGAGGTCGGCGACGCTGGTGTCGGGGGTGGCCAGCTTCTCGAAGTAGCGCTCGCTGCGGTGCCGCCAGGCGACCGGCAGGCGCTCGCCGAGCTCGACCGCCCGACGCCGCGACGGCGAGGTGATGGGCTGGCAGGGGTGCTCGCCCAGCTCGGAGCCGTCGATCACCGGGGTCCACTCGTCGAGCAGCCCGGCGAGGCTGCGCAGCAGCCGCGTCTTGCCCTGGCCGCGCTCGCCGAGCAGCACGACGTCGTGGCCGGCGAGCAGCGCCCGCTCGAGCTGCGGCAGCACGGTGGTGTCGAAGCCGACGATGCCGGGCCAGGGGTCGCGACCATCGCGCAGCGCCGCCAGCAGGTTACCGCGCAGCTCGTCCTTGACGCCCCGGCAGCGGTGCCCACATGCCTTCAGCTCACCAAGTGAACGCGGCAGACCGGGTGGGGGCAGGCTCGTCACCGCTCCTACGCTACGTCCTCGGGAGCTGCCTGGTCTCCCCCACCGCGAGGTCCCACAGGTCGTCCTGAGCCCGGCCGGTGGCCTTCCACGCGGCGCGAGTGCGCAGCAGCGGGTCGAGCACCGGCTCCCGGGACAGCAGGAACGTGCCCCAGTGCATCGGCACCATCCGCGCCGCCCCGAGATCGGCCGCCGCCCGCACCGCCTCGTCGGGGTCGGTGTGGATCGCCCCCATGAACCAACGCGGCTCGTAGGCGCCCACTGGCAGCATCGCCACGTCGATACCGGGGTGGCGCTCGCCGATCTCGGCGAAGAACCGGCCGTATCCGGAGTCCCCGGCGTGGTAGAGCCGGGCGTCGCCCGCGGTGAGGACCCACCCGCCCCACAGCCGGCGGCAGGAGTCGAGCAGGCCGCGCCGGCTCCAGTGGTGCGACGGGACGAAGTCGAAGCGCACCCCGGTCAGCTCGGTGGACTCCCACCAGTCCAGCTCACGGACGGCGCGCAAGCCGCGGCGGGTGAACCACGGAGCGGTCGAAGCCGGCACGAGCACCGGGGTGTCCCGCGGCAGCAGTCGGATCGTCGGGGCGTCGAGGTGGTCGTAGTGGTCGTGGCTGACGAGCACGGCGTCGATCCGCGGCAACTGCTCCCAGCACAGGCCGGGCGGGGTGAGGCGCCGGCCCACCCCGGGCAGCGACTCGGAGAACACCGGGTCGACGAGCACCGCCAGGCCACCGATCCGAAGCAGGAAGGACGCGTGCCCGATCCAGGTCACGCTCGCCGTCGCGTCCCGCAGTGGCGGCAGCCCCTGACGGCGCACCGGGATCCGGTCGGCGCCCTCGGTGCTGCCCCGAAACCCACCCTCGCGGTGCAGCCGCAGCAGTTCCCGGGGCCCCGGCAGGGGCGCGGTGAGCCGGTCGGCGAAGCTGCGGGGCCACCGGCGCGGCCCAGCCCCGCTCAGAACGCCGGCCACGGAATCGCCGGCCAGTGCGCGGCGGGAGCCGGGTGTTCGCCGCCGGCGAGCAGCCGGTCCACCCGCTCGACGAGTGCACCGCGCTCCTTGCGGGTCAGGTGAACCGACAGCGCCTCGCTCACCCCGCGCCCCGAGCCGAGCTCGCGCTGTAGGCCGCCCAGTGCGTCGAGCACCTCGGGGGCCAGCGGCTCGCCGATCCAGCCCCACAGCACCGTGCGCAGCTTGTCCTCGTGGTGCAGGCACACCCCGTGGTCGACGCCGTACACCCCCCCGTCGACACCGCAGAGGACGTGCCTGCCCTTCCGATCGGCGTTGTTGACCACCACGTCGAAGGCCGCCATCTTTCGCAGCTCGGGACGGTCGGCGTGCACCAGGACGGCAGGGTCGCCGAGCCGGTCATGGGCATGCAGCACCATCCGCCACCCCGGCGGGACGTCGTCGGGCGCGACCACGTCGACGAGATCCGCCTCCGGCGACGTGTCGACCCAGAGCTGGACCATTCCGGGTCCGAACGGCCCGGCCCGCAGCAGTGTGGGTGGCACGATCGACCAGCCCAGCGCTTCGGACACCAGGTACGTGGCCACCTCACGGTCGGCAAGCGTCCCGTCGGGGAAGTCCCACAGCGGCCGTTCTCCACGCACCGGCTTGTAGACACAGTGCGCGTTGGCCCCATCGCAGCTCACGGTGCACATCAAGGTGGCGTTCGACGCGTCGACGATACGGCCGTGCACCTCCAGCCGGCCGTGTGCGAGCAACTCGACGGCCGCAGGGTCGCGGGGGTCCACCGGGAGGCCTGCCGTTACTGGGCAGTGGTCGGCCGCCGGTAGCCGTTCTGCCGCGGGCAGACATGCCCGGCGGGGCCGAGCGGCTCGGCGCACAGCGGACACAGCCGCCGGCCGGCCGCCACGACCTTCTCCGCCCTGGCGGCGAAGGCCCGGGCCTGCACCGGACTGAGGAACACACGCACGGCGTCCGGACCGTCGTCGGTGTCATCGAGGACCACCGACTCGTCGATCTCCTCCTCGGTGACCGCGAGCAGCTCGATGACGACCAACCGCGAGTCCGCGTCCCAGCCCAGCCCCATGGTGCCGACACGGAACTCCTCCTCGACAGGCACCTCGAGCGGCTCGGTGTCGACGAGTTCGTCAGCGGCGGCCTCGGGCACGTCCGCGCCGAAACGGCGGGAGACCTCCCCCAAAAGCGCTCCGATCCGCTCGGCGAGCACCGAGACCTGCTGCTTCTCCAGCAGCACGCTCACCATACGGGCGTCCTCCATCGCTTGGAGGTAGAACATGCGGTCGCCAGGTTCGCCGACCGTGCCGGCCACGAACCGGTCGGGTCGACGGAACACGTGGATCACCCGTGGCATGACACCTCCGACACTAGATGACCGATTCTGGGACCGGCAGCTTGACCGCGGGCATGCTCAGCCCGTCCCGGTGGCGCCGCCCACGGTCGCGTCCGAGCTACGTACCCGTCGGCGCCGACCGGGGCGCCGGCGCGGGAGGAGGCCCGAGACGTCGCCGCCGGCATCATTGACCCTGGAGACGAACGGCCGGGTCTCGGTGTAGTGCACCACGCTGATCGAGCACGGGTCGACGACGATGCGCTGGAAGGAATCCAGGTGCAGGCCCAGCGCGTCCGCCAGCACGGCCTTGATGACATCGCCGTGGGTGCACGCCAGCCACACCGCGTCCGGACCGTGCCGCGCGGCGAGCACCGCATCGTGCTCGCGCACTGCCGCGACGGACCGCGCCGCCATGCCGGCCAGCCCCTCCCCGCCCGGGAACACCGCGGCGGAGGGGTGCTGCTGGACGACCCGCCACAGTGGCTCCTTGCCCAGCACCTTGAGCTCCCTGCCGGTCCACTCGCCGTAGTCCACCTCGGCGAGGCGGCGATCGCTGACCGGCTCCAGCCCGCGCTCGGTCAGCAACGGACCGACCGTCTGCCGGCAGCGCTGCAGCGGCGAGGTGACCACCGCTGCAAGCGGCAGCGGCGCCAGCCGCCGTGCCAGCGCCTGCGCCTGCTCGCGGCCCTTCTCGTCCAGCCCGACGCCCGGGGTGCGTCCTGCCAGCACGCCGCTGCTGTTCGCCGAGGATCGCGCGTGCCGCAGCAGGATCACGGTCGCCACGAGATCACCCTAAGCGTCACGGGTTTCCTCTGTCCGGCGAGCATGACCGCACCCGGCTCTTTTCAGGGCATGACCGCATCTCGACTCGTCAGTGCGGGCATGACCGCACCCCGGCTCTGCGGTGCGCCGTGCGCGGGGACACCCAGGAGGACGCGCAGATGGCCGGCGGGTCCCGGAGCGTTGCTTTCGCGGCCGGCATGACCTGTGCCAGGATCGCTGTACGGTGTCGTGTCCGGCACGCGGCGCGACAGGGCGTGAACCAGGACGGCATGGATCACGACGCCACGAGCGTGAGTCACGCTGGCGGCGACGAACCACACCTCCTGGGTTCGACATGGCGTGGAGGTGGGCCGGTGCCGCTGCCCCGGTCCGCCACGGCGCGGTCGACCCAGTTCGGTGGCCGTGGACGACGCGAGCGGCGCGGTACTCGCGGTCCCGGGTGCCGGGAAAGGCCTACAGGTGGTGCGGAAATGACGGATGGGGTGGTCGACGGGGACTGGGAGTACCGGCCGGTGCGACTGCCGCCCGATGTCTCGCGGGTGACGGCAACCGTCCAGCTGGGACTCCAGGCCGAGTTCGGCGGGTGGGAGCTCTCACGCACCCTGCTCTACTCGGACGGCACCCGGAAGGTGCTGCTGCGCCGTCGGCGTGGCCGGGCATTGCTGCCCGGGCTCGCAACCTAGCGCGGGCACCTGCCAACTCCCCCAGCACGATCTTGCTGGCTGTTTCCCGGCCGGTGAGGTGACCCAGCGCGGCCGGAACCTCGTCCGGTTCCCGAATCTCGTCCGGCTTCCCGGACGGCGGCATCAGCAGGTCCGCAAGAACCGGTCGAGCACGCGGGTTCCGAAGCGCAGGGCGTCCACCGGGACTCGCTCGTCGACACCGTGGAACAGCGCCGTGAAGTCCAGTTCCGGCGGCAGTCGCAGTGGGGTGAAGCCGAAGCAGCGGATCCCCAACCGGCGGAAGGCCTTGGCGTCGGTGCCACCGGAGAGCATGTAGGGCACCGCGTGCGACCCAGGGTCCTCAGCCTGTAACGCGGTCACCATGGAGTCCACGAGGTGGCCGGCGAAGGACGTCTCCACGGCGGGCAGGTGCGTCACCCACTCCCGCTCGACGTCAGGACCCAGGATCTCGTCGAGGTCCCGCTCGAAGGCCTGCTCCCGGCCCGGCAAGATCCGGCAGTCCACCACTGCCTCGGCCATCGACGGGACGACGTTGGCCTTGTAGCCGGCGTCGAGCATCGTCGGGTTGGCGGTGTCGCGCAGCGTCGCCGCGATCATGCGCGCCACCCCGCCCAACTTTGCGACCGCACCCTCGAGATCCTCGGCCGGGAACTCCAGGCCCGTCAGCTGGGTGACCGACTCCAGGAACTGCGTGACCGCGTCGGTGAGCACGACCGGGAAGCGGTGCCGTCCGAGCCGGGCGACGGCCTCGGCGAGACGGGTGACCGCGTTGTCGTCGTGCACCATCGAACCGTGGCCCGCGTGGCCCCGGACTCGCAGCCGCATCCAGGCGATGCTCTTCTCGGCAGTCTCCAGCGGGTAGACCCGGACGTCTTCCGCCAGTGTCACCGAGAACCCACCGACCTCCCCGACCGCCTCGGTGCAGCCCTGGAACAGGTCCGCCCGCCTGTCGACCAGCCACTGTGAGCCGTAGGCGCCGCCGGCCTCCTCGTCCGCGAGAAAGGCGAAGACGATGTCTCGTGGCGGCACCACCCCGTCCCGCTTGAACCGGCGAGCCACCGCGAGCGTCATCGCGACCATGTCCTTCATGTCCACGGCGCCGCGGCCCCAGAGGTAGCCGTCCTGGACCGTGCCGGAGAAGGGGTGCACCGCCCACTCGCCCGGGTCGGCTGGCACCACGTCGAGGTGACCGTGCACGAGCAGCGCCCCCCGGTCCCGGTCGGCACTCGCGAGCCGGGCGAAGACGTTGCAGCGGTTCGGTGCGCCGGACTCCACGAGCGTCGGCTCGTAGCCGACCTCTGCGAGCTTCGCGGCGACGTACTCCGCCGCCTCGCGCTCCCCGACGACAGTGTCGGGGTTGCCGGTGTTGGTCGTGTCGATCCGGATCAGCTCGCTGGCCAGGTCGACGACTTCGGCCTCGGCGCTCGCCGTGGTGCTGCCCGGACTGCCGTTCGCGGAGCCCACCGCGTCTTCCTACCATCGGTCGTGGTCACGCGCGCCACCTGAGGTTGGGAGGGTCGTGGGAACCGGCTACCCTGATCCGGCGCGGTCGTCGCACCGCGGAGTCCGAGTGGCGGAATGGCAGACGCGCTAGCTTGAGGTGCTAGTCCCCGAGTAGGGGGTGGGGGTTCAAGTCCCCCCTCGGACACACGCACTATTCACCCGGCCGACCGGTTGGAGGGTGACGTCTGCGGTGTGGGTCGTCGGCTGGTAGCGAACCTGCAGGCCAACGGCGGTGTAGAGGTTCGCCAGGTGCTCCGGTTCGGTGCCGGACAGTGCGTGGCCGACGTCTCCGAGCGCGTCGATCATGGCGTAGACCTCGGCCGGGCTCAGCAAGTTGGGTGTGGGCCGGTTGTCCAGCGCGGCGCGCACGGCCGCCCGCTGTGCTTGTGCCTCGTTGATCGCCTCGAGCAGCGCTGCCGGGTCCACTCCGGCCGCGATGGCCGCCTGGTAGCGGCGTAGCCGAGCCTCAGCCTCGGCCAGGTGCTGCTTCGCGGCCTCGCTCGTGCACCGCTCACCACCGGCCGCCCGCTGTGAGGCGACCAGCGCCGCGACCGTCTGGTCGACGTTCTGGCGTGTGAACAGCCCACCGAGCCAACTGTTGACGGCATCGCGCACCGGCTCCTCCCGCAGGTAGACCGCGGGCGGGTGCAGCGCCAGGGCCGGGGAGCTGGGCGCCAAGGTGCGCGCCGGGCAGCGGTAGTACATCCCGTGCGCTCGGGGGCTGGCCTCCATCTTGCGGCTGCATACGGCGCAGCGGATACGGCCCCGGAACAGGTAGGCCCGCGTGGTGGGTCGCCCACTGCGCTCGGTCTTGCGGGCGGTTCTCAGCCCGCCAGCCGCTTTCGAGCGGCGGAGTAGTTGCGCTTGGGTGAACGCGGCGACGGGCACGATCGCCGGGTGCGCTGGTTGGCGGGAGCGCACCACCCGCTCGGGGTTGGATCGGCGGAAGCGGATGATGTGTCCGGCGGCTACGTCGTCGGAGTCGAGCAGCGTTTCGTGTTTGGTCCACCGGCCGAAGAAGGCGTACCCGGTGTAGCGGGGGTTCTCCAGGATCGCTCGTATGGTGCTGGCCTGCCAGCCCTCGGCGAGCCGGTGGCGGTTCTGCTCCGGCCGCCGGGCCGAGGGGCAGGGGATGGCGTCGCGGTTGAGGCCGTTGGCGATGGCCCGGTCGCCGTTGCCGTCCAGGTACTCGGCGAAGATGCGCCGCACCACTTCCGCCGAGGCGGGGTCGAGCGCCAGCATGCGCAGCCGGTAGCCCTCGGCCGCCTTGCGCGGATTGGGGTGTGGCCCGCCGTCGAGGACGAGGTAGCCGTAGGGTGCCCGCCCGCCCTGGTGGCGTCCCTCGTTGATGACCTGGGCGTCCATCGCTGCGCGGACCCTGGCCTGCACGTGCTGGCGTTCGGACTCGCTCATCCCGCCGAGCACGCTCATCAGCATCTTGTGGGAGGGGTTGCGCGCATCGAACCGCCCGCCCAGCTCGGGCACCCACAGGTCCACGCCGTAGGCGGCGAAGCGAGGGGCGATGAGTGAGAACTGGTTACCGAACCAGCACCGGGTGCCCTCCCCCACCACCACGGCACTCCAGCCCCGGTGGGGGTTCTTCAGCGCGGCCAGTAGCCGGGCGGCGGCCTCGCGCCGCTGCCAGGGGACCGAGCGGGACTGGCCCACGTCGAAGAACTCCGCGACCACAGCGCCACCCAGCGGCTCAACGAACTTCTGCGCGTTGGCCACCTGCCACCCGCGCGAGGTCTGCGGGTCTTGGTTGTCCTCGGTGGAGCAGCGACCGTAGAAGGCGACCGGGCCGATGCTGGCGTCGGCCGTCGTGTCGACCGGCTCGATGCCCCACAGCCCGTCCAGCGTCGCCCACGGGTCGCCGCTGGTCTCAGCGTTCATCGGCCACCCCCTCGATCGGACCGTCAAGGATCTTGACCTCGGTCAGGTTAACCAGTATGGCAAGCAGGGCGCGTGCCACCGCTGGTGTGACTTGCGGCAGCTCGGCTGGCACGTGCACCCTGACCGCCACATCGGTCGCGTCATCGGCCTTCCCCGCGGCGGCAGCACCAGGGCGGCGGAGTCCCTGGGCAGTCAGTGGAACAGCCCGCCGAGCATGGTGAGGGTGTGCACGATGACGGTGACGACGGTGCGGATGAGGCTGGCGCCGGTGGCGGTGGCGCCGATCAGCGCGCCGACGACGAGGATGGCGAGGATGCCGTCCCCGCCCCGGTAGCGACCGCGCCACCGGCGTCGGCGGTAGCGGCGGCGGCTGGTGGCGTCGGTGAGGATAGTCAAAAGTTGTTCGTATACTACGCTTCATGCACAGCACACAGCGTCAGCAGCAGCACAGCCGGCCCCACGGCCGCCGTCAGGGCGGTGGGGTGTCGGGGTGGGTGGGGCAGGCAGGGGCGGTCTACTGCCGGATCTCCCGGGCGCAGGATGAGGACCAGACGGGGGTGGATCGTCAGGAGCGGTCGTGCCGGGAGGTCGCGGCGCGGTTGGGGTTGGCGATCGCCCCGGATTGTGTGTTCGTGGACAACAACCGCTCGGCGTGGCAGCGCAACCGCCGCCGCCCGGGCTGGGATGCCCTATTGGCGGCAATCCGGGCAGGTCGGGTCCGGCATGTGATCGTGTACCACCCGGATCGGTTGATGCGCCAGCCCCGAGATCTAGAAGAGCTGCTGGCGTTGTCCGACGAACACAACATCACCTTGCATGGGCAGGCGAACCGCCGCGACCTGTCCGATCCCGATGACCGGTTTTTCCTGCGGATCGAGGTGGCGCACGCCTGCCGCTCCTCGGATGACACCTCCCGGCGGCTGCGCGACGCCCTGGAGGATCAGGCGCGGGCGGGTCGGGTGCACCGCACGCCACTGCGTCCGTACGGGTATGCCCTCGACGGGGTGACCATCATCGAGCACGAAGCGAAGATCATCCGGGAGATCTATGCCCGGTATCTCGACGGAGCCTCCTACCACCGAATCGCGCAGGAGTTGACCGAGCGCGGCGAGCGCACCGCGACCGGCGGGCCGTGGCAGGTTCACTCGGTACGCACGGTGCTGAAGTCTCGCCATGTGACCGGGATCCGGGTGTTGCGGGGGCAGGACTTCGGTGAGGGGGACTGGCCGGCGATCATCGACCGGGGCACCTGGACCGAGGTTCAGGACCGACGCGCCTACCGGGCCTCGGCACACCCCTGCCGGCAGTTTCGGTTCTACCTGCTGCGCGGGCTGGTGATGTGCGGGAAGTGCGGTAGCCCCATGGCCGGATCCCCGAGTAACACAATTCCCACCTATGTGTGTGCCCGGCGTAGCGGCATCGGCGCTGATCGCTGCACCCGGCGGATCAACGCCGTCAAGTTGGAGGAGTTCGTTTCCGACGCTGCCGTGGATCTGCTCACCCACCTCGACGTGGCCGGTGCACCCACCACGGCCACCGCGCTCCCTCCCGCCGACGTCGAGGCGATCGCCGCTGATGAGCAGGAGTTGGCCGAGCTGAAGGACATGTGGACCCACCGCGAGCTGTCCACCCGGGAATACCGGCAGATGCGTAAAACGGTGGAAGAACGCATCACCGCCCTGCACCGCAAAACGATCGTCCGCCCCACGACGGAGGTGCTGGCCGGTCTGGTCGGCCCCCACGCCGGCGCATCCTGGCAGCACTTAGCCGCCACCGGCGAGGCTGAGCGCATGAACGCGGTCCTGCGGTTCCTGTTCACCGCCGTCATCATCGGTGAGCACCAGGGCACGCCTGGCAGCTTCGACTACGGCCGCATTGAGATCGAACCCAACCCCCTCTAACACCCGCCCCTTTGATATGTCAGCTATCCGGCCGGGCGCAGCAGTCCGCTCGCACTCTCGGGCTTGCTGATCGTGCGTGGGAACCGGGGCGCCACACCCGCGCCGGGGTAGATACGCGAGGTACGCCACCAGGCGCAGCGGATTTGCGCTATGTTGGTCCGAGTGGCTCTCCCCGAGGGAGCGATTGTCAGGAAGTGCAGTTCCTTAACTCGTTCCTGAAAGCCAGGCTCGACGGAAGAATTCACGATCTTTCGAGTCGATTAATTCCCAGCCCCACCGAACAATTGCCATAAGAAGCGCAAGATTGATCTCGCCTAGATTTGCTGCATCTGTAACCAAGTCGTCTGCAGTCGCAATCTTTGCATACGTTTGGCCTTTATGCATATGTCGCATATGCACTATGCCGCCATCTATCTCATAATCGTAATGTACACCCGCATTTCGAGTAAGCTGGTCAATTCCAGTAACGAGCGAGTCATCGACCTCCTTGAGGGCCGTTATGATTTTAGACGGGGCCGCGCTGCCCAATAGCTCTGCCTCGTCGATCTTAAAGGCAGAGCCTTGCACGACACGGTCCGCGCAGGCAATAACCGCACCTAGGCGACGCAATGGTCCCTCAGAGAGCTTCGAGCATACGTCGAGCACTGTGTGAACCGAAATGTTTCGGCGCGCCTCGCTTACAATCAGTTCGGTCGAGAGGCGCGCATGCTGGTCTCGTAGTTCTTCGCTGGCGCGCACCATGGTTCGCACTAAGTCTGCAATAACGAAATTAGCATGTGGAGTAGCAGTGGCTGCAACTAGTCGGTCGTAAGCCACATTAAAGCGGTGGGCACGACGGTCTGGGTCGTGCATCGCAGCCGCCGGGAGCAGCATTGGATACAGCGGTCGCAATATCGCGGGATCGGCCGTAGCGTTGCAAGCCAATTCCGAGAATATCTTGCATGCACTGGTATGGGCACGTTCGCGATCAGCCGCAAGCTCCAAGGAGCCTGAGGTCAGGTCGAGATTCCGTTCAAGGGCATCGGACACTGGGTTAAGG
>JAVKSM010000011.1:0-41862 GCA_039583705.1 Pseudonocardiaceae bacterium
CAGGTCCGCGATCTCGAGCGGGAGCTGGCTGCGGCGCCGCAGCCGCGGTGGCGCGCCGAGCGGGACCGGCTCGCCGTCGTCCTGGCCCGGATGCCGCCGGACGCCGCGAGCCAGGATCTGCGCTTCGCGCACGCGGCGCTGTGCGACCGGCTGGCGGGATGCGCTCGGCAGCGGGCGGTCCGCGACGCGCTCCTGGTGCGGGTCCAGGCTGTCGTCCTGGGGATGGAACAGGCCGCCGGGCAGCTCGGGCACGGCGGCGCCGCCGACGCCCCGGCTTCCCGGCTCGCGGACCTGCGGCGAGCGCTGGTCGAGGTCCGGCCGCTGCAGAGGGGTGTCCGAGAGGTCACCGGGTCTGGTCCCGGCACACCCCGGGATGTGCCGGGTTCGGTGGAACCCCCGGGCACGACCTGACACGATGGACCCAGTGGCATCGGTTCCCCAGTCCGGCGCCCGTCAGCAGAGAGTCGAGGCAGGCGGAGGAGATGGCCAACCCGTTCGTCAAGGCGTGGAAGTACCTCATGGCGGCGTTCTCGTCGAAGATCGACCAGTACGCCGACCCCAAGGTGCAGGTCCAGCAGGCCATCGAGGATGAGCAGCGCCAGCACCAGGCGCTGTCGCAGCAGGCGGCCGCGGTCATCGGCAACCAACGCCAGTTGGAGATGAAGCTCAACCGGCAGCTCGGTGAGATCGAGCGACTGCAGGGCGCCGCGCGGCAGGCGCTGGTGATGGCCGACAACTCCCGCGGCAAGGGCGACGAGCAGAAGGCGCAGCAGTTCGAGCAGAGCGCGCAGACCTTCGCCAGCCAGCTCGTCACGGCGGAGAAGTCGGTGGAGGACCTCAAGAGCCTCCACGATCAGTCGGTGCAGGCCGCCATCCAGGCGAGGCAGGCGGTGGAGCGGAACGCGGTGGTGCTGCAGCAGAAGCTCGCCGAGCGCACCAAGCTCTTGACTCAGCTCGAACAGGCCAAGATGCAGGAGCAGGTGGCCAGCTCCCTCAACCGGATGAGCGAGCTGGCCGCGCCTCGCGACGTCCCGTCGCTGGAGGACGTGCGGGAGAAGATCGAGCGCCGCTACGCGACCGCGCTGGGCTCCACCGAGCTGGCCCAGAACAGCGTGCAGGGCCGGATGCTCGAGATCCAGCAGGCGACAGTCGACGTGGCCGGCGCCAACCGGCTGGAGCAGATCCGGGCCGCCTTGGAGGCCGGGCCGGCTGCGGGCGAGGTCACCGGGGGGACGAGCGTCCCGCAGTCAATGCCCACGCAGGTCAGCCCGCAGCCTCAGCAGCAGCAGCCCGGTCAGGCCTGACGCCGCTGCTCCCCTCGCTCGCGGGCACGTCACCACCCTCCCAGGGGCCGCGGGGATGCGAGGATCGAGTCATGCTGGTGCGTATCGACGGGGAGGATCTGCCGGGCGTGCGGTGCCGTCGCATACCGGAGAAGCGGGACGGATCCGGGGAGCAGCACGCCAACGTCCACGTCGGCGTCCAGGGCCGCCGTGAGGTGGTCGACCTGGTACCGGGCAGCGCGTCGTCGGCTCGGTGGGTGCTGGAGGTCACCACACGTGACGGGGCCGACGGTGAGCTGGACGTGGGGGGTCCCTTCGTCCACGGGCGTCGAGGGGACAGGTTCGTCTACCTGAGTTGGGGCGAGGTGACCCCGACCGGGGAGTTCGTGATGTTCCGCCGGGCCAAGCTGCACTTCGGCGACGTCGATCCTGATCTGCTGCGGGAGGCGGCTGGCTGCGGCGCCACGCTGGTCGCCCGGGTCCGGCTCAGTGACGACCACGGCCAGCCGCGCGGCGCCCGGGTGCGACCGCCGGACGTCCTCTGGCGGCTCGAGTCCGATCCCGGTTGACCGGGCGACGATGTCCTTCTCGCTCGCCATGGGGGCAGGCGTGGCCTGGGTGAGGGTCTCCGTAGCGGACAAGCGTGGCGAGGCGCCATCTGGGTGAGCTGGCAGCGGCGCCGGCTGGCCCGATCGCTGGAGGTTGCCGTTGTGACAGCACCACCGGATTGCATGGCCTGGGACACGTCCTAGACGACCAAGATTGCCTAGGCCCGCAGCCGGAGGCCACGCGGGCTGGCGCGGAATCCGGCCTCGCGCAGGATCTCCGACAGCGTGCTGGGTACCGCGTCCGCACCGTCGGCCCGCTCGACGGCGAGCGTGCCCAGCCAACCCTCCCGGACCGCGGTCGCCAGCGCGTGGGCCGCGGCGCGCAGCGCGTCGGTGTGCCCGGTGAAGCTCAGCAGCGATCGGCCACCGCGCTCCACGTAGAGCGCCGGCACGCCGTCGACGAGCACGACGAGCGCTCCGGCCTTGCGGCCGGGGCGGTGCCGGCCGCCCAGCGTCGTCGGCCAGCCCAGGGCCGCACCCCAGGGCTGGGCCGGGTCTGCGGCAGCCAGCACGGTGGCACGCCGGGCGGCCACGCTGTCCGGCTCGCGGGCCGCGGCGCGCAGCCGGTCGATCGCCCCGGGAACGGCGAACTGCGCCGCCCCCAGACCCTCGACCACGTAACCTCGGCGGCATCTACCGGATGCCTCCATCGCGCGCAGCACCCGGTAGATGCCGGCGAACCCGCCGCTGACCCGCTCGGTGTCCAGCGCGCCGCGGGTGAGCACTCCGTGCCGCTCCAGAAAGGACTCGGCCCTGGCGTGCGCCCGCCGGGTCGGGTCGGCTTCCCGGTCGACGGCCAACGCCCAGCGACCCGCTGCGGTGGGCGGTCCGGACCGGGACGGCAGAGCCGGCCGTCCGGCCCGCAGCCCGGCGTACCTGCCCCGGCCGGCCGGCCGTCGCGGGGCGCCGCCGCCACGGCCGGCCACGAGGCTGCGGAGCGGGCCGAGCGTGTCGTTGGTGACCAGGCCGGCCCACACCAGGTCCCACAGCCCCGCGACGAGTGCGCCGTCCTCGGGCGCCGGCTCGCCTGCGGCAAGGAGCGTCGCGCCGGCCCGGTCCGCGAGGTGTCGGAAGAACTGTGCCCCGCCCGCCAGCGCGTCGAGCAGGGACCGGTGCAGCAGTGAGCCGACCAGCTCGGGCTGCGGGTCTGGCAGGAGCAGGTCGGCGACATCGGCGGGAGCGAGGGCGACCCAGCCCTCACCGCCGCCGCCGAGCGACCCGCAGCCGGTCCACGTCACCTCTCCAGCCGCGGTGAGGGTGTCGAGCAGCGCGGGAGAGTAGCCCGGCAGCCGGGCCGGCAACACCAGCGACTCGAGCGCGCTGGCCGGTATCGGCGCTCCCGCGAGCTGCTCCACCACAGCGAGCAGATCCTCGGCTCCCGGTGCACCGCGGACCCGGCCGCCGATGCCGTGCCAGGCCGGCAGGAACCGGCCGAACGCGGCCGGCTCGACCGGCTCCACCTCGGCCCGCAACCGGGCGAGCGAGCTTCGCCGCACCCGCCGCAGCACGTCGGCGTCGCAGTACTCCGTCTCGACCCCGCCCGGCCGCAGTTCGCCCCGGACCAGTCGGCCGGCACCGGCCATGCGGTCGAGCACCCCCGCCACGATCACCACACCGAGCCCGAACCGGGCCGCCGCCATCGAGGCCGGGAACGGGCCGTGGGTACGCGCGTAGCGGGCCAGCAGGTCGCCCAGCGGGTCGGCGACCGGCTCGGTGAACGCCTCCGGCACCCCCACCGGCAGCGCCACCCCCAGCGCGTCCCGCACCCGCCCGGCGTCCTCGATGGCGAGCCAGCGCAGCCCACCGGCGATCCGCACCCGGATCACCCGCCGCGCCGCCTCGAGCTCGACCAGCCAGCTCTCCCGCACGCCGCGCTCGGCGGCCTCCCCGGTGGACAGGTCGCCGACGAAGCGCAGCAGGTCAGCCGCGCCCTCGACGTCGTGCGGCCGGCGATCCGGGGAACGGCGCTGCAACATGGCCTCGGCCTCGGCGAGCACGTCGGGGTCGAGCAGTTCGCGGATCGCCTCCACGCCGAGCAGTTCCGCCAGCAGGGTCGAGTCCAGGGACAACGCCGCAGCCCGTCGTTCCGCCAGCGGCGCGTCCACCTCGTACAGGAACATCCCGACGTAGCCGAACAGCAGGCTGCGGGCGAACGGGGACGGCGAGGACGTCGACACCTCCACCACCCGCACCCGCCGGGACCGCACGTCGGACATCAGCTCGCGCAGTCCGGGCAGGTCGTAGACGTCCGCCAGGCACTCCCGCATCGCCTCCAGCACGACCGGGAACTGCTCGTAGCGGGACGCGACGGCCAGCAGTTGCGCGGCCCGCTGCCGCTGCTGCCACAGTGGGGTGCGCCGCGCCGGATCCCGACGGGGCAGCAGCAGCGAGCGAGCGGCGCACTCCCGGAACCGTGCGGCGAACATCGCGGAGCCACCCACCTCCGCGACGACGGCCTGCTCCACCTCCTCCGGGTCGAGCAGCACGTCCTCCGCGGTCGGCAGCACGTCGACGCCCGCGGCGTCCACCGCGTCGGGAAGCCGCAGCACGATGCCGTCGTCAGCGGACGCGGCGTGGACCTCGACCCCACGCCGCTCCCGCAACCGCGCCGCGATCACCACTGCCCAGGGTCCGTTGACCTGGGCGCCGAACGGCGAGTGCACGACCAGCCGCCAGTCGCCGAGCTCGTCGCGGAACCGCTCGACGAGGACCGTCCGGTCGTCCGGGACGTGTCGCGTCGCGGCCCGCTGCTCGGCGAGGTAGGCGAGGAGGTTGTCCGCGGCCCACCTGTCCAGCCCGGCGGCGCACACCCGGGCACGGGCGGCGTCGGCGTCCATCGCGGACAGCTCGCGGACGAACGCGCCCAGCGCCCGGCCCAGCTCCAGCGGCCGGCCGGGTGCGTCGCCCTTCCAGAAGGGCATCCTGGCCGGTAACCCGGGTGCCGGCTCGGCGACGACCATGTCCCGCGTGATGTCGAGCACCCGCCAGGACGTGGAGCCCAGCAGGAACGCGTCACCGACACGGGACTCG
Organism: Pseudonocardiaceae bacterium; assembly: GCA_039583705.1. Classification (GTDB taxonomy): domain Bacteria; phylum Actinomycetota; class Actinomycetes; order Mycobacteriales; family Pseudonocardiaceae; genus JAVKSM01. The sequence continues at coordinate 4,922 of JAVKSM010000011.1, forward strand.
TAGACCATCTCCTCGTCCAGCTCACCGACCCGGGAGCCGCCGGGCGTGCGGACCGGGTAGAGCCCGCGGTCCGGGATGGTGCCCCCGGAGGTCACCGCGAGCCGCTGGGCGCCCGGGCGTCCCCGCAACTCGCCGGTCGCCCGGTCCCAGACGATGCGGGGCCGCAACTCCCCGAACTCCTCGCTCGGATAGCGACCGGCGAGCATGTCGAGCACCGCGTGCAGCGCCGAGTCGGGCAGGGCGGCGAACGGCGCGGCGCGCCGCGCCAGACCGGCGAGCCCCGCCACGCTCCAGGGTTCCATCGCCACCATCGCCACCACCTGCTGGGCGAGCACGTCCAGTGGGTTGCGTGGGTACCGGATCGACTCGATCTTCCCGGCCGCCATCTGCTCGGCGACGACCGCGCACGACACCAGGTCGCCCCGGTACTTGGGGAACACGACGCCGGTGGACACAGCGCCGACCGAATGCCCGGCGCGGCCGACCCGCTGCAGACCGGACGCCACGCTGGGGGGTGCCTCGACCTGCACGACGAGGTCGACCGCCCCCATGTCGATGCCCAGCTCCAGGCTCGAGGTGGCCACCACGCACGGCAACCGGCCGGACTTGAGATCTTCCTCGACCAGCGTGCGCTGCTCGCGCGACATCGACCCGTGGTGAGCCCGCGCGATCTCGGCCGGGGCGCCGCCCGCAACCCCGGACTGGCCGACGGCCTGGGCCGGGAACGGGGCGTCCCGGTCGGTTCCGGACTCGGCGGCAAGCTCGTTGAGCCGGGCCGTGAGCCGCTCGGCGAGCCGACGGGAGTTGGCGAAGACGATGGTGCTGCGGTGGGTTCGGACGAGGTCCAGCACGCGGCGCTCGACGGCGGGCCAGATCGAGGCCCGCTGCTCGACACCCGCGGGCGAGCCCCCGACCTCGCCGCTGGGCTCGCCCAACGCCGACATGTCCTCGACCGGAACCTCGACCCGCACCTCGACGGTCTTGGAGGTCCTCGGCGCGACCACCGCGACCGGCCTGCCGCCGGCCAGGAAGGCGCTCACCTCGTCGATCGGGCGGACGGTTGCGGAGAGTCCGATCCGCTGCGCGGGGCCGTCCAGCAGGGCGTCCAGCCGTTCCAGGGACAGCGCCAGGTGCGCGCCGCGCTTGCTGCCGGCGACGGCGTGCACCTCATCGACGATCACGGTCTGCACCCCCCGCAGCACCTTCCGGGCGGCCGAGGTGAGGACCAGGAACAGCGACTCGGGCGTGGTGACGAACACGTCCGGCGGGGTGCGGGCGAAGGCGCGCCGCGCATCCGCCGGCGTGTCCCCGGTGCGCATCCCGACGGTGAGCGCCGGTTGCGGCAGGCCGAGCCGGTGGGCCGCCTGCCGGATCCCGGCCAGCGGGGAGCGCAGGTTGCGCTGCACGTCGACCGCCAGCGCCTTGAGCGGTGAGACATAGAGCACCCGGCAGCGGCGGCCGGGATCGGTCGGCGGCGGCTCGGCCGCCAGCCGGTCCAGCGCCCACAGGAACGCGGCCAGCGTCTTGCCCGAGCCGGTCGGCGCGACGACCAGCGTGTGGCGCCCCTGCGACACCGCTTCCCAGGCGCCGCGCTGGGCGTCGGTGGGCGTGGCGAAAGCGCTCCGGAACCACTCCCGGGTGGCGGGGGAGAAGCTCGCCAGCGCGTCCACCGTGCCATCTTCCCCCGGTGCACCGACAGTTCGGCGACGCCCGACCTCGTCGCCGGGATCGTGCCGAGCCACCCACGGCGCCGCTCCGGGCTGCCCGTGGTGTCGCATCTCCGGGTGTCGTTTCTCATCATCGTTTCTCATGGTCGTTTCTCCCGGCGCCGCCGCTCGCCGCGCCGTGGCGGTCCGCCCGGGCCTGATCGTCCCCCGCGCAACCGGCTGCGGGCCGTCCTGACCGCCTCCGAGGACGAAAGGGGCGCATGAAGCCGGCCCCGGGTGGGCACCCGACCCAGAGGGGAAGGAGCGAGAAAGAGTGAGGGAAGCCGGATCCGACGACAGCTGAGAACACGCCGGAGTAGGCGCCCCGACAGACGAGTCCGAAGGAAAGGACACCAGCGTGGCTTCTCCGCACGACCTCGCCGAGATCATCAGCTCCGACCACCGAGCGGTCGAAGAGCTGTTCGGGCAGTTGGAGAGCGGTGCCGGCGACCGCAGCCGCCTGGTCGACAAGGTGATCGACGAGCTGGGCGCGCACACCGCCGCCGAGGAGCAGGTGGTCTACCCCGCCATCCGGGACATGGTCCCCGAGGGGAGGGGCATGGCAGAGCGTGCCCTCGCCGAGCACAAGGGGATGAGGCAGGCGATCAGCAAGCTGGAGCGGGGCGAACCCGAAGACGCTGGGTTCGAAGCGGCGCTGAAGGATCTCATCGCCGAGGTGCGCACCCACGTGCCCGAGGAGGAGAACGAGCTCCTTCCCGCGCTGCGGGTAATGATCGGCGAGGACAAGATGGCCGAGCTGGGGAACATCTTCAACCAGGTGAAGGGTGCGTACGCCTGACCGGCGTGAGGTAGGGGTCCCCCGCCGACCGGGTTGGCCGGGTTGGCGAGCCGTGGCCGCCAGTAGCCTGGGCGCCGTGCGGCTGACTCGGTTTCGACAGCTCATGGGCGAGGAGTTCGGCGCGTCGCGGGCCTCGTCCCTCGCCCGGGACCACGTCTTTGCCGACCTCGGCGGCCGGACCGTGGACCAAGCGCTGGCGGCCGGGGACGATCCCAAGGACGTGTGGCGGGTGGTGTGCGTGACCTTCGAGGTGCCGCCGGAGCGTTGGTGAGGGCTGCGAAGCGTGGCAGCACGGCGTGTCGGACCTGACATCGAACACGTGTTCGGCTACGGTGTGCTCACGTCCGGTCCAGTCATCCACAGGCAGCTTCCTCGCCCGAGGCGATGTCGGTCGATGTCGGTCCGGAGGCCTAACGTCGGCCACGACCGCAACGACGACTCACCGAGGTGGAACCCGAGATGGCACCAGCACCCGACCGGGAGAAGGCGCTCGAGCTGGCCTTGGCCCAGATCGACAAGCAGTACGGAAAGGGATCGGTGATGCGCCTCGGTGACGAGGCGCGCGCTCCGGTCGGGATCATCCCGACGGGCTCGCTCGCCCTGGACGTCGCGTTGGGTATCGGCGGCCTGCCCCGTGGCCGCATCGTGGAGATATACGGTCCCGAGGCGAGCGGAAAGACCACCATCGCGCTGCACGCGGTGGCCAACGCGCAGGCTGCCGGGGGGATCGCCGCGTTCATCGACGCGGAGCACGCGCTCGACCCGGAGTACGCCAAGGCGCTCGGGGTGGACACCGACGCGCTGCTGGTCTCCCAGCCCGACACCGGCGAGCAGGCGCTCGAGATCGCGGACATGCTCATCCGCTCCGGCGCGCTGGACGTCCTCGCCATCGACTCGGTCGCCGCGCTGGTGCCCCGCGCCGAGATCGAGGGCGAGATGGGCGACAACCATGTCGGGTTGCAGGCCCGTCTCATGAGCCAGGCACTGCGCAAGATCACCGGTGCGCTGAACAACTCCGGCACCACTGCGATCTTCATAAACCAGCTCCGGGAAAGGGTCGGGGTGATGTTCGGCTCCCCGGAGACCACCACGGGCGGCAAGGCGCTGAAGTTCTACGCCTCGGTGCGGTTGGACATCCGCCGGATCGAGACGCTCAAGGACGGCACCGAGGCGGTCGGCAACCGAACCCGGGTCAAGGTGGTCAAGAACAAGCTGGCCCCGCCGTTCAAACAGGCCGAGTTCGACGTGCTCTATGGCCATGGCATCAGCCGGGAGGGCTCGTTGCTCGACGTCGGTGTCGAGCAGGGCATCGTCCGCAAGTCCGGCGCCTGGTACACCTACGAGGGCGACCAGCTCGGCCAGGGCAAGGAGAACGCCCGCGTCTTCCTCCGGGAGAACCCGGACATCGCCGCCGAGATCGAGAAGCGCGCCAAGGAGAAGCTCGGGGTCGGGCCGCAGCTCGACGCGGAGGCGGCCACGGTGGCTCCGGTGAACTTCTGACGATGCCGGAGGAGCCGGCGGCGGAGCACTCCGACGTGCCAGCGGTTGGGCTGCCGGCCGACCCGGAGTCGGTGGCGCGCGCGATCTGTCTCCGGTTGCTCACCGGGCGCCCCCGGACTCGTGCCGAGCTGGCCGGTGAGCTGCGTCGCCAGGGCGTTCCCGACGACACAGCCACCGCCGTACTGGACCGCTTCGGCGAGGTCGGCCTCGTCGACGATGCCGCGTTCGCGCAGCAGTGGGTGCACTCGCGGCATGTCAGCCGCGGTCTGGCCCGCAAGGCGCTGGCTGCGGAGCTACGCCGCCGGGGGGTTGACGACGCACTGGCCGGTCCGGCCGTTGCCGCCCTCGATGACGATGACGAGGAGCGGCGCGCCCGGCAACTGGTCCGGCGGCGCATGCTCGAGCTGGGTTCCGTCGAGCAGGTGACGGCCGCGCGGCGGCTCGTGGCGATGCTGGGACGGAAGGGATACCCGAAGGAGCTCGCCGACGGGGTGGTCCGGGCGGTTCTGGCCGAGCACGGGGTGTTCGTCGAGCCCGACGGGTGACTGACAACCGCTTGACGGCCCGGACGTGTCGACGCTCACGACGTGATCGTGCGCACGTGCGCTTGCCTGGCCTCTTCCCCGGGTGCAGCCTCGCGCTGAACCGGCACGAACCAGGAGGACGTGCGATGCCGACCGGCACGGGGGGACCCGTCCTGCCGCGTGCCGCACGCTGCTCCGGTACCCGCCAACCGCTCGCACGTCGGTCGGCGTGCGAGGTACCCACGACGTAACCTCACCCAACCCACTCGATCCTGAGCTCCCCGACAGCGGCGACTGACAGAGGTCGGTGCTGCTGCTCGGGGGTCCCCCTACGAGGAACGGCCCTGTGACGACCACAGTCGACGCGCCCAGCAGGGCGCGCATCCCCGCTCGCACGCTGCGTACCGACGGATGGTGGATCCCGCCGGTCCTCACGGCCCTCGGGCTCACCCTGTTCGTCGGTTACGCGACCTGGGCGGCGCTCGTGAACACCGACTACTCCTGGGAGCCCTACCTCTCGCCGTTCTACTCGCCGTGCCTGGCCACGTCCTGCACGGCGCACGGCGCCCCGACGGTCCCCATCTTCGGAGACTGGTGGATCATCTCGCCGGCGATCATCGTCCTGATCGTCCCGCTGGGCTTCCGCGTCACCTGCTACTACTACCGCAAGGCCTACTACCGGGCATTCTGGGCGGCCCCACCGGCCTGCGCCGTCGCCGAGCCGCACGGAAAGTACCGCGGCGAGACCCGGCTCCCGCTGGTCATCCAGAACATCCACCGCTACTTCCTCTATCTCGGCCTGATCCTCAACGCGATCCTCACCTACGACGCGGTCGTCGCATTCCGCGACCATCAGGGCGCCTGGGGTCACATGGGCCTGGGGACCCTGGTGCTGCTGGTCAATGCCGGCCTGCTGTGGCTGTACTCGCTGTCCTGTCACTCCTGCCGCCACGTGCTCGGCGGCAGGCTGCGGCACTTCTCCAAGCACCCGATCCGCTACCGGATCTGGACCCTGGTCTCGGAGCTGAACTCCCGGCACATGCTCTACGCGTGGCTGTCGCTGTTCTGGGTCGGCTTCGCGGACCTCTACGTCCGGCTGGTCGCCAGCGGAATGATCTCAGACCCGCGGTTCTTCTGACCGCTGCCCGACGTCCGAAGGGGACCAGCCGCAATGACCGACGTGGAGCGCCACGACTATGACGTGCTCGTCATCGGTGCCGGCGGCGCCGGCTTGCGCGCCGCCATCGAGGCCCGCAGCCGCGGTCGGCGGGTGGCCATCGTGTGCAAGTCGCTGTTCGGCAAGGCGCACACCGTCATGGCCGAGGGCGGCATCGCCGCGTCGATGGGGAACGTGAATCCCCACGACAACTGGCAGGTGCACTTCCGCGACACGATGCGTGGCGGGAAGTTCCTGAACAACTGGCGGATGGCCGAGCTGCACGCCAAAGAGGCTCCAGACCGGGTCTGGGAGCTGGAGACCTACGGCGCGCTGTTCGACCGCACCAAGGATGGCAAGATCAGCCAACGGAACTTCGGGGGACACCAGTTCCCGCGGCTGGCCCACGTCGGGGACCGCACCGGCCTCGAGCTCATCCGCACCCTCCAGCAGAAGATCGTCTCACTGCAGCAGGAGGACTTCGCTGAGCACGGGGACTACGAGGCCAACCTCAGGGTCTTCGCCGAGTGCACGATCACCGAGCTGCTCAAGGACGGCCCGGGTCCGGGCGTCCCGCGGGGCAGGATCGCCGGGGCGTTCGGTTACCGGCGGGACTCCGGTGACTTCGTCGTGTTCTCCGCTCCGGCGGTGGTGCTGGCCACCGGGGGGATCGGCAAGTCCTTCAAGGTGACGAGCAACTCGTGGGAGTACACCGGCGACGGCCACGCCCTTGCCCTGCGCGCCGGCGCCACCCTGATCAACATGGAGTTCGTGCAGTTCCATCCGACGGGCATGGTCTGGCCGCCGAGCGTCAAGGGCCTCCTCGTCACGGAGTCGGTCCGCGGTGACGGCGGGGTGCTCCGCAACTCCGAGGGCAAGCGGTTCATGTTCTCCTACATCCCCGACGTCTTCGCAGAGCAGTACGCGACCACCGAGGAGGAGGGCGACCGCTGGTATGCCGACGCGGACAACAACCGCCGGCCGCCGGAGCTGCTGCCCCGTGACGAAGTCGCCCGCGCCATCAACGTCGAGGTGAAGGCCGGACGCGGGTCGCCGCACGGCGGCGTGTTCCTCGACGTGTCCAGCAGGATGTCCCCGGAGGAGATCATCCGTCGGTTGCCGTCGATGTACCACCAGTTCACGGAGCTGGCCGACGTCGACATCACCGCCGAACCCATGGAGGTCGGACCCACCTGCCACTACGTCATGGGTGGTGTCGAGGTCGAGCCGGACACGGCCGCCTCCCGGATACCCGGGCTCTTCGCCGCGGGTGAGGTGGCCGGCGGCATGCACGGGTCGAACCGGCTCGGCGGCAACTCGCTGTCTGACCTGTTGGTGTTCGGACGCCGGGCCGGGCTGGGTGCGGCCGACTACGTCGCGGGTCTCGCGAACCGGCCGGTGGGGCGGCCCTGCGACGTGGACTCCGCAGCCGAACGGGCGTTGCGGCCCTTCGCGACGGAGGGCGGCCAGAACCCGTACGCGGTGCAGCTCGAACTGCAGCAGACCATGAACGACCTCGTGGGGATCATCCGCAGAGCCGACGAGATGGAGCTCGCCCTCAAGAAGCTCGACGCCCTCTCCGAGCGGGTCAAGCGGGTGAGCGTGGTGGGGCATCGCCGGTACAACCCCGGCTGGCACCTCGCGCTCGACCTGCACAACATGCTCGACGTCAGCAAGTGCGTCGCGATGGCCGCCCAGGAACGCACCGAGAGTCGTGGCGGTCACACCCGCGACGACTTCCCGGAGATGGAGGCCGACTGGCGCCACTGGCTGCTGGCGTGCTTCCTCGACGGTGAGGACGTCCGGCTCAAGCACGAGGAGCAGGGTCCGATGCGGGCGGACCTGCTCGACCTTTTCGAGCGCGACGAACTCGCCAAGTACTTCGCCGATGACGAGTTGAGCGACCACCGTGGCTCAGAGACCGGCCCGGAAGGACAGTAGACAGATGAGCTACCTGACGCACTTCCGGGTCTGGCGGGGTGAGGGCGGCGCCGGCGAGCTGGTCGACTACCACGTGGAAGCCAACGAAGGCGAGGTCGTGCTCGACGTCATCCACCGGCTGCAGCAGACCGAGGCTCCAGACCTCGCGGTGCGGTGGAACTGCAAGGCCGGCAAGTGCGGCTCCTGCAGTGCGGAGATCAACGGTCAACCGCGGCTGATGTGCATGACCCGGATGTCGAGCTTCGATGCGGCTGAAACGGTCACGGTCACGCCGATGCGCACGTTCCCGGTGATCCGCGACCTGGTCACCGATGTGAGCTTCAACTACCACAAGGCGAGGGAGATCCCGTCGTTCGCGCCGCCGGCCGGCCTGGCACCGGGCGGGTACCGCATGGCGCAGGTCGACGTGCAGCGCTCGCAGGAGTTCCGCAAGTGCATCGAATGCTTCCTGTGCCAGGACACCTGCCACGTGGTGCGCGACCACGAGGAGAACAAGCCCGCCTTCGCCGGGCCGCGTTACCTCATGCGCATCGCCGAGCTGGACATGCACCCGCTGGACGTCCGGGACCGGCAGCGGGATGCCCAGGAGCTGCACGGGCTGGGTTACTGCAACATCACCAAGTGCTGCACAGAGGTGTGCCCGGAGCACATCAAGATCACTGACAATGCGCTCATCCCGCTCAAGGAGCGGGTGGTCGACCGCAAGTACGACCCGCTGGTGTGGCTGGGTAGCAAGATCTTCCGCCGCGGTGCGAGCGACCAGGGCGCCGGGCCGGGAGGTGTGGGCAGGCGCGGCCATTGACGATCTGAGCGGGTCCGAGGGGGCGCATGTCGGGCACCGACCGTGTCGAGCTCCGCCCGGCCGAGCAACTACGCTGGTCGGGGAAGAGGGTGAGGCGTGTCCCGGAGCTATGAGATCCGCACCTACGGCTGCCAGATGAACGCGCACGACTCCGAGCGGTTGGCCGGCCTGCTGGAGGACGCCGGCTACACGCCATCCGGTGCGGGGACGCTGCCCGACGTCGTCGTGTTCAACACCTGCGCGGTGCGGGAGAACGCCGCTGGTCGGCTCTACGGCAACCTCGGCCACCTGCGCCCGGTCAAGCAGGCCAACCCTGGCCTGCAGATCGCGGTCGGCGGCTGCCTCGCCCAGAAGGACCGCGAGACGATCGTGCGGCGCTCTCCCTGGGTGGACGTCGTGTTCGGCACCCACAACGCCGGTTCGCTGCCGGTGCTGCTGGAGCGGGCCAGGCACAACGCGGGCGCGCAGGTGGAGATCCTCGAGGCGCTGGAGGTCTTCCCCTCCACGCTGCCGGCGCGCCGGGAGTCGACCTACTCCGCCTTGGTGTCGATCTCGGTAGGCTGCAACAACACGTGCACCTTCTGCATCGTTCCCTCCTTGCGGGGCCGGGAGGTCGACCGCCGCCCGGGTGACGTCCTGGCGGAGGTCAGCGCGCTCGCGGCCGAGGGTGTGCTCGAGGTGACCCTGCTCGGGCAGAACGTCAACTCCTACGGGGTCGAGTTCGGCGACCGGGACGCGTTCGGTAAGTTGCTGCGGGCCTGTGGCGAGATCGACGGGCTGGAGCGACTGCGGTTCACCTCACCGCACCCTCGCGACTTCACCTCCGACGTCATCGCCGCCATGGCCCAGACGCCGGTGGTGTGCCCACAGCTTCACATGCCGCTGCAGTCCGGGTCGGACGCCGTGTTGCGGGCGATGCGCCGCTCCTACCGTGCCGCACGCTACCTCGCGATCCTCGACGAGGTGCGCGCGGCGATGCCGCACGCTGCGATCACGACCGACGTCATCGTCGGATTCCCCGGCGAGACCGAGGCCGACTTCCAGGCAACCCTGGACATGATGCGGGCTGCGCGGTTCACGGGGGCGTTTACCTTCCAGTACTCGCCCCGGCCAGGCACCCTGGCCGCCCAGATGGGTGGCCAGGTGCCGCGCGAGGTGGTTGCCGAACGCTACGCGCGGCTGGTCACGCTCCAGGAGGAGATCTCCACCGAGCTCAACCAAGCCCAGGTCGGACGAACCGTGGAGGTGCTGGTCGCCGATGGCGAGGGCCGCAAGGACACCGTCACCCGGCGGATGAGCGGCCGGGCGCGCGACGGCCGACTGGTGCATTTCGTCCCGCACGGGGCCAGGGTGCGACCGGGCGACGTGGTGACGGCGACGGTCACCTACGGCGCGCCGCACCACCTGGTCGCGGACGGTCCCCTCCGCTCGCACCGGCGCACGCGGGCCGGCGACCACCACGAGGCCGGGCAGCGGCCGCGCACCGCCGGAGGCACCCCGCTGGGGCTACCGACGGTCGGGGCGCCACGGCCGGCTCCGGTGAGCGGGGGGTGTGGGCTCCAGGGGGGTGGGAGATGAGCGCTCCAGACCGGGACGACCGCGCCGGTCGTCGTCCGATACCGCCCGAGCTGAGCCGGTTGGACGCCGAGCTCGCAGCGGCCGAGCGCCGCGTGGTCGGTCGCCTGGATCCCGGGCTGAGGGCGCTGGTCGTCGCCTGCGCGGTGATGCTGCTGTTGGTGTCAGCCGTGCTGCCCTGGGCGGGCGGGACCAGCGGGTGGCAGGTGCTCGTGGCGGGCGGGGTCGGGGTGCTGCCCCAGGCGTTCGCTGTCACGGCGATCGGTTTCGGGGTGCTCGGCTCGGCTGTCGGTCTGATCACCCGGCGTCGGGGGGCGGCGTGGGTGTGCGCCTTCGGTTGCGGGTTTTCGATCTTCGACGGCGTGCTGGCCGTGTGGTCGCGCCAGACGCTGCCGGGCGGCGGTGGCCCCGGCGTGGGTCTGGTGCTGGCGCTGGTCGCGGTGATTGCGCTCACGACGCAGTGGATGCGGATCGCCCTGTCGCAGCCCGCCGGCTGACGTCCGTCCCCGCCATCCGTTCCCCGCTACTTCCGTTCCCCACCACGGGGCTACCGCTCCTGGACCACCTGCTCGGCGGTGGTGAGCCACTGCCGCCACTGGGCGGCCTGCGCCTCGGCCTGCTGCGCCCGGCGGTCGTCACCGGCTGCCCGCGCCTTGGCTGCCTGGGCCTGTAGGTGCTCCAGCCGCTCCCGGAACTGGGCCACCCGTGCCTCGCCCTCCGGGTCGCTGCGCCGCCACCGCCGGTCGGCTGCCGAGCGCACCCGTTCCTCGGCGGCGCGCATCCGCCCCTCCAGCTCCCGGATCCGCTCCCGCGGGACCTTGCCGACATCCTCCCACCGCTGCTGGATGCCGCGTAGGGCGGCACGCGCCGCCTCGATGTCAGACGTGTCGATCCGCTCGGCTTCCGCCAGCAGTTCCTCCTTGCGCCGCGCCGCCTCGGCCAGCCCCACGTCACGCTCGTCCAGCAGGGCTGGACGCCGGGCGAAGAAGGCATCCTGCGCCGTCCGGAACCGATGCCACAACGCTTCGTCGACCTCTTTGGACGCCCGGCCGACGCTCTTCCAGTCGGCCATGAGCTGCTTGTACCGCGCGGCCGTTGGACCCCATTCGGCGGCCTGGACCAGCCGCTCCGCCTCGTGGACAAGCTCCTCCTTGCGGTTCCTGGCGGCCACCCGCTGCCGGTCGAGCTCGGCGAAATGTGAGCCGCGCCGCCGATTGAACGCGTCGCGCGCCCGCGAGAACCGCTTCCACAGCTGCTCGTCGATCTTGCGGTCGACGCCTCGGACGGTCTTCCACTCCTCCAGGATGGCCTTGAAGCGGTCGCCGGCCTGCTTCCAGTGGCTGGCCTCGGCTGCCAGCCGCTCGGCCTCCGCAACCAGCCTCTCCTTCCGGGCGACAGCCTCGGCGCGCGCGCTGCTGCGGGCCTGCCGGGCCTCGGTCTGCGCCGCCTCGGCACGCTCGATGAGCGCGTCGAGGAGCGCGGCAAGGCCTGCGACGTCACCGACGACGGAAGCCTCGGCCAGCCCCTCCCGCAGCGCTCTCGCGCTCGCCGCGGTCTGCCTGGGGTTGCCGGAACCTGAGGCGAGCCGGGCCGCGAGAAGCTCGGCCTCGGTGAGCAGGTCATCGAAGCGGCGGGCGAAGTGCGCCAGACCGTCGGCCGGCTCGCCGGCCTGCCACGAACCCACGGCTCGTTCGCCCTGGTCGGTGTGCAGGTAGACCGTGCCGTCGTCGTCGACGCGCCCCCATCGCGAGGGGTGCCCGCCAGCGGGTGCGACCGGACGGGGGGTAACCGGGCGCTCCGCCGCCGCGAGCGCCGGGGCCGGAGCGGCTGGTGGGGTGAGCGGCGCCGGGCTGCGCGGCGCCGCGCCGTCGCCCTGTGGCATGCTCTCCCGGGCGGTCGTCGGATCCTGGTCCGCCATCGCTGGCCTCCCTCGTCGTGCCCACGCCAAGCGCGGGCGCCCCGCCGGTGATGGGGCCTGCCGCGCCGCCGTCGGGGACCGGAGACCGGCGACGGCGGGCGCAGCGCTCAGTGAATGCATTCAAACAGGTCACCCCACCCCCTGGTACCGACAGTGGCCGGATGATCTCGGGCGGGGCCGGCCCGCGGTACGGCACGCGCCTACCCTGCCAGGGTGATCGGGCTCGCGGCGGACGCGGCGGCGTTGCTGGCACGTGACGCCCGGCTGGCCGGCGAGCTGGGCGCGGGGGGTCGGGCCCCCTGGCAGGTCTTCGCTGGCGCGGTGCTGGCGAGCGGAACCTGGCGAGCGGCCCTGTTGTCCTCGCTGGCTCCCAACGGGGTGGCCTACCACGTCGCGGTGTGGGAGCCGTGCCGGTGACGGGCCACGGACCACTCGCGCTCGTCGGCCCGACCGCGACCGGCAAGTCCGACCTGGCCGTCGAGATCGCGCTGCGGGTCGACGGCGAGGTCGTCAACGCTGATGCGATGCAGCTCTACCGCGGCATGGACATCGGCACCGCCAAGCTGCCGGTTGCGCAGCGGTGTGGGGTGGCCCACCACCTGCTCGACGTGCTCGACGTGACCGAGGCCGCCTCGGTCGCCGTCTACCAGCGGGCAGCCCGCGCCGCGATGGACGACGTGCTCGCTCGCGGCCGGGTGCCGCTCCTGGTCGGTGGCTCCGGGCTCTACGTGCAGGCCGCAGTCGACGACCTGCGGTTCCCAGGTACGGACCCCGGGGTGCGCGCACGGTTGGAGGCGGAGTTGGCGGACGCGGGTGCGCCCGCGCTTCACCGGCGGCTCACCCGGCTCGACCCGGTCGCTGCCGCTGCCATCCTGCCCAGCAACGGGCGGCGGGTGGTTCGGGCGCTGGAGGTCATCGAGCTGACCGGACACCGGTTCTCGGCCACCCTGCCGCGGCTGGGCGTGCCGTGGCGCGACACCGTGCTGCTCGGGCTGGACCGGGACACGGCTGAGCTGGACGCTCGGGTGCGACAGCGGGTGCACGGGATGTTCGCGGCCGGTCTGGTCGACGAGGTCCGGGCATTGGACGCGGGCGGGCTGCGTCGAGGCCCCACGGCATCGCGCGCGGTGGGCTACCAGCAGGTGCTGGCCCTGCTCGACGGCCGCGCCACGATGGCGCAGGCGGCCGCCGGCACGGTGGGGGCGACCCGGCGGCTGGTGCGCAGGCAGCGTTCCTGGTTCCGCCGGGACGCCCGGATCCGTTGGCTCGCCGCCCCCAGCGCCGACGAGGCACTCCGCGCCGTCACCCACTGGGCATGAGGCGCTCCGCACCCTCACTCACCGGCATAAGGTCGACGGCGTGCAGTTCGTCAAGGGGCACGGCACGGAGAACGACTTCGTGCTGCTGCCCGACCCGGATGCCGGCATGGCGCTGACGCCGTCGCTGGTGCGTGCGCTGTGCGACCACCGGCGTGGGCTCGGCGCCGACGGGGTGTTGCGGGTGGTGCGTACCGCTGCCCTCGACGAGGCACCGGCGGTGTCCGCCGACACGGAGTGGTTCATGGACTACCGCAACTCCGACGGCTCGCTAGCCGAGATGTGTGGGAACGGAGTGCGGGTCTTCGCCCGCTACCTGGTCGACGCCGGTCTGGTCCCACCCGGCGAGCTCGTCGTCGGGACCCGCTCCGGGCCGCGCGCCGTCGTCGCACCGGCCGACGGCGACGTGACCGTCGACATGGGCCCGGCGTCGGTGCTCGGTGGCTCCACGGCGCGGGTCGACGGGGAGCTGTTCGCCGGGCTCGCGGTCGACCTCGGCAACCCGCACCTCGCGTGCGTCACAACCCGGCCGCTGGACCGGCTGGACCTCACCCGGCCGCCGGGGCACGACCCGGGGACGTTCCCGAACGGGGTCAACGTCGGGTTCGTCCGGCCGCTCGGCGGCGAAGCGGTCGCGGTCCGGGTACACGAGCGTGGAGTGGGGGAGACCCGTTCCTGCGGCACCGGGACGGTCGCCGCGGTGGTCGCCGTGCTGCGTGCCACCGGCCGCATCGAGGGCGGCCGGGACGTGCACACCCCTGGCGGCCGGCTGCACGTCGACGTCACGGCCTCGACGACGACGCTCACCGGCCCGGCGGTGCTCGTCGCCCGCGGTGAGCTGGACGAGGCGTGGTGCCGCAGCGCCGGCAGCAAGGTCCCCGTCCATGGTCGACTGCCTTGAGTGCTGGCCGCGCTGGCCGCGCGTTTCAGCCGGATCCGCACCGGCGCGGCCGTTGCGTAGCGGTTGCGGAGCCGTTGCGGAGCCGTTGTTGCCGGTGACGCCGCCAACTCACTCGGCAGGTGCGCCAGGACGTGGGAGCATGGACGTCGGTATGACGATGACACCTGTATCCCGGGTCCCCTCCCCTGAGCCGGCCCGCCGCGCCCCGCACCTGACAGCGCGCATCGATGCCCCCTTCGACGCCGATCCCTCGGCCGGTGAGCTTGAGCGTGCCGACCGGCTCGCGCTTCGCCGCGTGTCCGGTCTGTCCACCGAGCTTGCCGACGTCACCGAGGTCGAGTATCGGCAGCTTCGCCTGGAGCGGGTCGTGCTCGTCGGGGTGTGGACCGACGGCTCCGCCGAGCATGCGGCGGCCTCGCTCACCGAGCTCGCCCGGCTCGCCGAGACCGCCGGTTCGGCCGTCCTCGACGCTCTGGTGCAGCGCCGCGCGCGGCCGGACCCGGCGACGTTCATCGGCTCCGGCAAGGTCGGCGAGCTGCGCGAGGTTGTGGTCGCGACCGGGGCTGACACCGTGATCTGTGATGGCGAGCTCTCGGCGGGGCAGCTTCGCCGGCTCGAGGACACGCTCAAGGTGAAGGTGGTCGACCGCACCACTGTGATCCTCGACATCTTCGCCCAGCATGCCCGGTCCAAGGAAGGCAAGGCGCAGGTCGAGCTGGCTCAGCTCAGCTACCTGCTGCCGAGGCTGCGCGGCTGGGGGGAGTCGCTGTCCCGGCAGGTCGGCGGTCGCGCTGCCGGTGGCGTCGGCATCGGCGGCCGCGGGCCTGGTGAGAACAAGCTCGAGATGGACCGCCGCCGGATCCAGCGGCGGATGGTCCGGCTGCGGCAGGAGATCGCCGCGATGGGCACCGTGCGCGAGACCAAGCGCAGCCGGCGCCGTCGCAACGAGGTTCCAGCGGTCGCGATCGCCGGTTACACCAACGCCGGCAAGTCCAGCCTGCTCAACGCGCTGACCGGGGCCGGCGTGCTCGTCGAGGACGCGCTGTTCGCGACCCTCGACCCGACGACCCGCCGCCACGAGACCAGTGACGGCAGGGTGTACACACTGACCGACACCGTCGGGTTCGTGCGGCACCTGCCCCACCAGCTCGTCGAGGCGTTCCGCTCCACGCTCGAGGAGGTCGCCGACGCCGACCTCGTGCTGCACGTCGTGGACGGCTCCGATCCGCTGCCCGAGGAACAGATCGCCGCCGTCCGCGCCGTCCTGGGCGAGATCGCCGAGCGGCGGTCGGAGCCGCTCCCGCCGGAGCTGCTCGTCGTGAACAAGACCGACGTCGCGGACGAGGCGGGGCTCGCGCGGCTGCGTCACCTGCTGCCGCAGGCGGTGTTCGTGTCAGCCCGCACCGAAGCGGGCCTTCCCGTGCTGGCCGAGGCGATCGAGGCGTGTCTGCCCCGGCCCGAGGTCGAGGTCGAGGTCCTGGTGCCGTATCGCCACGGCGGGCTGGTGGCGCGAGCGCACTCCGAGGGCGACGTGCTCAGCGAGGAGCACACGGTGGAGGGCACGCGGCTGCTGGCCCGTGTTCGGCCCGACCTCGCCGGTGTGCTGCGCAGATTCGCGCTGGATTCCCGGTATCTGGACGGAGATGACGATGGGTGAGCTCAGTCCATGGCATCTGCTGATCGTCGCGGTGGTGTTCGTCGCGTTGTTCGGCGCCAAGCGACTGCCGGAGATGGCGAGGGGGGTCGGCCAGTCGTTGCGCGTCCTTCGGTCCGAGTTGCGCGGCGAGACCAAGCCTGACCAGGCTGCCGAACCCCCCGAACGGCAACAGCCCACCGAGTCGTGAGGTCAGCGTCGGTCAGGCTGTGAAGGCCGGTCAGGCTGTGAAGGCCGGCGTCGGCCAGCGACGGAGTCCACAGGGCTGACGCCCGCGGGGCGACGCGCGTCTCACAGCCGGCGCAGCACCGCGACCACCCGGCCGAGCACTGTCGCCGCCTCCCCCGGTATGGGCTCGTAGGCCGGGTTGTGCGGCAGCAACCAGATCCTGCCGTCGCGCCGCCGGAAGGTCTTGACCGTCGCCTCACCGTCGATCATCGCGGCCACGATGTCGCCGTTCTCGGCGACCGGCTGTTGGCGCACGACCACCCAGTCGCCGTCGTTGATCGCCGCGTCGACCATCGAGTCGCCGGCGACCCGGAGCAGGAACAGCGATCCCTCACCGACGATCTCGCGGGGCAGTGGGAAGACGTCCTCGATGGCCTCCTCAGCCAGGATCGGCCCGCCGGCGGCGACCCGCCCGACCACGGGCACGTAGGCCGGCGCCGGTCGGTGGGCGCGTAGTGCCTCGACGTCCAGGGGCTCCGCGTCCTCTGGTATCCGCACGTCGACTGCCCGGGGGCGGTTGGGGTCCCGGCGCAGGTAGCCCTTGCGCTCCAGGGTGCGCATCTGGTGGGTGACCGACGAGGTCGAGGTGAGGCCGACCGCATCCCCGATCTCCCGGACACTGGGTGGGTAGCCGTAGCGGTCGACCCAGTCCCGGATCACCTCGAGCACCTTGCGCTGGCGCGGAGTGAGCTCCGGGCCGGTGTCACCGGCCCCCTGCCGATCGGGAAAGGATCGGATCTCGGCGTCGGCGGTGTCGGCGGCTGGCCGGTCCGGATCGGGCCGGTCCGGATCGGCCCGGATGCCCGGGCCCGGGCGGCGGTCGTGTGAACCGCGGCCCGGCGTCTTGCGTGCCATGGGGCTCCCCTCCGGCCGGCGGACGCGCTCGACCTGCGAGAACGCTAGCCCTGCCGGCGGACGACCTCAAACACCTGTTCGAAGGACACGCCGGTCGGCCCTCGAAGTTGTCGGTGGCCGGTGGTACACCTCGTACGTCAGTTCGACCGAACGGTTGTTCGACTTGGAGGATGTCATGGCTGGGGTCGTCGACCACCGGGAGCGCAGGTCCCCGCTGGACACCATACGCGCCCGGCAGGGCACCCGCGCCCGGCTGGCTGCCGGACCCCGCCCGTCCGTTCCCGGTGGCTTACGCCGCCCCCCGGGCCGGCGTCGGTGCCTGGAGTTGCGCGCCGCGCTGGGTGTACCACGGGCGGCGCCGCCCGGGTGCCGGCACGGCCGCCGGCGGGGAGTTGCCGCCGCCGCGGCGCTCGCCCTCGCGGTGGCGGTCGCGGTCGTCTTGTTCGGTGCCCTGGCGGCGCCCGAAGTGTCAGGTCCGTACCCGCGCAGCGTCGTCGTTCAGGTCCGGCCGGGCGAGTCGCTCACCGACCTCGCCCGGCGGGTGGCACCGCACTCGGACAGCGCGACCGTCGTGCGGCGCATCCGTGACGCCAACGGCCTGTCGACCTCGGCGCTGCACCCCGGCCAGCCCGTCGAGGTCCCGCTCGGGGGGTGAGCGCGGCGACACACCGGGTCGGGGCTTGCCTGCCCTGACGCTCACGTCCTAGGGTTCCGACACTATATCTTGTGGTTACACTGGCGTAGTTCCTCAACAAGTTGTAGGGCCATTGGTGATGCAACGTCCGCCTGGTCCGGTCTGTCAGTTCGGTCCGGCTGGTCGTTCTGTCCGGTCGGATCCGCCCAATCGGGTCGGGCACGATCGGTCCCGGAGGGTCCGCGGGGTCGCGGCAGGCCCGAGCGTGGGAGGTGTGGGATGCGGTGCCCGTTCTGCCGATGCGGTGAGTCGCGTGTGGTCGACTCCCGGGAGGTCGATGAGGGCCAGACGATCCGTCGCCGACGGTCCTGCCCGGAGTGTGGGCGGCGCTTCACGACCGTCGAGGAGGCGGTGCTCGCGGTGCTCAAGCGCAGCGGTGCGACCGAACCCTTCAGCCGGGAGAAGGTGGTCCGCGGCGTGCAGCGGGCATGCCAGGGACGTCCGGTCGACGAGGATGCGCTGCAGGTGCTCGCGCAGCGCGTCGAGGAGACCGTCCGGGCCGGCGGCTCCGCCGAGGTACCCAGCCACGAGGTGGGCATGGCGATCCTCGGTCCGCTGCGGGAGCTGGACGAGGTGGCCTATCTCCGCTTCGCCAGCGTGTACCGGTCCTTCTCCAGCGTGGAGGACTTCGAGAAGGAGATCGCAGACCTGCGGACGGCGCGGACGGCGCGGTTGCCCGCCGGGCAGGGGACTGAAGGGACGCGAGCGTGAGGGGCAGGCGGCGGTGGCTCGCAGGCGGAGGGTTCGACGAGAGAGAGGGGCCAGGCATGACGGAGACCGTCGGGATCCCGAGGTCCGGTGGCGCTGGCGCGCGGGGTGGCGGGCTGGTGGTCGAGCGGATCCGCACCACCGCGGGGATCCACCCCTATGACGAGGTCACCTGGGAACGCCGGGATGTGGTGATCACCAACTGGCGCGACGGCTCGGTCAACTTCGAGCAGCGCGGCGTCGAGTTCCCCGACTTCTGGTCCGTCAACGCAGCCAACATCGTCACCAGCAAGTACTTCCGGGGGGCCGTCGGCACACCGCAGCGGGAGTCCAGCCTGCGCCAGATCGTCGACCGGGTCGTGCGGACGTACGCGGCCGCCGGCACCCGGCACGGCTACTTCGCCTCCGAGGCTGACGCCGACGTCTTCGCCCAAGAGCTGACCTGGATGCTGCTGCACCAGGTGTTCAGCTTCAACTCGCCCGTGTGGTTCAACGTCGGTACGACCTCCCCGCAGCAGGTCTCCGCGTGCTTCATCCTGGCGGTCGAGGACTCGATGACCTCGATCCTCAACTGGTACCGGGAGGAGGGCCTGATCTTCAAGGGCGGCTCGGGGGCCGGCCTCAACCTGTCCCGGATCCGGTCCTCGAAGGAGCTGCTCTCCTCCGGTGGCACCGCCTCCGGTCCAGTGTCGTTCATGCGGGGGGCTGACGCCTCCGCCGGCACCATCAAGTCCGGCGGCGCCACCCGGCGGGCCGCGAAGATGGTCGTGCTCGACGTCGACCACCCGGACATCGCCGAGTTCGTCGCGACCAAGGCCCGCGAGGAGGAGAAGATCCGGGTGCTGCGCGACGCCGGGTTCGACATGGATCTCGGCGGTCGGGACATCACCTCGGTGCAGTACCAGAACGCCAACAACTCCGTCCGCGTCACGGACATGTTCATGCGGGCCGTCGAGGCGGACGGCGAGTTCGGGTTGTGCGCCCGTACCACGGGGGAGGTGCTCGAGACCGTCCGCGCCAGGGAGCTCTACCGGGCCGTCGCCCAGGCTGCCTGGGGGTGTGCCGACCCCGGAGTCCAGTACGACGGCACGATCAACGACTGGCACACCTGCCCGGAGTCCGGGCGGATCACTGCGTCCAACCCGTGCTTCCCCGCCGGCCAGCGGGTGCTCACCGACTCGGGCCTGGTCCGCATCGGGGAGCTGGTGCGACGGGCCGCCCAGGGAGAGAGCTTCGCGGTCTACACCAACGACGTCACCCACGCGACCGAGCCGGCACAGCGGGTGGTGGCGAGCCGGCCGACCCGCTACCTGGTCACGGGCACCAATGAGATCCTGGAGCTGAGGTTCACTGACGGTTCCCGGCTGCGGTGCACGCCCAACCACAGGATCTGGACGGCCAACCGGGGCTGGACCCGGGCAGACGCGCTGACCGAAGCCGACCGGGTGGTGCGCTCGGTCGCGTACGCCGCGCGGCCGCACGCCTGCGAGGGCCTGCCGGCGCTCGCCCTCCGAGCCGGATCGGCCGGGCGGGGGCCGCTGCCCGCGGCGCCCGAGAAGTGGGAGGACGAGCTCGCGCACTACCTCGGCTGGCTCGCCGGGCACGGCCGCGTGACGAAGGCCGGAGCGGTCACCGGCTACCGGGGCATGTGGGAGCGCGAGCAGCTCCTGCCCCGGCACGAGGCGATGCTGGCCCGGATCACCGGGGTCCGGCCCACGCCGAGCGTCCACGCCGACGGCACGCTGCGGCTGCGGATCCGGCGCGGCCGGTTCGGTGCCCTGCTGCGGGCACTGGGCGTGGGCACCGACTGGTCGGCGGGCAAGGACGTCGTCGTTCCGGAGTCCCTGTTCGCCGCCCCCGAGCACGCGCTCGTGGCCTTCCTGCGCGGTCTGTTCGACGCGGCGGGACGCGTCGTCGACCAGCCCGCCAGGGCCGCCCCGGAGGTGGGCCTGGGCTGCCGCTCGGAGGAGTTGCTCATCGGAGTGCAGGAGCTGCTGGGCAGCCTCGGCGTCCGGGCACGGATCCACGGGACGGGCGCCGAGCGGGATTCCTTCCGACACGGCCGGTTGGACGGCTCCGATCGGTTGGACGGCTCCGATGCGAGACCCGGCCGCGGAGATCCGAGCTTCGACCTACGGATCAGCGGAGCGCACCTGCCGCGGTTCGCCGAGCTCGTCGGGTTCGCCCACGTCGGGAAGGCGGCCGAGCTCGGCGCCGCGCTGGCGGATCACCGGCGCGGTGCGGTCGACGAGACGACCCGGCTGGCGCGGCGGGCTTTCGTCGGGTTCGAGACCACCTACAACCTCACCGAGCCGCGCAACCACTCCTACGTGGTGGGCGGGACGGTCGTGGCCAACTGCAGTGAGTACATGCACCTCGACAACTCGAGCTGCAACCTCGCCTCGCTCAACCTGCTGAAGTTCCTCGGAGAGGACGGGAGGTTCGACGGGGTCAGCTTCGCGAAGGCCGTCGAGCTGGTGATCACGGCGATGGACATCTCCATCTGCTTCGCCGACTTCCCGACCGAGGCGATCGAGCAGACCACGCGCGGCTTCCGCCAGCTCGGCATCGGCTACGCCAACCTCGGGGCACTGCTCATGGCGACCGGCCACGCCTACGACTCCGACGGTGGTCGCGCGCTGGCGGCGGCGATCACCTCGCTGATGACCGGCACCGGCTACAAGCGTTCGGCCGAGCTGGCCGGGGTGGTCGGCCCCTACGACGGTTATGCCCGCAACGCCGAGGCGCACCAGCGGGTGATGCGCAGGCACGCGGCTGCCAACGACGCGCTGCGCACCATGCACCGCGACGACGCAGCCGTGCGCTCGCTCGCCACGGCCATGTGGCAGGAGTGCCTGAAGATCGGTGAGCGCAATGGCTGGCGCAATGCCCAGGCCTCGGTTCTCGCGCCGACCGGGACGATCGGCCTGATGATGGACTGCGATACCACGGGCATCGAGCCCGACCTGGCGCTGGTGAAGTTCAAAAAGCTCGTCGGCGGCGGGTCGATGCAGATCGTCAACCAGACGGTGCCGCGTGCCCTGCGGGCGCTGGGGTACCAGGACGAGCAGGTCGAGGCGGTCGTGGAGTTCGTCGCCGAGCACGGGCACGTCATCGACGCGCCAGGGCTGCGGCGGGAGCACTACGAGGTCTTCGACTGCGCGATGGGCGAGCGGTTCATCGCGCCGATGGGCCATGTCCGGATGATGGCCGCGGTACAGCCGTTCATCTCCGGCGCGATATCCAAGACGGTGAACCTGCCCGAGTCCGCGACGGTTGCTGACGTCGAGGACATCTACCTGCAGGGATGGCGGCTCGGGCTCAAGGCGTTAGCGATCTACCGGGACAACTGCAAGGTCGGTCAGCCGCTATCCGCCGTGCGGAAGGCGAAGGAGCCGGCGGCACCAGTGGTCTCCCGCCCGGTGCGGACCCGGCTGCCCAAGAAGCGGCCCAGTCAGACCGTGTCGTTCACGGTCGGAGGGGCGGAAGGCTACCTCACCGCCGGCTCCTACCCGGACGACGGCCTGGGCGAGATCTTCGTCAAGATGTCGAAGCAGGGCTCCACGCTGTCCGGGGTCATGGACGCCTTCTCGATGGCGATCTCCATCGCACTGCA
Source organism: Pseudonocardiaceae bacterium (assembly GCA_039583705.1). Lineage (GTDB taxonomy): Bacteria > Actinomycetota > Actinomycetes > Mycobacteriales > Pseudonocardiaceae > JAVKSM01. Next base: position 26,815 of record JAVKSM010000011.1, read on the forward strand.
GTACGGCGTCCCGCTGGAGACCTACGTCTCGAAGTTCGTCAACATGCGCTTCGAGCCGGCCGGCATGACCGACGACCCGGACGTCCGGATGGCGACGAGCATCGTGGACTACCTGTTCCGCCGCATCGGGCTGGACTACCTGCCGACCGAGAAGCGGACCCAGCTCGGCATCTTCTCGGCCCAGGAACGAGCTGACCAGGTAGCGGCCGGCGACGACGCGGGGCCGGTGACCGGCGAGCTGGATGTCGAGCATTTGCGCTCCACCGTCGATGCTCACCCGGCCATGGGTCCGGTCCAGCGGCTGGTGGACCCGACGATCGGAAGCTCTATCGAGCTCATCGAGCTCCAGCGCGGCACAGCGGCCGACGCACCGCTGTGCCTGACCTGCGGGACGAAGATGCGCCCGGCCGGCTCCTGCTACGTGTGCGAGGGCTGTGGTTCGACCTCCGGCTGCAGCTAGAACCGAGCATTGTTGCGTCAGCCGCAAACGACGTGAGGTGTCCGGGGCTCCGGGGGCGGCACGTCGTGCCGCCCCCTGCACCACTCAACCGCCCTCGCCCGTCGGCTCGTCCTCCGCGAGCAGTCGGTAGATCCGGCGCCGAGTCTCGGCGAGGATCGACTTCAGCTCCTCCCGCTGCCGGTCGTTTCCCGTCGCCGCGGCCTGCATGACGGCCGCCGCCAGTTGCCGGCCCAGTTCGCGCAGCTCGACGAGATCCGCCGAAGGCCCGGCCACGCTGTCCCAGACCGCGGCCAGCTCCTCGGCGCGCTCCTCGACGTAACGCCGCCCGGCATCGGTCAGGTGCATCACCCGCCGGCCCTCGGCCTGCTCGGTACGGACCAGCCCTTCGTCTTCGAGCTGCTGCAGTGTCGGGTAGACCGATCCCGGGCTGGGGCGCCATGTCCCCCCGCTGCGCTCGGCGATCTCCTGCATGATCTGGTAACCGTGCAGCGGCGCCTCGGCGAGCAGTGCGAGCACGGCGGTTCGCACATCGCCTCGGTCACGTCGGCCACCCCGGCGCCAGCCGCCGCCGAAGCCGGGTCCGAACGGGAAGCCCGGCCCGAACCCGCCCGGCCCGAACCCGCCGGGCCCGCCACCCGGCCCGTGTCGTCGGCCGCCGTGCCCGTGCCCGTGGTGCTCCGGCCCGTGCCCGCCGTGGGCGCCCATCGCCATCCGTGCGCCGAGGTTCCCCAGCCACGCCTGCCGCGCGTGCCACGTCGCGTCCACCGTTATCTTTCCTCCCTGTAGTGAGCTGTCGAGACACATCAAAGATATATCGTTATACTATCGGTGACAAGCACGCTGATGCTCGGATCGAGCGACCGCCCCGGCCCCGCGACCGCCCCCGGCGCGGAGATCCCGGCGCAGGAACAACCAAGCGGGCTCAGTGCCGCTGTCGAGCGCGGCCGCGCAGGAACTCCGACCAGGACCACCTCGTCACCGGCTCGTCCACCTCGGCGAACCAGGTCCCGTCGCGCTCGACGACCAGGTAGACGTCAAGGTGGTAGCGGGAGCTGGTGAGGCAGCGACCGGTACGTAGGTCGAAGCAGTACGAGTGCAGGGGGCAGACCAGCGTGCTGTCCTCGCGCACCCGGCCCTGCGCCAGCGGGCCCCGGTTGTGCGGGCATGCGGCGTCGGTGACGCGGTACTCGCCGGCAACGACGAACACGGCGAAGGCGCGGCCGTCCGGCGAGACGACAGTCCACGAGTCGCGGCCGGCGGGCTCACCCAGCGGGATCAACACGGTGCGACCGGCGTCATCTCTTCCCAGCCATGGATCCGATCTCCTTCCATCGGTCTTCCCGGTCTTCCCGACACCGGGCAGTTTCCGGGGACCAACCCAGACGGCGGGAAACGGCTTCCCCGGCCTCGACCACGGCACGGGCGAACCGGCGACGCGACGCGGCGCCGGACCGGGCCACAGGTGCCCCGATGCTGATCGCGGCGACCACGTCGCCGTGGAGGTCGCGCACCGGGGCCGCGATGGAGACCACACCGATCTCGAGCTCGTTGATCTCCTCGGCGTAGCCGCAGCGGCGGATCCGACTCAGCTCGTCACGCAGCCGGGCCCGGTCCGTGATCGTCTGTGGGGCGAGGGGGAGCAACTCGGTCCGGGTCAGGAACGCCTCGCGCTGCGGTTCCGGGCGGAAGGCGATGAGGACCCTTCCCGAGCTGGTGCAGTGTGCCGGGACCCGGCGTCCGGTCTCGGTGAACAGCCGCAGCGAGTGGGCGCTCTCCATGCGGTCCACGTAGACAACCTCGTCACCGTCGAGCACCCCGACCTGAGCGGACTCGCCGGTCTGCTCACGCAACAGGATGAGCACCGGACCGGCGGCCGCATGCAGGGCCATGTGCACCCTGACCGCCTCGCCGAGCTCGACCATCGCGATGCCCAGCCGGTATCCGCCAGTGCGCGCGTCCTGCTCGACCAGACCCTCGGCCACCAACGTGGACAGCAGCCGGTGCACGTTGCTCTTCCCCAGGCCCAGCCGCCGGGCCAGCTCGGAGACCCCGATCTCCTGCTCACGCGACAGGAAAGCCTTCAGCAGCCGCGCGGCGTTGCGGACGGTGGACAGCGTCGCATCCGACATGCCGGGCTCAACCTCGTTGACCGGCTGCCCGGTGCCCACTCCGGCGGCTGCCTCGCGATCTTCTCGCGATGTCGCGCCCGCGGCGCGTCCGGCGGGGATCCGGCGCGGTCGGTTCTGGTATCTGGAACATTTGATCGTCTTTCCGAACGCTAGGGGGGCACCGTCAGGCAGTCAAGACCAGATCCCTCGGGTACTCGGCCGAGGCAACCCGGGTGGTGGTGCAGAGTGTCCACAGTGCGGCGGCCCTGGTCCCCGCAGCGCTGGAACGAACCCCAGCAGTGACGTCGGGAGGTTGACGCGGTGACCCTGCAGCAGGACGCCCCCGCCCCGGTCGACTTCGACCTCACCGCGCGCTACCGGCCTGGTGCCGGTCCGGTCCTGCTCACCGGGGTCCAGGCCGTCGGCCGCCTGCTCGTCGAACAGCACGCCCGCGACGCCGCGGCGGCCCGACAGACCGCCTCGTTCGTCTCCGGGTACCAGGGCAGCCCGCTGGGTGGGCTGGACCGCGCCCTCGCCGGTGCGCCGGAGCTGCGCGCGAGGTACGGCGTGCACCTGGTGCCGGGGCTCAACGAGGAGCTCGGGGCCACCGCCGTCTGGGGCAGCCAACTGGAGGTGCCCGGGCGGTCCCGGACCGTCGACGGGGTCGTCGGGGTCTGGTACGGCAAGGCACCCGGCGTGGACCGGGCGGGTGACCCGATGCGGCACGGCAACATGTGCGGCGCACACCCGCGCGGTGGCGTGCTGGTGCTGGCGGGCGACGACCCGGCGTGCAAGTCCTCCACCATCCCGTGCGTCAGCGAGCGGGTGCTGGCCGGCTACGGGTTGCCGGTGCTCTTCCCCGGCGACGCTGGCGAACTCGTGCGGCTCGGGCTGTACGGCGTCGCGGCCTCGCGTGCCAGCGGCTACTGGATGGGGGTGAAGGTCGTCGCCGACGTCGCTGACGGCGTCTACGGGGTCGAAGCGGACGTCGCCGACGTGGACATCACCGTGCCGGAGCTGGAGTGGGAGGGTCGGCCGTGGACCTACCGCCAGACCCCGGTGCTCCTCCCGCCGGCAAGCCTGGCTGCCGAGGCCGAGCTGTACGGCCCGCGGCAGGCGATGCTGGCGGAGTTCCTCGCCGCCAACCCGGTCAACGTCGTCGACGTCGACCCTCCCGGGGCGTGGTTGGGGATCGTCGCAGGCGGCAAGACCTACCACGACACCCGGCAGGCACTGCGGGACCTGGGACTGGCCGACGACGACGCGCTGCGCCGGGCCGGCATCCGGATGCTGCGCCTGGGGATGATCCACCCGGTCGAGCGGGCGCTGCTGCGCCGCTTCGCGGCCGGCTTGGAGCAGGTGGTCGTCGTCGAGGAGAAGACCCCGTTCGTCGAGTCGGCGGTGCGGGACGCGCTGTACGGGCTGCCGGGCGCTCCGACCGTCGTCGGCTCGGTGGACGAGCGGGGCCGGCCGCTCGTCCCGGTCACCGGGGAGCTCGCCGCGGGCGTGCTCCTGGCGCCGCTGCGCCGGGTGCTGCGCGATCGGGTGCCGCTGCCGCCGCCGGCCGCAGCGCGGCCGACGCTGGAGCTGCTGCCGGTCAGCCGCATCCCGTACTTCTGCTCGGGCTGCCCACACAACCGGTCCACGTTGGTGCCCGAGGGTTCCGTGAACGGCGGTGGGATCGGCTGTCACGCGATGGTCGCGCTGACCGACCGGCCCGGCAGCGAGGTCAGCTCGATCACCCAGATGGGGGGTGAGGGCGCGCAGTGGATCGGCCAGAGCCCGTTCCTCGGTCCCGACGAGGCCGTGACCCCGGTGCACATGTTCCAGAACATGGGCGACGGTACCTTCGCGCATTCCGGCCAGCTCGCGGTGCAGGCCTGTGTCGCGGCCGGGGTGACGATCACGTTCAAGCTGCTCTACAACCGCGCGGTCGCGATGACCGGCGGTCAGGACGCCGAGGGCGGCCTCGAGGTGCCGGCGCTGACCCGCAAGCTCGCAGCCGAGGGCGTCACCCGGATCATCGTCTGCGCGGAGGAACCGGAGCGGTTCGGCCGCCGCCGGCCCGGCTTCGCGGCCGGCGTCGACGTCTGGCACCGCGACCGGCTTGCGGAGGCCCAGCGGCTGCTGCGCGAGGTCCCCGGCGTCACCGTGCTCATCTACGACCAGCGGTGCGCCGCGGAGTCCCGCCGCCTGCGCAAGCGCGGCGCGTTGCCGGTGCGTACCACGCGGGTCGTCATCAACGAGGCCGTCTGCGAGGGCTGCGGCGACTGTGGGGAGAAAAGCAACTGCCTGTCCGTGCAGCCAGTGGCCACCGAGTTCGGACGCAAGACCCGCATCGACCAGACATCCTGCAACACCGACTACAGTTGCCTGGACGGTGACTGCCCCTCGTTCGTCACCGTCGAGACCCCCAGCCCCGCATCGGGAGCCTCGGGAGTGTCGAGGCGGCAGCGGCCCGAGCCGCCCGCGGTTCCCGAGGTCCCGGTGACGCGGCCCACTGGCAACGCGCAGGTCTTCCTCGCCGGCATCGGGGGTACCGGGATCGTCACGGTCAACCAGGTGCTGGGCAGTGCCGCGATCCGCGACGGCCTGGCCGTGCGGGGTCTGGACCAGACCGGGTTGTCGCAGAAGGCCGGGCCGGTCGTCTCCCACCTGCGGATCTGCGAGGGCGAGCCGGAGCCCTCGAACCGGGTGAGCCCAGGGCAGGCGGACTGCTACCTGGCCTTCGACCTGCTCGTCGGCGCGGACGCGCGCAACCTGCGTTACGCCGACCCGGCCCGCACGGTCGCGGTCGTCTCGACGAGCCCGACGCCGACCGGATCCATGGTTCGGGACCCGCGCGTGACCGGCCCGGCGCCCGCCGCGCTGCTCGAGCGGGTCCGCGGCGTGACGCGCGAGGTCGTGGGCCTCGACATCCTGGCGGCGTCCGAGGCGTTGTTCGGCGAGACCATGCCGGCGAACCTGCTGCTCGTCGGTGCCGCCCACCAGGCCGGCGTGCTGCCCCTCTCGGCCGCCGCCATCGAGTGGGCGATCGGCCTCAACGGGGTCGCGGTGCCGGCGAACCTCGCCGCGTTCCGGTGGGGGCGGGTCGCCGTGGCCGACCCGGACGCCTTCGCCCTCGCCACCGGCCGGCCACCGGCCGCGGTGCCGCCGCCTGACCCGGCCCTCGAGCTGGGGGCGCTGGCGGGGGAGACCGGTCGGCTTGCCGCGGTCCGGGCCGCGGCACTCGTCGAGTACCAGGGTCCGCGGCTGGCCTGCGAGTACCTCCGGCTGCTCGGCCGGGTGTGGCAGGCCGAGCGGGCGGTGGGGGAGCGCACCGCGTTCAGCGAGGCGGCGGCGCGGGGGCTGCACAAGCTGCTGGCCTACAAGGACGAGTACGAGGTGGCCCGGCTGCTGACCGGCGCCGAGTTCGAGGCCGCGCTCGCCCGGGAAGTTCCCGGCGGGGGCAAGCTCCGCTACCGGCTGCACCCGCCGCTGCTGCGTGCGATGGGCCGCGACCGCAAGCTCGCGCTCGGACCCGCCTGGCGCCCGGTGCTGCGGATGCTGGCGCACGGCAAGGCGCTGCGCGGTACCCCGCTGGACCCCTTCGGCTACACCGAGGTGCGACGGACCGAGCGCAGGCTCGCCCGGGAGTACCAGGCGATGGTCATCGACCTGGCGGACCGGCTCACCGCCGCCACCTACGACACGGCGGTGGCCGCGGCGTCCGCCGCCGACCTCGTCCGCGGCTACGAGGGCGTCAAGCTCGCCGGGGTCGCCCGGTATCGCGCGCGGCTCGCCGAGCTCGGCGTGACCACGTCCTGATGGACCGCACCGGGAGGCGTAGGCCTCATGGGCCTGCCGGAACACCCTCGCTCCGAAGCGGCCACGTGGCGGTTTCCGACGTCCGCGGAGACGGGCCTGGCAGAATAGCGGACATCTCCGACGCAACGCCCCGCACCGGGCCTGCGGGCGCGGGTCGTGTCCCCAGGGTTCTGAGCTACCCACAGCGGACCCCCGGGGCTGGCACCTCCCACCGGCGTACCGGATCGTGGCGGCATGTCACAGACCACCGCCGCGACCCTCCGCCTGACCGTGCGGGATCCCGGCGACCTCATCGCCGCCGTGCCGCACCTGCTCGGGTTCTCCCCCGATGACTCGCTGGTCGTCGTGACCGCCCGCGGCCGTCGGCGGCCGCGGCTCGGAGCGAGTGCCAGGGTCGACCTGCAGCCACCCGACCACACCGACGACCTGGTGTGGTCGCTGGCCCGGACGCTCGCCCGACACCGGCCGTCCGAGGTGTCGTTGTTCGTGGTGGGCGGTGGCACGGCCACCCCGGCCGGGCCGCCGCGGCGGGACGTCGCGGACGTCGCCGACCACGCCTTTGCGGCGCTGCGGGTCCCGGTGCGGGCGCGGGCGTGGGCGCCCCTGGTCACCGCCGGAGCGCCGTGGCGTTGCTACGACCCCTGCGGGTGCTCCGGCGTGCTCCCGGACCCGTCGGCCTCGCCGGTCGCGGCCGCCGCAGTGCTGGACGGCCAGGTCACCTTCGCCTCCCGCGCCGGGCTGGAGCGCCTGGTCGCGTCGGACGACGACGCCGCGCTGAGGCGGCGCGCCGCGCTGCTGGAGCGGGCGGTCGACGCCGCGCTGCTCGACCGCGAGCTGTCGGGTCCACAGGCGCCCCGGCGGGATCTCGACAGCGTGACCGGAGCGCTCGACGAGGTGGCGTCCGGCCGGTGCGTCCTCGGCGACAGCGAGGTGGTACGGCTGGCCGTCGCCCTGGGCGACCCGCTGGTCCGTGACGCCTGCTTCGCGTTCGCCGTCGGGTCCCGGGCCGCGGCCGCCGAGCAGCTGTGGGCGCGGCTCACCTGCGCCACACCCGCCCCCGAGGTCGCCGAACCCGCAGTGCTGCTGGCGTTCTCAGCGCTGCTGCGCGGCAACGGCGCGCTGGCTGGCGCTGCCCTCGGGCGGGCGCGGCAGGCCTGTCCCGGGCACCGTTTGACAACCTTGTTCGACACCGCGCTCGCCGAGGGTGTCCGGCCCGGTCAGTTGCAGACCTGGGTGCTGGCGGCCGCATCCCAGGCCCGCCAGCGGTTGGACGGGCCGCCGTGACGCGAGAGCCGGCCATCCCCGGCCAATCCGGCGGACGCGATGCGGGACCACTGGTGGTGGCGTCCTGATCGGCACACCTGCCGATCTTTCTACACTTGGCACATCACCTGTGAGGAACACGTCCACGTAGGTCCAGCTCTCACACACGTGGATGGGTGCTTGAATGGGATGCTATCGGGGGATCGGACTGGTTGGATCGTCTGCGGAGTGGCTCAGCTCGTGCAGGTCGTCGGAGCGTAGTTGGTGAATGCGCCATCCTCGCGGCTTCCCTGTGGGTCCCAGTTCGCCGGTTGCCAAGGGGAAAGCTCCGTCGAACATCGCCAGGCCGCGTACCACGCCGTGCTGGTCGATCCGTGAGGCGAAAGCTGCGAACCTGCCCCACCGAAGGTCGTGGGTGGTGATTGGGTCCAACCGGATGCCTTCGCGCAGTGCGTGTGCTGGCTCACCAGGCGGATGCAGAGCTACGTACAGGAACACCCCAGCCTGTGGGGCCGCCGAGGCAAGAGCGACGTCAGCGGCTCCGAGGCGGGCAACGACCTGCGCGAGGAGGGCATCGGTGTCTACAACCGCGCCGTCCGGTGCCCTCACCAGAGACTGCACCCGCCCGAGGAGCACGATCTCGCCGTTGGCCCGGATCGTGGCGCGGTCGCCGGTGCGCAACCAGCCTTGCGGCCGGGTGCGTGTGGTAGCGGCCTCCGCACCGACGTATCGGGTGAACGCAGAGGGGCTGCGCACCCAGAGTTCGTCGTCGTCACCGATCTTTACCTCGACACCGCGGACCGGGGCCCCGACGCTGTCGAGCGCCACGCCGGAGCGTGCGGTGATCGACGTCGCTCCGGCCACCTCTGTCTGACCATAGACAATACGTATGGGGAGGCCGACGGCATCCCACCACGCCTGCAGCTTCGCCGGCACGGGCGCCGTGCCGGCGAAGGCATCCCGGACCTGTGCGAGACCGGCCTGGCGGCGCATCAGGCTGCCGAAGGCCCGTGCGCCGAGACCACGGCTGGCTACGTGAACGCGGCCTTCAGAAAGCACCTGGTCGGTGATGTGTCCCACCGAGGCCACCAGCCATCGACCGAGGGCGCTGGACGCCGCGGCGGCCAACGCTTCTCCACGGATCGCTTCGAACACCAGTGGCGGCGCGAGCAGCACGGTTGGACAGCAAGCTGGGAGGTCGGACCTCAACTCCGAGGTGCCCCCGCCGTACCAGGTGTGGCCGGCGAGCGCGAGTGAGACGTAAAGCGTGAGCAGCCGCTCGGAGATGTGCGCGGTCGGTAGGAATGACAGGAACCTGGGGAACGGGTGAGTGGTCTCCCCGCGCACCGCTTGAACAGAGGCGAGTATCGCCTTCTCGGACACCTCGATGACCCGGGGCGGCCCGGTGGTACCTGTGCTCTGCAGATACAGCAACGCGTCGTCAGGCGGCCGGAGCGGCAACCTGGATAACCGCGCGCGCAGGAGCGCGGGGTCGAATGGCGGCGCGTCGGCGCCGAGTGGTGATTCGGGTAGCGGAACGACTGTATCGAGTTCGATGACCGGCAGATGCGGCCCTGCGGCCTGTGCTCGCCCTCGCTGGGAACGGCCGACCACCAAGGCCGAGGCGCCCGTCGTCTCGACGGCACGTCGCAGTTCGGGGTCAGGGGAGGTCACATACAGTGGCTGTGTCACGCGTCCGGTCAGCCCCAGGGCCAGTTCCAGCACTGGGTAACGTGCGTCAGTCTCGGCGAGGATCGCGACCGTACCGGCCCGGCCCACGAGTCGGTCCAGTCTGTCGATGACCCCGAGCAGCACATGCGCGAACTCATGCCAGGTGAGCGTGTTCCAATCGCCGCACCGTTGCCGCCGGCCCAGCTTTTCCGCTGCCGGACGACAGCGGTACGTGATCGCCGGTCGCTCCGGGTATGCCTGGACAGTGTTGAGCAGTAGGGAACGCAGCGTGTCGCTGCGTTCGCCCGCGCCAGCAGTGAGTGACATGGAATGACACCTACGCGATCCTTCGTCCACCGGCGCAGTGCTGTGCCGGAGGTTTGTCGTTCCCGTTCTGCCCACAGTGGGCCGTGGCGCCAGCCTGCGCGTAACTCGACGAAAGAAGTGCCGTGCCCAGCCGAGCGCAGTCGGCATAACTACCGGAGATAATGCTGTGCCGGTCGACGCGACCAGGGATGACAAAAGATTCCCCGGCGTACGCGGCACCGACCAGTTGGTATATGTCGAGCAGCTTCGGATGACAGTAGGCGACGTAACGCCGGTGCCGGGTGTGCTCCAGCAGCCACCGTGCGCCGAGGGTCAGCAGCACGAGCAAGTAGTAGGCGGACTGCGGCGAGCGTCTCGCCGCTATCCTTCCGAGTTCGGAGTCTGCGTCACAGCGAAGTGGAGCCGGTGCAACCATTGACACAACCGAGATATCCGACGGATACGGCTGGCAACGGCCCGTGGCCACAGGAACGTCCTCCTTCAGCACGAGCATGACGTGGCTCTCCGCATCACGGCGACTTTCTACGCCATCATCGAACACCACGCCGCGTCGATTCAGGAAGACCTCGTTCCGGAAGTCGCGGGCGACCCGGAACTCGTTCTCCGCGCGGCAGCACAGCAGTCGGATGCCGCCAGTGAGCGGGGGGAGAGTATCAGTGACCATGGCCAGTCTCCCGTGCGGCATCACCGTGGTGACGTGCCCACTCCGCGTGGGCCTGCTCCATGAGCGAGATCGTCAGCCACAGCGTGGTAACAGCGACACGGTGGACCGCATCCGCCTCCTCACGGGTCGTCACCACGCTGCAGATCGCGTTCCGCACCTCGACGGCGTGCCTGGAGTCGATCTCCGAGTGGGCTACGAAGAAGGCCATGTCGCGGTCACTCAGGCCGAGCGACTCCCGGGCCGCGAGCAACAGTGGCCCGATGTGGTCATATACTGTCTCTGCCCAGTAGGAGTAGCCGAGCCGGGGGATCGGGCCCGCGCGCAGCACAACGCCGTAGATGTAGTGGATGAGCGCGTCGGTGGCAGGCAGCGGTACGTCGTCGACGAGCCTGTCCCGACCGAGCAAGCCAACGGCACGCAGGTCGCGCAAGACCAGCTTCTCATGGCCCAGCTCCTCGCGTGCGTGACTATAAATGAACCGCAGTAGGCCGATCTGTTCCGGCTGCGCATGAAAAGCAGCAACTGCCTGGTTAATCGAATTGTGACGAGTGTAGTGGTAGATCTGCGTCATGACAATCCGGTACAGTTCAGGGTCGAAGCCGCGAGCGGCTACGTGCCGCCAGAAGGCACCCTCGCGGGCTTTCCTCCACAGCTCACTGATCGATATATCCAGGCGTGCAAACAGTTCGTCGTGCAGTGCGCTGGGGACTGGCTGCTCCGGCGTAGAGACCGTGTCCATGATGCCCTGGGCCATGGTTATTCCTCTTTCTCTGTGAATCAAGCAGGGTGGAGACCACAGAGCAAGAGACGTTGCCGTGACGGACTGATACATCCCCACCTGTGGAAGCAACTGATCTCGATGTAGATCGTTTGACGATCTCGTCGACGAAGAGCATCCGCTCGGTGGGGTCCGGCGGCAGCACACCGGCACCACCGGCAAGGTCGACACTGTCGGGTGGGGGTGTTCTTGGCCTACGCCGGGCACGGGAGCTGGCGCTGGTGGACCGGAAGTTGTCCCTGCCCACGTCCTGGGTCGCCGAGCGGTCGAGCTGGTGGGCCGCGATCCGGTAGGCCAGCACCTGTTCCCGGTCGACCTCGCCCATCACGCCCGTCACGCCGTCACGCCCGTCACGCCCGTCCTCTACCGGTCTTCGTCGAACTGGCGCTCAGATCGTCCTACCGCGAACGAATTCCCAGGCGTCGCTCACGATCCCCGCCAGGCCGGTGTGGGTCGGGATCCAGCCCAGCTCGGCGCGGGCCCGCTCGCTCGCGGCGACGAGCACGGCGGGGTCGCCTGGGCGCCGGGCCGCGGACGCCACCGGTATCGGGTGCCCCGTCACCTCCCGGCAGGTGGCGATGACCTCCCGCACCGAGAACCCGGTGCCGTTGCCCAGGTTGCACACGAGGTGCTCACCCCGGCGGGCCCGGCCCACCGCGAGCAGGTGCGCGTCGGCGAGGTCGTCGACGTGGATGTAGTCGCGGACACAGGTGCCGTCCGCGGTCGGCCAGTCCTCGCCGTACACCTGGACCTTCTCGCGATGCCCGGCGGCGACCCGCAGCACCAGCGGGATCAGGTGGGTCTCGGTCTCATGGCGTTCCCCGAACCGGCCGTGGGCTCCAGCGACGTTGAAGTACCGGAGGCTGACGGCGGCCAGGCCGTGGGCGATGGCGTAGGAGCTGAGGGCGTGGTCGATGGCGAGCTTGGTCGCGCCGTAGGGGTTGGTCGGCAGGGTCGGGGCATCCTCCGTGACCGGCGTCGTCCGTGGTTCTCCATAGGTGGCGGCCGTCGAGGAGAAGACGAACCGCGGCATCCCGTGCGCCCGTACCGCGTCGAGCAGGCGCAGCGTGGTGACGACGTTTCCCCGCCAGTACAGCTCGGGTGCCGCCACGGACTCGCCGACCAACGACCTGGCCGCGAAGTGCAGCACGGCGTCGAACCCCGTGGCGAGCAGCCGGTCGGCGCACTCGCCCACGTCGCCCTGGATGAAGGCAGCACCCTCGGGTACCGCGTCCCGATGCCCGGTCGAGAGGTCGTCGAGCACTACCACGTCATGGCCGGCCTCGACCAGGTGCGCGGTGCACACGCTGCCCACGTAGCCGGCGCCGCCGGTGACCAGCAGCCTGACCGCGAGCTCCGCCAGCCGCTCAAGCCGTGGCGCTCACCGCGTGCACCAGGACCGCGTGCGCCACGAGCGGGTCGACGGCGGACGTGGCGCCGCCGGCCGCGACCGGCACCGGGTCGCCGAACCGGGGGATCGCCACCACCTCGAGCCGACAGCCGGGGATCACCCCCGCGGTCTTGAGGTCAGCCATGAGCTCGGCGTTGACCTGCACGTGCTCGGCGATGCGACATACTTCAACCGTCCCGCCGCCGCGGCGAGCGAACTCGTCCAGGCGCTGCAGCCCCGCCTCCGGGGCGCGGGCCACCGGCGGAGAGCCGGCAGCCGGCGCGGCGGCGAGCTCGTCCAGACCGGGGATCGGGTTGCCATAGGGGGACGTGGTGGGATGGCCGAGGAGGTCGATCAACTTCCGCTCGACGGCGTCGCTCATCACGTGCTCCCAGCGGCAGGCCTCGGCGTGTACCTCCTCCCACTCCAAGCCGATGACATCGACAAGCAACCGCTCCGCGAGCCGGTGCTTGCGCATCACGGCGACGGCCCGCGCACGCCCCTGGCCGGTGAGCTCGAGGTGCCGGTCGTCGGCGACCTGGAGCAGGCCGTCCCGCTCCATCCGGGCGACGGTCTGACTCACAGTCGGCCCGCTCTGCCCCAGGCGCTCGGCGATCCGGGCACGCAGCGGGACGACACCCTCCTCCTCAAGCTCGTAGATCGTGCGGAGATACATCTCCGTCGTATCGATCAGCTCGTTCACCAGGGGTCCCCTCAGCCAGGACTCCATGTTATCCCTGCTCGTGCCGGCTCCGACCGCATCGAGGTGCGGCAAGATGGCCAGATGCCTCCCCTGATCGGCGTCGCGGCGCTGCGGCGGCAGCTGGATGGACCGGCCCCCCCGGTCGTGCTCGACGTCCGCTGGACGCTCACCGGCCCGCCGGGACGCGCCACCTACGACTCCGGGCATCTTCCCGGAGCCGTGTTCGTCGACCTCGACGCGGACCTCGCCAGCCCCCCGGGTTCCGGTGGGCGCCACCCGTTGCCGGAGCCGTCCCACCTGGAGGCGACGCTGTGCCGCGCCGGGGTGGGCCCGGACTCGTCCGTGGTGGCCTATGACGCCTCCGACGGGTCGATCGCGGCGCGATGCTGGTGGCTGCTGCGGTGGGCGGGCCTGCCGGCAGGGCGGGCCGCCGTCCTGGACGGCGGCTACGCCGCGTGGGTGCGGCACGGTGGGCCGGTATCGACCGCGGTGCCGCGACCACGGTGCGGCGACGTCGTGGTCCGGCCCGGCGCGATGGCCGTGCTCGACGCGCGAGGCGCCGCAACGCTCCTCGCGGACGGTGGGGTGCTGCTCGACGCCAGGGCGCCGGCCCGCTACCGCGGCGAGGCCGAGCCCGTCGACCCGGTCACCGGGCACATCCCCGGCGCGGTGAATGCCCCGACGAGCGAGCACACCGGCCCTGACGGGCGGTGGCTTGCGCCGCACGCGCTGCGGGAGCGCTTCGCGGCCCTCGGTGTCACCGGCGACCGGCCGGTCGGTGCCTACTGCGGTTCGGGAGTGACGGCGTCTGCCGTCGTCCTCGCGTTGGAGCACGCCGGGCTCGCCCCGGTCGCCCTCTACACGGGCTCGTGGTCCCACTGGATCACCGACCCGGGCCGAGCGGTGGCGACCGGGGCAGAGCCCTAGCGTGCCGGGCACGGCGAAGCCGAGCCCGGCACGCTCACCGCGCCCTCGCTGTGATCTCTTCCCGAGGGCCGGCCGCCGCAGCGGCGGTACGGTCGCGCCCATGGCAGCGCGCGCGGCGGTCGTCTGGGACGAGTCGCTCCTCGGCTACGACCTGGGGCCCAGCCACCCTCTGAACCCGGTTCGGCTGGACCTGACGGTTCGGCTGGCGGCCGGGGTCGGCGTCCTCGACGGCGTCGAGCTGCTGGTACCCGAGCCCGCGCCCGACTCCGAGATCCAGCGGATCCACGCGGCGTCCTACGTGTTTGCCGTCAAGTCGGCGCCACAGTTCCGCTTCGGCAGCGGCCACGGGCTGGGCACCGCGGACAACCCGATCTTCCCACGGATGCACGAAGCCAGTGCGCTGGTCTGCGGGGGTTCCCTGGCGGCTGCCCGGGAGATCGCCGAGGGCCGGGCGGACCGAGCGGTCAACATCGCAGGCGGGCTGCACCACGCGATGAAGAACCACGCGTCGGGGTTCTGCGTCTACAACGACTGCGCGGTGGCGGTCTCCTGGCTGCTCGACCACGGCTTCCACCGGGTCGCCTACCTCGACGTCGACGTCCATCACGGCGACGGGGTGCAGAAGGCGTTCTTCGACGACCCGAGGGTGCTGACCGTCTCCATCCACCAGCACCCGGAGACGCTGTGGCCTGGGACGGGCCGACCGACGGAGCTCGGTGTGGGCGCGGGCGAGGGCTACGCGGTCAACCTGGCGCTGCCGCCGGGCACCCGCGACGCGGCCTGGCTGCGCGCCTTCCACGCGGTCGTGCCCCCGTTGCTCGCGGTGTTCGAGCCCCAGGTGCTCGTGACCCAGTGCGGCGCGGACACCCACCGGGAGGACCCGCTGGCGGACCTGGCGCTGACCGTGGACGGTCACCGGGCGACCTACGTGGCGCTGCGCGAGCTCGCGC
>JAVKSM010000012.1:0-40190 GCA_039583705.1 Pseudonocardiaceae bacterium
GGCGACGTCGGCGGGGCGGTGCGCCACCTGCGCGGGCTCTCGTCGTCCAACGGCAGTGTCGGGACCGTCGGCTACTGCTCCGGTGGCCGACAGTCCTTCCTCGCGGCGCTGAGCCTGCCGCTCGACGCGGCCGTGGACTGCTACGGCGCGTTCGTCGTCGGCACCCCGCCGGAGGGGATGCCGCTGCGGGTCGGGCCGCTGGTGCGGCGCGTCGCCGAGCTGGGTTGCCCACTGCTGGGCCTGTTCGGCGCCGAGGACTCCCATCCCTCGCCGCAGCAGGTCGCCGAGCTCGACAAGGCGCTCGCCGAGCACGGCAAGCAGCACGAGTTCCACGTCTACGACGGCGCGGGGCACGCCTTCTTCGCCGTCGACCGCCCGAGCTACCGTCCGGAGGCGGCCACTGCCGGGTGGGCCGCGATCGCGACGTTCTTCGGGCACCACCTCGCCTCGCCCCAGGCGGCCGCCGCCGCCGGCCCGGTGCCGGGCTGACCCGATGGCCGGCACGGCTGCCCGGACGGGTCTCTCGGCGTACCTGGCGGGTTGGGATCCGCCCGAGCAGGAGGCCGTCGACCCGCTGCCGGCCGAGCCGGCGGTCCGGTTGGCCCGGCTGCTCGACGCGGAGCCACCGCACGGGGTGCTGCCCCCGCTCTGGCACTACCTGTACTTCCTGGACTGGCCGCCCTCCGCGGAGCTCGGTGTCGACGGCCACCCGCGCGACGGGTGGTTCCTGCCGCCGGTGCCGGGGCGGCGCCGGATGTTCGCCGGCGGCCGCCTGCGGTCGGTGCGGCCGCTGCGCTGCGGCGAGCCGGCGCGCCGCCGCTCCCGGCTGCTGCGTGCCGAGGTCAAGGCGACGCGCTCCGGGGAGCTGCTGTTCGTCACGGTGCGACACGGGATCAGCCAAGGCGGTCGGGAGCTGGTCGTCGAGGAGCAGGATCTGGTCTACCGGCAGGGTGACGCCTTGCCGAGGCCGGCCGTCACCGGTGACGGCCCCGTCTCGGACGCGCCGTGGCAACTGCCGTTCCGCGCCGACCCGGTGCTGCTGTTCCGGTTCAGCGCGCTGAGCGCCAACGCGCACCGCATCCACTACGACGCGCCGCACGCTGTGGCAGAGGGCTTCCCGGCGCTGGTCGTGCACGCCCCGCTGCTCGCCCTGCTGATGCTGGAGCTGCCCCGCCGGCACGCCCCGGACCGGGCGGTCAGCTCGCTGGACTACCGGGCGCGGCGCGTCGTGCTCGTCGACGAGCCGTGCCTCGTCGTCGGGACACCCGGGCCGGACGGCGCCGAGCTTGCCGCGCGTGGCGCCGACGGCGAGGCGTCGATGACCGGAACCGTCGGACTCGCCCCGACGACGGTCGCCGGAAGGCCCGGGTAGGACGGCGGTGCTACGGGGACGCCATCGGCACGAAGGGCCTGGTCGGTCAGCCTGTGGCGCCGATCTCGCGGGCGACGACCATCCGCTGCACCTCGGACGTGCCCTCGCCGATCTCGAGGATTTTGGCGTCGCGGTAGAACCGGCCGACCGGGAGCTCGTTCATGAAGCCGTAGCCGCCGAAGATCTGGGTCGCCGCCCGGGCGTTGTCCATCGCGGCATTGGATGACACGAGCTTGGCGATCGCCGCCTCCTTCTTGAACGGGTCGCCTCGCAGCATCCGGCTCGCGGCATGGTAGTAGGCCAGCCGCGCGGTGTGCGTGCGGGCCTCCATGTCGGCCAGCGCGAACTGGATGGCCTGGTAGGAGCCGATCGAGTGGCCGAAGGCGGCCCGCTCGCGGCTGTAGCGCAGGCACTCGTCGACGCAGCCCTGGGCGAGCCCCACCCCGAGCGCGGCGATCGCGATCCGGCCCTCGTCGAGGATCTGCAGGAACTGGGAGTAGCCCCGACCGCGCTCGCCGAGCAGGTTGGCCTCCGGCACGCGGGCGCCCACGAAGGACAGCTCCCGGGTGTCCGAGGCGTTCCAGCCCACCTTGGAGTACTTCTTGGACACCGCGAAGCCCGGGGTGCCGGCCGGTACGACGATCGCCGAGATCTCCTTGCGGCCGGCGGCCGGCGGTCCGGTCACGGCGGTCACGGTGACCAGCGAGGTGATGTCGGTGCCGGAGTTGGTGATGAACGCCTTGGTGCCGTTGACCATCCACTCGCCGTGGTCGAGCACCGCCGTCGTCGTGGTGGCGCCGGCGTCGGAGCCGCCGCCCGGCTCGGTCAGGCCGAACCCGGCCAGGCGCTCGCCGCTGCACAGCGGCGGCAGCCAGCGCCGGCGCTGCTCCTCGGAACCGAAGCGGAAGATCGGCATTGCGCCCAACGACACCCCGGCCTCCAGCGTGACGGCCACCGAGGAGTCGACGCGGGCGAGTTCCTCCAGCGCCAGGCACAGCGCGAAGTAGTCCCCGCCCATGCCGCCGTAGTCCTCCGGGAACGGCAGGCCGAACAGGCCCATCCGGCCCATCCCCGCGACCAGTTCGTAGGGGAACTCCGCACGCTCGTAGAAGCCGCCGATGACGGGCGCGACCTGTTCGTGCGCAAACTCCTCCACCGTCTTGCGCAGTGCCTCGTACTCCTCGGGCAGCCGGTGGTCGAGCATCGTCGGGCTCCTGCGTTGTTAATAATCACTAACAAAGCTGATGTTAACAACGACTCACTCGTCGGGGCAAGCGAGCTAGCCTGTGCGCCGTGACGGCTAGATCGACCTCCCGGCGGCAGGACATCCTCGAGGCCGCGGCGCAACTCTTCGCCGCCCGCGGCTTCCACGGAGTGTCCATCGAGGATCTCGGGCGGGCGGTCGGGGTGACCGGTCCCGCGCTCTACCGCCACTTCCCCGGCAAGGAGGGGCTGCTGGCCGCGGTGCTGCTCGACGTCAGTGAGCGGCTGGTCGCGCAGGGCAGCACGCTGCTGGCCGGGGCGGCGCGCCCGGAGGAGGCGCTGGACGCCCTGCTCACCGGACACATCGAGTTCGCGTTGTCCGAGCCCGCCCTCATCACCGTGCACGACCGGGAACTGGGCAACGTCCCGGAGCCGGAGCGGCGCCGGGTGCGCCGACTGCAGCGCCGCTACGTGGAGCAGTGGGTGAGCGTGTTGGGCCAGCTCTCGCGGGGCGCCGCGGTCTCGCGGTGCCGGGCGGCGACGCACGCCGTCTTCGGGCTGCTCAACTCGACCCCCCACAGCGCCGGTGGTCTCGACCGGGCGGAAATGGCGCAGTTGCTGTACGTCATGGCACATCGCGCGTTGACCGCGGCCGCCAGCGGGTAAGCCCGCGAAGATGGACGACTGGTTACACGTGACGGTGGAGCGCACGCCGACCCCGGCGCTTGTCCGGCTGGTGGGAACGCTCTCGCTGCGCACCTCCGCATGCGCCGCGGCGGCGTTGCTCAAGGTGCTGCGGGACGCCGGCAGCGCCGTTGTCGACCTCTCCGGGCTGCGGTCGAGCTGGGACAGCGGAGTACTGGTCTTCCCGACCGTGCTCGAGGAGTGCGGCGGCTGGCCGGAGGCGAGGCTCGCGCTCTTCGGCGCCGGCCCCGGGCTGGCCCGGGCACTGCGGAGGAGCCGGGTGGCGGAGTTCGTGCCGCTGGCGGCGGGCCGGGAGGAAGCCGAAACCAGGCTGGCCCGGCGTCCGGACATCGTGCGGGTCCACTCGGTGCTGCCTGCCGCGCCCACGACTCCGGCGCAGGCCCGCGCCCTGCTGCGCCGGGTCGTCGCGGCATGGGGGCTGGAGGAGCACATCTGCCGGACGGCGGTGCTGGTGCTCGATGAGTTGATCAGCAACGCCGTCGAGCACGCGAGCACCAGCATGCGGGTGACCGCGACGTTGTGGCGAGCCTCGCTGCACGTGTCGGTACGGGACTTCGTCGCCGCCTTCGAGCCCTGGGATGGCACCCTGCCGGTGCTGGTGCCAGGGCTGCCCGTCAGCCGCGGCCGCGGGCTGGCGCTCGTCGCCGAGCTCGCCGAGGGCTGGGGCGTCACCCAGCACGCCGACGGCAAGACCGTGTGGGCGGTGCTGCCAGCGGACTCCGCCGTCGACAACGTCGTGCTGCTCCGCCATCCGTGAGTGGCTTTCCTCGCCCCCGGGGCGAGGTCGCGCTGTCGATGACAGGGCCAGCTCGTTGACCCGTTGACCGCTGTGATCCATCTGCCGGTGGCGCTGCACCGATCAGCAGCGACGACCATCCCACCGGTTACCAAGCGGCCATCCACTCATCGGCCGTCGACGGCAGCCGTAACTACCGCTCTTAGATCCTCGAGATCCCCTACGGCGAAGTTTGCCTCATAGACCACCTCGAATGCTCCATCGAGCGGGTCCGGTTCGAACGCGAAGGCCAAGGCGGCCGCGGCACGGGCCTTCGCGAACGCCGCCAAGTAGCGTTCCTGGGGTGCGGCACCCGACTCGACCTGATCTTGGATATTCCACGCAGCGTCGTCCAACTCCTCAGTGAGTGCCTCAACGGCACTACGCTCGGGAATGTCGCCCACCCGTCCAGCGGCGAGCGCTGACCTGGCTTCGGTAACTTGCGCCCCCTGCAGATCGGTCCTCTGCAGTGCAAGCTCGACGGCAGCTGTGGCGCCGCGCCGGCGCGCCGCATCGTCTGCGTGCTCAAGCAGGTCTACGAGGTCGGGAGCGACCTTTTTGAGGGCAAGTCTGGTCATGGCACCTTCGGTTGAGTAGCTGGCACCTTCAATGGGGTGGCCGGTGAGGCTCCGGCACCTTCTATCGTCTGGGCACAGGACGGACAGATCGGGCGACCCGCCCCGACGGTAATCGGCTCGATTCCATTCCCTGACATGTATGATACGATATCATCCTCGGCATGGCCAAGACCGCCAGCAACCTCTTCATCCTCCGTGACGGCTGCCCGGACCGCGGGTCGAAGGTAGCCATTCGGCTCACTTGTTCCGATCACCGTTCTGACGGTTCCGGTCTCATCGATTCCTTTTCCGACACCCATCGTCACGCGGCCTCTGGAGCCGGCCGGCAGCAAATCCTGCAGTTCGGTGGCCCGACTCGCCGCCTGCTGCTCGAGCTCTACCTGGCTGATCGCTTCCCCGCCTCGCAGCGCCAGGCCGGCCTTGGCTCCGTAGCCGAGGGTGACCACGGCGAGCAGGTCCATGGCGACGTCGGCCCAGGAGCCGTCGCCGGCCAGGGCGAGCATGAGGTTGCAGACCAGGGCCACGGCCGAGGCGAGCGCGGCCAGCCCGAGCAGGATCGGTGACAGGAAGTCCAGGAAGGGGATCCAGGAGATCGCCAGGGCGATCGTGCTCAGGACGGTGGCAACCAGCTCGGCGATGTGGGCGATGGCGTGGAGCAGGTCGGCGTGTTCGTGGACCCAGTTGGTGAACATGTCCCACCAGGAGTCCTTGAGCCCGTCGTGGTCGATGACCTCGGTGATCGCCCCGGCCGCCCGGCTCTCGGCCCGGTCGCAGTCCTCGACGGCGTCGGCAAGCTTGCGCTGGGCCGCGTGCAGGTCGGCGACGCCCTCGTCGTAGGCGTACTGCCGGCGCCGGTCGGCGGCGGCTTCTTCCGGGGTGGGCGGGCCGGCCGGCGGGTAGTTCGGCGGCCGGTTGGCCACCATGCTGGCCTGAGCCTGCTTGGCCTGCGCCAGGGCGGCGTCCGCCAGCGACTGGGCCTGGCGCAGCTCCGGGGCGTAACCGCGCAGCGCGCCACCCACGGTGGCATATCGGCCGTGAGCCTTGTCGAGTTGGCCGGCCAGATCGCGGGCCGAGCCGGCGAAGGTGCGCCCGGCGTCGGCATCCCACCCGTCGGAGCTGGCCAATCGGCGCAGATTGGCGGCCTGGCGGGTGATCTCCTCGGCTGTGTCGGCTGCCGACTTGGCGATCCGCTCGATCTCGTCGGGATCACCCGGCACGGGATCCGAGCCGGCCAGCGGCGACCAGTCGGTTGGCCGCCGACTCACCGCGCCGCCCTCCCTCCACCCGGGGAGGAGTGCGCAGTCAGATCCTTGGCGAGCTCGGTGTCGGTGTGTTCATAGGCGTTGGCGCTGTCGATGGCCATCTTCTCGTGCGCCTCCACCGCGGCGAGGAGCCTGCCACGGTGGATCTTCCAGTTGTCGACGAACTCGCCCATCGCCTCCGACAGCTTGCCCGGGCCGAACACGCCGGCACCGGGGTTGTCGACCTCGGCGTGCCGCAGGGCGCCCCTGATCCGCTTCAGCCCCTCGCCGGTAGCCCGGATCAGCCCCAGATCGACTTTGAGATGGTCGCCCACTGCTCCCCTCGTGCTCCCCCCGCATCCCACACTGAAGCTCACACCCGCGTCGAGCATAGCTCCCAGCCCTGTCCCCCTGTCCAGCGCGAACCTCACGTTCGGACCGGAGCTGGGCCATCCCGGGGTGCTCGGGCTCAGTCACCGCCCGCCACACCACCTCGACCGGCGCGTCGATCAGGATCTTCGGCTCGATAATCAGCGCGAGGCGAGCCAGCGGCAGGCCGAGGCTAGACGACCTGGGCCGGCTCGGGCTCGGTGACCGCCGCTGCGGCGAGCCCCAGCCAGCCCGCCGCGAGCCGCTGCACCGCCTGCTCCAGCCGCTCGGGTGCCAGCGTGAAGGGCAACCGCAGGAAGCGCTCGAAGGCACCGTCCACACCGAAGCGGGGACCGGCAGCGAGCGCAACGTCGTGGCGGCCCGCCGCCGAGACCAGAGCCGAGGACACCGGCGCGCCGAGGTCGACCCACAGGCACAGCCCGCCCACCGGCCGGTTCGGCCGCCAGGTCGGCAGGTGCGTCGAGAGCAGGCCGAGCCGGGAGCACCACCGGGCGTGGGAGGTGTTCTGGGAGCTCCGACGGCCGTGGGAGCGGCGGTGTGAGAGGCCGCGAGCTGGCGACCGGCATCCCGATCCCGCGGGGCCAGCTACGGCTAGAGCCCCATGGACCGGCCGATGAGCTCTTTCAGGATTTCGGTCGTGCCGCCATAGATGCGGGTGATGCGGGCGTCGACGTAGGCCCGGGCGATGGGGTACTCGGTCATGTAACCGTAGCCGCCGTGTAGCTGCAGGCAGCGGTCCAGCGCCCGGCCCTCCAACTCGGTGCACCACCACTTCGCCTTGGCGGCGTCCTCAGGTGTCAGCTCACCGGCGTCCAGTGCCCGCACGCAGCGGTCGACGTAGGTCTGGGCGAGGTCGACCTCGGTGGCGATCTCAGCGAGGACGAAGCGGGAGTTCTGGAACGATCCGACAGGCTGGTCGAAGGCGCGGCGCCCCTTGACGTAGACGACGGTGCGCGCCAGCGCGGTGGCCGCGTCGGCCACCGCCGCGACGGCGATGGACAGCCGTTCCCTGGGCAGGTTGGTGACCAGGTGGGCGAACCCCCTACCCTCCTCGCCGAGCAGGTTGGCGACCGGCACCCGCACGTCGGTGAAGAACAGTTCGGCGGTGTCCTGGGCGTGCTGGCCGAGCTTGTCCAGGTTGCGGCCGCGCTCGAAGCCGGGCATTCCCCGTTCCAGGACGAGCAGGCTCATCCCCTTGTGCCGCTGCCTCGGGTCGGTCTTCACGGCCGTGACCACCAGGTCGGCGTTGATGCCGTTGGTGATGAAGGTCTTGGACCCGTTGACGACGTAGTCGTCACCGTCGCGGCGGGCCGTGGTGGCCACCCCGGCCAGGTCGGAGCCGATGCCGGGCTCGGTCATCGCGATCGCTGTGATCAGCTCGCCGGCGGCGATGCCGGGCAGCCAGCGGGCCTTCTGCTCCTCGGTGGCCAGCGAGGTGAAGTAGGGCAGGCAGACGTCGTTGTGCAGCGTGAGGCCGAGCCCGGCGGCGGCAGCCCCGCCGCGCACGATCTCCTCGCCGATCACGACGTTGAACCGGAAGTCGCCCACCCCGCCGCCGCCGAGCTCCTCGGGGACCGACATGCCCAGGAAGCCGGCGGCCCCGGCCCTGGCGAACAGCTCTCGGGGCACGATCCCGGCCGCGTCCCACTCCGGCAGGTGCGGCACGACCTCCTTGTCGAGGAACCGGCGGAAGCTCCCCCGGAACGCCTCGTGTTCGGCCTCGAACAGGGTCCTGCGCACATCGGCGACCATAGGCCACTCTCGGGGGCCTGGGTTGGGCCCTTTCTGTCAGGTTGCCCGGTCTGGTGACGCTCGCCGCCAGAGGAGCAGTCGGTCGAAACTGTCGGTGGCGGTAGGTAGCGTCGCCGGCGTGACGGAACAGACGGGCCCTGCGATCCTCGTCGAGGGCATGACCAAGTCCTTCGGTCGGGTACAGGCACTTCGGGGGATCGATCTCGCGGTTCCCCGCGGCACCGTGCTCGGCCTGCTCGGTCCCAACGGCGCAGGCAAGACGACGGCGGTGCGGATCCTCACCACCCTGCTTCGCCCGGACGCGGGGCGGGTGGTCATCGAGGGCCGCGACGTGCTGCGTGAGCCCGCGGCGGTGCGCCGCCTCATCGGTCTGGCGGGGCAGTCCGCCGCGATCCAGGACGAGCTCACCGGCCGGGAGAACCTCGAGATCATCGGGCGGCTCCACCACCTGGGCCGGGCTCGGGCGCGGCGGCGCGCGGGGGAGCTGTTGGAACGCTTCGACCTCGTCGACGCGGCCGATCGGCCGGCCAAGACCTATTCCGGCGGCATGGCGCGCCGGCTCGACCTGGCGGCCAGCCTGGTCGGCGATCCGGCCATGCTCTTCCTCGACGAGCCGACGACCGGGCTCGACCCGAGAGGTCGGATCGGCATGTGGGAGGTGATCCGGGACTTGGTGTCCGCGGGCACGACACTGCTGCTGACGACCCAGTACCTCGACGAGGCCGACGAGCTGGCCGACGAGATCGTCGTCCTCGACCACGGCCTGGTGATCGCCGCCGGCACCGCCGAGCAGCTCAAGGACCGGGTCGGCGGTGACGTGCTGGAATTCGTCGTCACCGACCAGGCGCGGCTGGACATGGCGGCGCAGGCGATGTCGGGGCTGGCCGACGCGGAACCGCAGGTGGACCGCGAGGCCAGCCGGGTCAGGTTCGGCGTCGGCGGTCGGGGCTCGCAGGCCCTCGTCGAGGTGGTCCGTCGGCTGGACGCGGCCGACGTGGCAACCGACGGGATGGCGGTACGCCGTCCTTCGCTCGACGACGTGTTCCTCACGCTCACCGGGCACGTCGCCCTCGACGAGGACACCGGGCCGGTGCCGGCGGGTCGGCACGGCCGAGGCGGCCGGCCGGCACGAGCCGGATCGGAGGGCTGAGCGATGGCGACGATGACAGCGACGCTGCGGGCGCCTGCGCTCGGTGTGGGCCAGCGGGTGGGCGAGGCGGTCGCCGACACCCTGGTCATCACCCGCCTGGACCTCACGGTGTGGTTCCGCACGCCCGCGTACCTGGTGTTCACCGTCGCGCAGCCGGTGATGTTCGTGCTGCTGTTCCGCTACGTGTTCGGCGGGGCGATCCAGGTCGGGAACCCCGGCGGCTATGTCGACTTCCTCATGCCGGGGATCATCGGCCAGAACGCCGGGTTCGCCTCGGCGGGCACCGCGATCGCGCTTGCGGCAGCGCTGCGCAAGGGAGTGATCGACCGCTACCGCTCGATGCCGATCGCGCGGTCGGCCTACCTCGGCGGGCGGCTGGTGTCGGACACGCTGCGGATGATCGTCACGATCGGTGTGCTCATCGCGGTGGGCTACGCGGTCGGGTTCCGGTTCTCCGACGGGGCAGCCGCCGCGGTGGCCATGGTCGGGGTGGCGGCGCTGTTCGGCCTGACGATGTGCTGCGTGTCGGCGTTCATCGGGCTCGCGATCAAGGACGAGGAGTCGGTACAGGCCTTCGGGCTGATCTGGCTGTTCCCGCTCACCTTCATCAGCTCGGCCTTCGTGCCGATCCGGTCGATGCCGGGCTGGCTGCAGGCCTTCGCGAACAACCAGCCGGTGACGCTGGTGATCGACACGATGCGGTCGCTGGCGCTGGGCGGCCCGGTCGCCAGCCCACTGTGGAAGGCGCTGGTCTGGCTCGCCGGCATCCTGCTGGTGTTCGCGCCGCTGGCCGTCCGCAGCTACCGCCGCGCCTGACCCGGGCGGCCGGGGGAGGCGCTGCCGGGCGCGGCCAGTCGGGGAGGCGCAGCCGGCGCGGGCGGTGGGTGGTAGACCAATCGCCATGCGACTACTCGCCGGCCGTGGTGCCGTGGTCACCGGCGCCGCGCGGGGCATCGGCCTGGCCATCGCCACGCGCTTCGCCGAGCAGGGAGCCGCGGTGCTGCTCGGTGACCTGGACGGCACGGCGGTCGAGAAGGCGGCCGCCGCGCTGCCCGGGCGCGCTGTCGGCATGCGGTGCGACGTCACCGCCGAGGATGACGTGACGGCGCTGGTCCAGCGTGCCGTCGCCGAGTTCGGCGGGCTGGACGTGATGGTCAACAACGCCGGGATCACCCGGGACGCGACAATACGCAGGATGACCCTGGCGGACTTCCGCGCCGTCCTCGACGTCCACCTGGTCGGGGCATGGCTCGGGACCAAGGCGGCGGCCGCCATCATGCGGGAGCACGGCCACGGCTCGATCATCATGATCTCGTCGATATCCGGCAAGGTCGGCAACGCCGGGCAGACCAACTACAGCGCTGCCAAGGCCGGCGTGGTCGGGCTGACCAAGGCTGCCGCCAAGGAACTCGCCCACCTCGGCGTCCGGGTCAACGCCATCCAACCGGGGCTGGTCCATACCGCGATGACCGAGGCGATGCGGGAGGACATCTTTGCCGCCAGGGTCGCCGAGATCCCGCTGGGACGGGCCGGGGAGCCCTCCGACATCGCCGACGTCGCGTTGTTCCTGGCCAGCGACCTGTCCGGATACATGACAGGTACCGTGCTGGAGGTCACCGGCGGGCGCCACATGTGAGGAGCGACATGAGGACCTTCGCCAGCGTCGAGGAGCTACGGGCCGCCCAGGGCGAGCACCTCGGGACCAGCGACTGGCTGACGCTGGACCAGGATCGGGTCAACCGCTTCGCCGAAGCCACCGGCGACCACCAGTGGATCCACGTCGACGAGGAGAAGGCGAAGGACGGCCCCTTCGGCCGCACCATCGCCCACGGCTTCCTCACGCTGTCGCTGGTGCCGGTGTTCGGCTGGCAGGCATTCCGGCTCGAGAACGTCAAGATGACGATCAACTACGGGCTCAACAGGGTGCGGTTCATCTCGCCGGTGCCGGTGGGCAGTCGGGTGCGGGGCAGCTTCGAGCTCACCGAGGTCACCGATGTCGACCGGGGCGTGCAGGTGGTCAACAAGGTGACCGTGGAGGTCGAGGGCTCGGAGCGGCCGGCGTGCGTGGCCGAGAGCCTGCTGCGCCACTACCTCTGAGCACGCAGTGACAGCGCCCGAGCATGCAGTGACGGCGCGATCCCCGGGGGACGTATCGGGCACGTATCCGGCGTCGTTCCCCGGACGTATCTGCGGCGAACGCGGGGCCTCCTTGAGATGCGCGGTCTGTATGAGATGGAGGTCGGTGACGGGTTAACGGAACCAGCCGGCGCACCGAATACCAGCGGTGACGGCTCGGCCACCGGGTCGTCACCCGTCGAGCCGAGGAGCAGTACCGTGTCCAGCCTGTTGGGGAGCCCGAGCCGTCGCGATCTGGCCCTGCTGCGAGCGGTGGCGGCCGGCCGGTGTGAGCTGTCCCGGCGCGGCGGCCTGGTGCTCTTCGTCGACGGCCGCTGCTGCTGCGACCAGTCCGCCGCCCACCGCCTGACCCGGGAGGGCTTCATCGCCCTGGAGCGGAAAGTCGCCAGCGACCGGGTACCTGCCGAGCTCACCCCCGCCGGGCGGGCCCTACTCGCCGTCGCCTGACTCTCGCCCCAGCCCCGCGCCGGGTTTCGGCCGGTGACGGGCTCAGCCGGTGACGGCGTCGAGCGCCGGGAGGTAGCCGGAGCGGTAGCCGACCGCCGTGGGGTGGTAGTTCTCGGTGGCCGGTGGCACCGTCGGCGGGTTGATCCAGGGGTCGGCCGAGCAGACGCCGTGCCCGGCGAAGGCGCCGCGCACGTCGACGAATGCGAAGCCGTGGTAGTCCGCCACCGTGCGGATCACCTCGTCAAGCACGTCCGCACCCTGGTTGAGCACGCTCCGGCGGGCCTCGTCGGGCACGAACGGCTGGGAGCAGGTGGCGGTGGAGGTGTCGAACAGCCGTGGGTAGCCGAGCACGACGACCTTCGCTTTCGGAGCTTTCGCCCGAATTGCGTCGTAGGTGGTGTTGAGCTCCTGGGACAGCCCGAATACCGCGAACACCTCCGCCCCGTGCACGACCGCAGCGCACTCCTCGTCGGTCGGTGCGATCGTGCAGTTCGTCACCACCGGGGCGAAACCGACGTCGTTGCCTCCGATCGTGACCGTCACCAGGTCGGCGTTCGGGCTCAGCGCCGGAATCTGCGTGGCGAGCAGGTCGGTGGTCTTGGCGCCGGAACAGGCGAGCAGGTCGAAGCTGGCGACAGCATGTGTCGAGCGCCACAGCGCCGGGTAGCCCCGGGAGCTGCGCAGGCAGTTCGCGCCGAGGTCATAGGGCGGCGCACCCACGCCCGTGGCGTAGGAATCGCCGAGCGCGCTGTAGGTGACAGGTGGGGCCGAGTGGCTGACCGGGGTGGCCGCGCCGGCCAGCGACGGCACGCCCAGCAGCGCGGCGGCGAGGGTGACGACGGCCACGAGCACCCGACGCATTGACAACCTCCGAGGATCAGACCCCGACATCCGCCACCGCTGCGACTGCACCCGGCGGTTGATCAGATCACACGCTGCGGTACCCCGTAAATGCCCGGGTCCGGTGACGCCGGATGACGGGTCAGCCGCGCAGCGGGGCGCCGTTCAGCGGCTGCTGCTCCGGTGGCGCCGGGCGCGGCGAGGGTACCAGAAGGTCTCCTCGGGCGAGGCAGCCGCCGCGCAGCTCGACCCCGTGTCCGGTGTAGACGTAGCGCCCCGGGTCTTCACACCCGGCCTTCGATACCGTCACCACCGCGGCGCCGGTGAGCGCGGCCGCCACCGCGAGCGTGGCCACGAACGGCAGTAGCCCGGCGCCGCGCCCCATCCGCGTCATCCGACCTCCCCGGCGCCGGTAGTGATCTGCCGGGAGGCTACCCCGCCGGTCCCGGACCCGCCGGTGGGGAGCGTCTCCGATGGCAGGATGAGGCACCGTGGAACTGGTGTCGCTGGAGCGGATCAGGCAGGCCGATCGGCTGCTGGTCGGTGTGGTGCGCCGGACCCCGATGGAGCTCTCCCGGGTGCTCGGGCGCCGGTGCGGCGGCCCGGTGTACCTCAAGTGCGAGAACCTGCAACGCACCGGGTCGTTCAAGATCCGCGGCGCCTACCTGCGCATCGCCGGGCTCAGCGCCGAGGAGCGGGCGCGGGGCGTGGTCGCGGCGAGCGCCGGCAACCATGCCCAGGGGGTCGCGCTCGCGGCACACCTGCTGGGTGCCAAGGCGACCGTCTTCATGCCGGTGGGGGCGCCGCTGCCCAAGCTCGCCGCCACCCGCGGCTACGGCGCCGAGGTCCACCTGGTGGGCGACGTCGTCGACGAGAGCATGGCCGCCGCGCTGAGCTTCGCCGAGGACACCGGCGCCGTGTTCATCCACCCCTTCGACCACGTCGACGTCATCGCCGGGCAGGGCAGCGTCGGGCTGGAGATCTGCGAAGCCGTGCCCGACGTGCGCACGGTCGTGGTGGCCACCGGCGGCGGCGGCCTGGTGTCGGGTGTCGCGGCGGCGGTCAAGGGACTGGCGCCGGACGTGCGTGTGGTCGGGGTGCAGGCAGCGGCGGCGGCTGCGTGGCCGGGCTCGCTGGCTGCCGGGTTGCCGACGGCACTGGGAATGATGGCGACGATGGCCGACGGGATCGCCGTCGGCTGCCCAGGCCCCGTCACCTTCGCGCACGTCCGCGCCCTGGTGGACGAGATCATCACAGTGTCGGAGGAGTCGCTGTCGCGGGCGCTGCTGCTGTGCCTGGAGCGGGCCAAGCTCGTCGTCGAGCCCGCTGGGGCAGCCGGGGTCGCGGCGGTGCTGGACCAGCCGGAGCGGTTCCACCCGCCGGTGGTGTGCGTGCTCTCGGGCGGCAACATCGACCCCCTGCTGCTCATGCACGTCGTCCAGCACGGCATGGCCTCGGGCGGGCGCTACCTGTCGCTGCGGGTCCGGCTGGCCGACCGGCCGGGGTCGCTGGCCGGACTGCTCGCGCTGGTCGGGAAGCTCGGCGGCAACGTCGTGGACGTCGAGCACTCGCGGGTGACCGGGGCCTTGGCGCTGGGCGAGGTCGAGGTGGCGCTGAACCTGGAGACCCGGGGGCCGGAGCACTGCCGGGCGGTGGTCGACGCCCTGCGCCACGCCGGCCACGTGGTCACCCCCTCTTGACCCGGACCACGCCACGGCGCCCGCGGCCTGCGGTGGCGTCAGCAGTGGAAGGGTTCGGCGGAGATCAGCGTGACTTTCATCGTGCCGCCGTCCGGCAACTCGTACTCTCGGGTCTCGCCGTCCTTGGCGCCGAGGATCGCCTTGCCCAGCGGCGAGTGCGGGGAGTAGACCTCGAGGTCGCCGTGGGTGCCCTCCTCGCGGGAACCGAGCAGGAACGTCTCGGTCTCGTCCTCGCCCTCGTAGCGCACGATGACGACTGTGCCCGGTTGCGCCACCCCGGACTCGCTGGGCGCCTGGCCGACCTGGGCGGTGCGCAGCAGCTCCTGGAGCTGGCGGATCCGCGCCTCCTGCTGGCCCTGCTCCTCCCGCGCGGCATGGTATCCGCCGTTCTCCCGCAGGTCGCCCTCCTCCCGACGGGCGTTGATCTCTGCCGCGACGACCGGACGGTTGGCGATCAGCGCGTCCAGCTCGTGCTTGAGCCGGTCGTACGCCTCCTGGGTCAGCCAGGTCACCTGGGGCTGCGTCACGGTCGTCACTCCTCCGGCGGTCCGGGCCCCGCGGTCGCGGGGTCGGGTCTGGCGCCTGGTTCCCGGTGCCCGGGGAACTGCTGCCCCGAGACGGAAAAACACGGCCCGACGCCCGGGGCCGTGTCCACCCACGGTAACACGGGCCGCGCCACCCGTCGCGGGTTACCTGGGCCTTGAACAGGCCGTACAATGAGGGATTCGGCTGCTGTGGGCGGGCTGGGACGGGTCCCTGTCGGGGGTCATCTCCGCAAGCGGCGTCTGTCGGGGCTTCAGGGACGGTCCCTGTCGGGGCCACCTCGGCAACGGTGCCTGTCGAGGCTCCGGGAGAATGGGAAGGCCGGCGCAGCGCGGAGCGTTGTCGTGGTGCACGGCAGTATCCCCGAGACGCGAGAATCCCCGAGACATGGAAGAGCGGACCTCGATGGCCGAAGAGCTACGGCTGATGACGGTGCACGCACATCCTGACGACGAGTCCAGCAAGGGTGCGGCGAGCGCCGCCCGCTATGCCGCCGCGGGCCATCCCGTGATGGTCGTGACGTGTACCGGAGGCGAACGGGGCAGCATCCTCAACCCGGCCATGGACCGCCCCGAGATCGCCGCGCGGATGTCGGAGATCCGCCGGGAGGAGATGGCGCGCGCCGTCGAGCTGCTCGGCGTGCAGCACCGCTGGCTCGGCTTCGTCGACTCCGGGCTGCCTGAGGGTGACCCGAAGCCGCCGCTGCCCGAGGGTTGCTTCGCGATCGTGCCGCTGGAGCAGGCGACCGAGGCTCTGGTCCGAGTGGTGCGCGAGTTCCGGCCCCACGTGCTCGTGACCTACGACGAGAACGGCGGCTACCCGCACCCCGACCACGTGCGCTGCCACGAGGTCTCGGTGGCCGCGTTCGACGCCGCCGGGGACCCGGAGCGCTTCCCCGACTCAGGCGAACCGTGGCAGCCGCTGAAGCTCTACTACTGCCACGGCTTCTCCCGGGCCCGCATCGTCGCCTTCCACGAGGCGATGGCGGTCGCCGGCCTCGACTCCCCGTACGCTGAGTGGTTGGCCAACTGGTCCACCGACCGGCCGGACCCGGCCGGTCGGGTCACGACCCGGGTGCCGTGCGCGGACTACTTCGCGGTCCGCGACAAGGCACTCAAGGCCCACGCCACCCAGATCGACCCGACCAGCCGCTGGTTCGCGGTCCCGCTGGAGGTGCAGCAGCAGGTCTGGCCGACCGAGGACTACGAGCTCGCCCGTTCGCTGGTCGACACGACCACCCCGGAGGACGACCTGTTCGCCGGGGTCCGGGAGCGGGTGCGGGCATGACATTCGCGCTCGCCGGGACGATCGCCCTGGTCTCGACCCCGGCACCGCGGCCACCGGCACCCCCGGGCCAGGGTCCGGAGTTCGGGTCGTCCTCGCCGATCGGGTTGGTCGTCATCCTGCTGTTCTTCGTGGCCGTCGGGCTGCTCGTCCGCTCCATGACCAAGCACCTCAAGCGGGTGCCCGCCTCCTTCGACGAGCCGGACAAGCCCACGGACGAACCGGGGCAGGCGGGGGAGTCGGAGCCCACGGGGGAGCCGAGAGCGGCGGGGAAGCCGGCACAGACGGGGGAGCCGGAGAGCCGGACCGGGTTCGGGCACGGGCGCGACACACCGCCTGGCTGAGCACCACGTTCGTCCAGCTCGCCGGGCCGGCAGCCTTGCGGGAGACCTGCGCCCGGGCAAGGCTTGCCGTCATGCCCAACCGGCTCGCCGACTCGACCAGTCCGTACCTGCTCCAGCACGCCGAGAACCCGATCGACTGGTGGCCTTGGTGTGACAAGGCGTTCTCGGTGGCCCGTGACCGGAACGTGCCGGTGCTGCTGTCCGTCGGCTACGCGGCCTGCCACTGGTGCCACGTCATGGCGCACGAGTCCTTCGAGGACGACTCGGTGGCCGCCTACGTCAACGAGCACTTCGTCCCGATCAAGGTGGACCGCGAGGAGCGCCCGGACGTCGACGCGGTGTACATGTCGGTCACGCAGGCCATGACGGGCGGCGGCGGCTGGCCCATGACCTGCTTCCTCACCCCGACGGGGCAGCCGTTCCACTGCGGCACCTACTACCCGGACAAGCCGCGGCATGGTATGCCGGCTTTCCGGCAACTGCTCGCCGCCGTCGTCAAGGCCTGGCAGACCGACGGTGAACGGGTGCGCGACTCCGCCCGTCAGATCACCGAGCGGTTGTCCTCGATCCCGCGCCCGCTGCCCTCGGCGAGGTTGGACGACGCCGCGCTGCGCGGCGC
The DNA here is from genome assembly GCA_039583705.1 of Pseudonocardiaceae bacterium. GTDB lineage: Bacteria > Actinomycetota > Actinomycetes > Mycobacteriales > Pseudonocardiaceae > JAVKSM01. The sequence goes on from JAVKSM010000012.1 coordinate 17,080, forward strand.
GGTCGACCGGCTCGCCGGCGAGTTCGACGAACTCGCCGGCGGTTTCGGGGGCGCGCCGAAGTTCCCGCCGTCGATGACGCTGGAGTTCCTGCTGCGCCACCACGAGCGCACCGGCTCGACCGACGCGCTGGCCATGGTGGAGCTCACCGGCGAGCGGATGGCCCGCAGCGGCACCTACGACCAGCTCGCCGGCGGCTTCGCCCGCTACAGCGTGGACGCGGCATGGGTGGTACCGCATTTCGAGAAGATGCTCTACGACAACGCCCAACTGCTGCGGGTCTACGCGCACCTCGCCCGGATCTCGGGATCCGAGGCCGTCGCGGCGCTGGCGCACCGGGTGACCGATGCCACGGCCGGGTTCCTGCTCCGTGAGCTGCGGACGGTCGAAGGCGGGTTCGCCTGCGCGCTGGACGCCGACGCGGCCGGGGTCGAGGGCTCGACCTATGTGTGGACGCCGGAGCAACTGCGGGAGGTGCTGGGACCGGAGGACGGCGAGTGGGCGGCCGCGCTGCTCGTGGTCACGTCGCAGGGGACCTTCGAGTTCGGCAGCTCCACGCTGCAGCTACCGGTGGATCCTGCCGACGGCGCCCGCTGGCAGCGGGTGCGCCGCGCACTGCTGGCCGTCAGGGCGTCGCGTCCCCAGCCGGCGCGCGACGACAAGGTGCTGGCCGCGTGGAACGGCTTGGCGATCACTGCGCTGTCCGAGGCCGGGGCGGCACTGCGCCGGCCGGAGTGGGTAGCTGCGGCGCGCCGCGCCGCGACCCTGCTGCTGCGGCTGCACGTCGTGGACGGCCGGCTGCGGCGCAGCTCGCGCAGCGGCGTGGTCGGTGACGCCGCGGGGGTGCTCGACGACCACGGCTGCCTGGCCGAAGGGCTGCTCTCGCTGCACCAGGCCACCGGGGAGGCGCGCTGGCTCACCGCCGCGTGTGCGCTGCTCGACACGGCGCTGGCCCACTTCGGTGACGACAACGCCCCCGGGCGTTTCTTCGACACCGCGGACGACGCGGAGGCCCTGGTCAACCGGCCTCGGGACGCCACCGACGGCGCCAGCCCGTCCGGCGCCTCGGCGCTGGCAGGCGCCCTGCTGACGGCCTCGGCGTTGGTCGGGCTGGAACGGGAGGGCCGGTACCGTGGCGCGGCGGAAGCGGCGCTCGCCTCCGCCGGGGTGATCGCCGGTCAGTACCCCCGCTTCGCCGGGAACTGGCTCACCGTTGCCGAGGCGGCCACGCGTGGCCCGCTGCAGGTGGCAGTGGTCGGGGAAGCGGGCGACCCGGCTCGGGAGGCCCTGCTGGCCGCGGCCCGGTCGGCGGCGCCGGGGGGGACCGTGGTGGTGGGCGGGGAGCCGGACGCGGAGGGGGTACCGCTGCTGGCCACCCGGCCGCTGGTCAGTGGCGCCGCGACGGCCTACCTGTGCCGCGGAGCCGTCTGCGAGCGACCCACGACCGACCCGTCGGCGCTGGTAGCCGCCCTCCAGACCCGTTGACCCCGCGTCGCCGACGGATCGGCAGGACTTTTTGCTGCAGCTATGTAATGCTGTAATCAGCGGTAGCAGGAGGTGCGACATGGTGGCACAGGGACACGCCGGACACCGGGGCGGCTGGCACGGACACCGGGGCGGTTGGCGGGGCCGGGGTGGCTGGCAGCAGGCCGACCTGCCGTCGGCCGACGACGCGGCGGCGTGGCTCGTGGGACGGCTGCCGGACGGGTGGTTCACCGGCGTGGCCGAGGTGAGCGTGGACCGCGAGGAGATCGTCGTGGTCGGCGAGCTGCCCCCAGTGGACGGCGAGCTCGAGGACGAGGCCGCGCGAGCGGCTGCCGAGGTGGGGCGGATCGCGAGGTTCCGGGAGACCACCCGCGACGAGCGGATCGAGATCGCCCGGCAGGCCGAGCACCGCTACGGTCGCAAGGTCGCCTGGGGTGCCCGGATCGGCGGCCGACGGGAGATGTTCACGACGCTCTCGGTACCCGTGATGACCCGGCTGCGGCAGCCTGAGCGGCTTGTCCTCGACACCCTCGTCGACGCCGGGGTCGCGCGGTCGCGGTCGGACGCGCTGGCGTGGGCGGTGCGGCTCGTCGGTGAGCATGCCGAGACGTGGCTTGCCGAGCTGCGCCAGGCCATGGCACGGGTGGACGAGCTGCGCGCGCAGGGCCCAGTGGGTACCAGCGAGTGAGACGGCCGTCGGTTCGGCGGGGGCGTGACGTTCCCGCCGAGCCCGGCACAGGGGTCACCGGGGCTGCGCGTAGATCGTGAGCCAGACCGCGACGTAGTGGCAGACGGCGGCGAGCGTCACCGCGGCGTGGAAGAACTCGTGGTAGCCGAACGTGGCCGGCCAGCCGCGGGGCCGGCGGGTGGCGTAGCAGAGCGCTCCCACGGTGTACAGCAGCCCGCCGGCGAGCAGCAGCACGAGGCCGGCCACGCCGGCCCGGCGCAGCAGGTCCGGCAGCACGAACACCGCCACCCATCCCAGCGCCAGGTAGAACGGCACACCGATCCAGCGCGGTGCCGCCGGCCAGGCCAGCTTCAGCGCGACCCCGCCCAGCGCGCCGCCCCACTCCACCGCGAACACCACGGTCCCGGTGACCGGCGGCATCGCCAGCAGGGTGAACGGCGTGTACGTCCCCGCGATGAAGACGAAGATCATGGCGTGGTCCAGCCGCCTCATGAGCATCCGGGAGCGGAGGCTGGCCCAGGTGCGTCGGTGGTAGAGCGCGCTGGTGCCGAACAGACCGAGAACGGTGACCGTGTAGACCGCGGTGGCTGCGGCGGCTTTCGCGGACACGGTGGTCGCCGCGAGCGTCACGAGGAGTGTGCCGGCGGCGATCGAGACCAGGAACGACCAGAAGTGGATCCACCCCCGCAGCCGGGGCCGGCTCACGCCGAGGACCGGCGAGGGGCTGGCGACGGCTGTCAGCTCGGGGCGGCTCACGGGGGCAAGGTTACGGGCCGGCGGTGACCCGGACATGATCCGGTTGCAACGAGTGTCGCCGCGCTCGCCGCCGTCGGGGCCGGCGTAGCGTGACCGGACGTGGGCGCCCGGGAGCTGTTGTACTCCGCCTATGAACGGTCGTTGCGTCACCAACTCGCCGATGCCCACCGGGCCGGAGCGAAGGCTCCGCGCCACGTGGGGGTGATCCTCGACGGCAACCGCCGCTGGGCGGTGCGGGCCGGCTTCACCGACGTCAACGACGGGCACCGGGTCGGCGCAGCGAAGATCGCCGAGCTGCTCGGATGGTGCCGGGAGGCCGGGGTGGAGGTGGTCACGCTGTGGCTGCTGTCCACCGACAACCTGAATCGGAACGACGAGGAGCTCGCCATCCTGCTGGAGATCATCGGCGACGTGGTCGAGGGCCTGACGGGGCCGGACGCCCCGTGGCGGGTGCGCGTGGTCGGGGCACTGGACCTGCTGCCGCCCGACATGGCAGCCCGGTTCGCCACCGCCGCCGCCCGGACGGAGCAGCGCACCGGGATGCAAGTCAACGCCGCCGTGGGCTACGGCGGTCGGCGTGAGATCGCTGATGCGGTGCGCAAGCTGCTGCTACGACATGCCGAGGCGGGGACGACGATCGAGGAACTGGCCGAGGTGCTCGACGTCGACCACATCGCCGCCCACCTCTACACCTCCGGCCAGCCCGACCCCGACCTGGTCATTCGCACCTCGGGTGAGCAGCGGCTGTCCGGGTTCCTCATGTGGCAGTCCGCGCACTCGGAGTTCTGGTTCTGCGAGGCGTACTGGCCCGAGTTCCGGCGGGTCGACTTCCTGCGGGCCTTGCGGGATTTCGCCGCCCGGCACCGTCGATTCGGCTCCTGAACGCGCCGGAGCGACACACGTGAGAGCGGCGGAGAACCCGTAGGCTCTCCGCCGCTGACGGCTGGTGGTGTGCCAGACCTCGAAAGACGACCTCAGTCGCCGATGATGCCGGTCGTGGCAGTGCAGGCGGTCGTGTTCGGCGACAGGACGGGCACGATCAGGCCGACGACGGCGACCTGATCGCCGCAGGCCTGGACCGGGACGACAACATTGTTCTCGTTGAGAACGTTGATGCCGTTGTACTCCTCCTCTTCGGCCTTCATGTGACCCTTGTGGGGGCCCACGTGTTCGTGTTCAGATGTCCCAGCGAACGCCAGCGGGCTGGCCATCAGCAGGCCGGCGGCCGTGGTGGCAGCAACAATTCCTGCCTTCTTCAGCACTTGTCTTTCACACTCCTGTCATCGCGGGAGAGCGCCCCCTGTCCGCAGGGCGTCGGTCAGGACCTACAGGGGGGTTAACGGGAGGGGGCCGAGGAGGGAGCGGTACCGGGAATCGGACTACCCGATAGTGTGACGAGCTGGAAACGTCGTGACGAACCACCTGATGTCATCGAGCGCGAGCCGCTCAGCGCCACAGCGGCACCGCCGGACGTCACAGCGCGACCGCTGGCCCAGCAGCCTCGGGCCTTGACGCCACGAACGGGTGACGGCTGGGACGTCGCGGTCTACGAGCGCTCGCAGCCCGGCGCAGGTAGCGTCCGCGGGCGATGGACGAGGGCCGCCTGCTGCGCGAGTACCTGATGCTCGGGTTGCGCTTCGACCGCCTCGTGCCGGGGTTCGTCGACGCCTACACCGGGGACCCGGAGTTGCGCCGGACGGTCGGCAACGAGGCAGCGCCGCGGCCCGCCGCGCTGGCCGAGGCGGCCCGTTCCCTGCTCGCCGAGGTCCCGAGGTCCGGGCTGGCGCCCCAGCGGCAGCGGTTCCTCGCCGCGCACCTCGCCGCGTTGCGATGTTCCGCCCGGGTGCTCGCCGGTGAGGCTGTGTCGTTCGTCGAGGAGGTGGCCAGCTACTTCGACGTGGGCATCGCGGCAGGGGAGGTCGACGGGTACGCGCTGGCCCACCGCGAACTGGCCGACCTGCTGCCCGGGACGGAGCCGCTCGCCGAGCGGCTCGCCGCCTTCCGCAGCAGCGACGAGATCCCGCCCGAGCGGCTGGAGTCGGCCGTGACCGCGTTGTCCTCCGCGCTGCGGGACCGCGTCCGGGTGCGGTTCGAGCTGCCTCCGAGGGAGAGGGTCGACTACGAGATCGTCACCAACCAGCCGTGGAGCGGGTTCAACTATTACCTGGGCGACTACCGCTCCCGCGTGGCGATCAACGCCGACATCCGGCCGCGGATGGCGCACCTGCCGCACCTGGTGGCCCACGAGGCCTACCCCGGCCACCACACCGAGCACTGCCGAAAGGAGGCCGGGCTGGTCGAGCGGCTGGGTCACGCCGAGCAGACGATCTTCCTGGTGAACACGCCGCAGTGCCTCATGGCCGAGGGCCTGGCCGACCTGGGGTTGCACGCGGTGGTCGGCATCGGCTGGGGGCCGTGGAGCGCGGAGATCCTCGCAGACCTAGGGCTGCGGATGGAGGGCGAGCTGGCCGAGCGGCTGGAGCGGGTGATGGACGCGCTGCTCACCGTCCGCCAGGATGCCGCGCTGCTGCTGCACGAGCGTCGGGCCGACCCGGATGACGTCCTCGCCTACCTGCAGCGCTGGCTGCTCGTTCCCGAGGACCGGGCCCGCCAGATGATGCGGTTCCTGGCCCATCCGCTCTGGCGGGCCTACACCAGCACCTACGTCGAGGGCGACCGGCTGCTGCGCCGCTGGCTGGACGCCCGGCCGCCGGGCGAGCCGGTGACCGAGCGCTACCGCCGGTTGCTGGACGAGCCGCTGGTGCCCGCGACGTTGCGGGAGGAGCTGGCGGGCGGATGAGCGAAGCGTGCGGGGGAAGCGCCGGGCGGAGCCGCGAGGACAGCCCCGCCTGCGGCAGGGTGCTCTGCGTCGGGCTGACCGTGCTCGACGTCGCCGCGCGGGTGGCGGCGTTCCCGAAGCCGGGTGAGAAGGTCACCGCGCTGCGCCAGGACGTGGCGGCTGGCGGGCCGGCGTCCGGGGCCGCGGTGACGGCGGCGGCGCTGGGCGCCGCCGCCGATCTGCTCACCGCGCTGGGCAGCCACCCGCTGGCCCGCTACGTCGCCGACGACCTGGCGGCGCGTGGCGTCGTCGTGCACGACGCCACGCCGGAGCGCACCGGGCAGCCAGCCGTGTCCGCGGTTGCCGTGCACGACCAGAGCGGGGAACGGACGGTCGTCTCGCCGGACGCCGCGACCATGGCGGTGGCGGCCCCGGCCGGAGTCGCGGAGCTGGTGCGGACGGCCGACGTGGTGCTCGTCGACGGCCACCACCCGACGCTGGCGCTGGCCGCGGCGACCGCCGCCCGGGTGGCAGGCATCCCCGTGCTGTGGGACGGCGGCCGATGGCGCGCCGGCAGCGGGCGCCTGGTGGGTCTGGTGGACGCGGCGGTGTGCTCCTCGGCTTTCGCGGTGCCCGGCCACGCGCCCGGGCCCGGCTCGGCGGCAGCGTTGCGGGCAGCCGGGGTTCCGGCGGTGGCGCTCACCCGCGGGCCGGACCCCGTGCTGTGGTGGACCGGGCAGGGCGCCGGCGAGGTGGCGGTGCCCGTGGTGCCGGTGGCCGACACGCTGGGCGCCGGCGACGCCTTCCACGGCGCGCTGGCGTACGCCGTCGCGCTGCGGGGCTGGTCGCCGCGACGGCTGCCCGCCCTGCTGGCCGTCGCGGTCGAGGTGGCGGCTCTGCGCGTGATGTCCGTCGGGCCACGGACGTGGCTGGCCGGGCTGCCGGGAGCCAGGCTGGCCGGAGTCGGGCTGGCCGGAGTGGGCCGCCCGGAGCCGGGCTGGCCGGAGTGGGCCGCCGGGAAAATCCACCGCGATTAGATTGACCACGGACCGTGCCGCGCAGGTACCGTCCGCAGTGGCGGGCCGTAGGGGATGCGGTCCGCTCGGGAGGCCCTGGTCGTGGCTGTCAGACGCGCGCGGGGGCCGGCACCCGGCCCTGGCGGGCGTTCCCGACGACGCCGAGGCGACTGACCGGCGACGGAGGTAGCGCGAGCAGGGTCGGACCGGCCCGCGAGAGTGGCGGACGTGGGTGCCGCGTCCGTGAGGGAGTAGCCGTGACCGCACGACGTCCCGCTGCCAGCTCGTCCGCCAGCCACCCAGAGGTGCGCTGCTACGTGGTGGACACCTCGGTCCTGCTGTCCGACCCGTGGGCACCCACACGTTTCGCTGAGCACGAGGTCGTGTTGCCGCTGGTGGTGGTCTCCGAGCTGGACGCCAAGCGGCACCACCCCGAGCTCGGCTGGTTCGCACGCGAAGCGCTGCGCCTGCTCGACGACCTTCGCATCGAGCACGGGCGGCTGGACTCGCCCATCCCGGTGGGGGCCGAGGGTGGAACCCTGCACGTCGAGCTCAACCACTCCGATCCGGACGTGCTCCCGCCCGGCTTCCGCACCGACTCCAACGACAGCCGGATCCTCGCCTGCGCGCTGAACCTCGCAGCGGAGGGCCGCACCGTGACGCTGGTCACCAAAGACATGCCGATGCGGGTCAAGGCCGCCGCGGTGGGGCTGGCCGCCGACGAGTACCGGGCGCAGGACGTCACGCCGTCGGGCTGGACCGGGATGGCCGATCTCGAGGTGGCACCCTCGGACGTGGACGTGCTCTACTCCGACGGGGTGGTGGACCTGGACGCCGCCCGCGAGCTGCCGTGCCACACCGGGCTGCGGCTGCTGGGCGGGACCTCCTCGGCGCTCGGGCGGGTGACCGCAGGCAAACGGGTGCGCCTGGTGCGTGGCGACCGGGAGGCCTTCGGGCTGCACGGCCGCTCCGCCGAGCAGCGGGTCGCGTTGGACCTGCTGTTGGACCCGGATGTCGGCATCGTGTCGCTGGGTGGGCGAGCCGGGACCGGCAAGTCGGCGCTGGCGCTGTGCGCGGGGCTGGAACTGGTGATGGAGCGCCGAGCGCACCGCCGGGTGGTGGTGTTCCGACCGGTGTACGCGGTCGGTGGGCAGGAGCTGGGCTACCTGCCCGGCAGTGAGAGCGAGAAGATGGCGCCGTGGGCGCAGGCTGTCTTCGACACGCTCGGCGCGCTCGTCAGCTCGGACGTCGTCGATGAGGTCCTCGACCGGGGGATGCTCGAGGTGCTGCCGCTGACCCACATCCGGGGGCGGTCGTTGCACGACTCGTTCGTCGTCGTCGACGAGGCGCAGTCGCTGGAGCGAAACGTGCTGCTCACCGTGCTGTCCCGGCTCGGGTCCGGGTCGCGCGTCGTGCTCACCCATGACGTCGGCCAGCGGGACAACCTGCGGGTCGGCCGGCACGACGGCGTCGCGGCGGTGATCGAGAAGCTCAAGGGCCACCCGCTGTTCGCGCACGTGACGCTCGCCCGCTCGGAGCGCTCGCCGATCGCCGCGCTGGTCACCGAGATGCTCGAGGGCCCCACCGGGTAAGCGGGTCCGCAAGCACCGCCGAGACCAGTCCGCCCCTTCACGACCTACCAGCCGGTGGGGAGCGGGCGGCCTTCGGCGAAGCCGGAACTGGACTGGACACCCACGAGCGCGCGCTCGGCGAACTCCGCCAGCGTGCGCGCCCCGGTGTAGGTGCACGCCGAGCGGACGCCGCTGCAGATGGCGTCGAGCAGGTCCTCCACCCCGGGCCGCGCCGGGTCGAGCAGCATCCGGGAGGCGGAGATGCCCTCCTCGAACAGCGCCTTGCGGGCCCCGTCGAAGGCGGTGTCCGAGCGGGTGCGCGCGGACACCGCCCGTTTCGACGCCATGCCGAACGACTCCTTGTAGGCGCGTCCGGCCTCGTCGCGGCGCAGGTCGCCGGGCGCCTCGTAGGTCCCGGCGAACCAGGAGCCGATCATCACCGCGGACGCCCCTGCCGCGAGCGCCAGCGCGACGTCGCGCGGCTGGCGCACCCCGCCGTCGGCCCAGATGTGGCCGCCGAGCTCCCGGGCCGCCGCCGCACACTCGGCCACCGCCGAGAACTGCGGTCGGCCCACGCCGGTCACCATGCGGGTGGTGCACATCGCGCCCGGCCCGACACCGACCTTCACCACGTCGGCGCCGGCCGCAAGGAGGTCACGGGTGCCGGCCGCGGTGACGACGTTGCCGGCCACCACCAGGACCCGCCGCCCCAGCGACCGTACCGCGGCCAGCGCGGCGAGCATTTTCTCCTGGTGCCCGTGCGCGGTGTCGACGACCAGCGCGTCCACCCCTCCCGCCAGCAGCGCACACCCCTTGGCGGTGACGTCGCCGTTGACGCCGATCGCCGCCGCCACCCGCAGTCGGCCCGCCGCGTCCAGGGCGGGGGGGTAGATCTCCGCCCGCAGCGCGCCGAGCGCGGTGAGCACCCCGGCCAGCCGGCCGGCGGTGTCCACGGCCAGCGCCACCCGGGCGCCGCGGCCGGCCAGCGCGTCGAACACCGCCCGCGGCCGGGTATCCACGGCGAGCGTGAGCGGATCAGTCTGGGCGATGTCGCCCAGCCGCGTGAAGCGGTCCACCCCGACGCACGCCACCTCGTCCACGGTCCCCACCGGCCGGCCGTCGGAGTCGACCACCACGACCGCGCCGTGGGCGCGCTTGGGCAGCAGGTTGAGCGCGTCGGCGACGGCGTCGCCGGGTTTGAGCACCAGCGGGGTCTCCCACACCGGGTGCCGATCCTTGACCCAGGACACGATCGCGGCGACGGCCCCCGGCGCGACATCCTGCGGCAGCACCGCCAATCCGCCGCGGCGAGCCAGCGTCTCGGCCATCCGGCGCCCCGACACCGCCGTCATGTTGGCCGCCACGACCGGGATCATCGCGCCACTGCCGTCCACCGTAGACAGGTCGACGTCGAACCGGGACGCGACGTCGGAGCGGCGTGGCACGAGGAAGACGTCGTCGTAGGTGAGATCATGTACGGGCGCGTGCCCGTCGAGGAAGCGCACGGGTAAGCCAGCCTAGTGCAGCAAGGTGCGCACGGTCTCGATCGTGTCGGCGTCCTCGGGGCGCTAGTCCGGCCGGTAGCGCGGCGAGCACCTCGACCTTGGGCCGCCGCGAGCGGGTCGCGGCCACCGCGGCGGGGGCGGCGACCACGTCGGCGAGCAGCATCAGGTCGACCTCACGGCGCGTCGAGAGTCGGGTCACCTGGCGATCTCAGGGCGGTCGCCGCGGCTCGTGGCGGTCATCGCGAGCACGTCCAGCGCGGCGTCGAGCGCTTCGGCGGTGAGCCTGCCGTCGGCCACGTGGCCCCGTTCCAGCACGACCTCCCGGATGGTCCGGCGCTCGGCCAGCGCCTGCTTGGCGACCGACGCGGCCTCCTCGTAGCCGAGGTAGCGGTTGAGCGCGGTGACGACGGCCGGGGAGGACTCCGCGTACTCCCGGCACCGCCGCACGTCGGCCTCGGCGCCGTCGACGACCCGCGAGGCGAGCAGGCGGGCCGCCGCGGCCAGCAGCCGGGCCGACTCCAGCACGTTGCGGGCCATCACCGGCATCATGACGTTGAGCTCGAGGTTGCCCTGCGAGCCGGCGAACGCCACGCACGCGTCGTTGCCGATCACCTGGGCGACCACCATCATCGTCGCCTCGCAGATCACCGGGTTGACCTTCCCCGGCATGATCGAGCTGCCCGGCTGCAGGTCGGGCAGGTGCAGCTCGGCGATCCCCGCCCGCGGTCCGGACGACAGCCAGCGCAGGTCGTTTGAGATCTTGAACAACGACACCGCGACGGTGCGCAGCGCGCCCGAGCACTCCACCAGGGAGTCCCGTGCGCCCTGCGCCTCGACGTGGTCGCGGGCCTCGGTGAGCTCCTCGATACCGGTCGCCGCCCGCAACTCCTCGACGACCGCCGCCCCGAAACCGGCCGGGGCGTTGAGCCCGGTGCCCACCGCGGTGCCGCCGATCGGCAACTCGGCCAGCCGCGGCAGCACCGCGCGCAACCGGTCGCCGCCGTAGCGGGCCTGAGCCGCCCACCCCCCGGCCTCCTGGCCCAGCGTGATCGGCACCGCGTCCATCAGGTGGGTGCGACCGGCCTTGACGACCTGCGCCCAGTCGGCTGCGCGCCGGGACAGCGCGTCGGCGAGCACCGCCAAGGCGGGCAGCACGTCGCAGACGACGGCCTCGGTCGCGGCGAGGTGGATCGTCGTGGGGAACACGTCGTTGGAGGACTGCGAGGCGTTGACCGCGTCGTTGGGATGCACCTCGCGGCCCAGCGCCCGCGCGGCCAGGGTGGCGATCACCTCGTTGGCATTCATGTTCGAGGATGTGCCGGAACCGGTCTGGAACACGTCGACGGGGAAGTGGGCGTCGTGCGCGCCGGCGGCCACCTCGTCGGCGGCGGCGGCCACCGCGGCGGCCACGTCCGGTTCCAGCACGCCCTGCCGGCCGTTCACCCGTGCCGCCGCCGCCTTCACCAGCCCCAACGCTCTGATCTGGCCCCGCTCCAGGCCGCGCCCGGAGATCGGGAAGTTCTGCACGGCACGCTGCGTCTGGGCCCGCCACAGCGCGTCGACAGGCACGGCCACCTCGCCCATCGTGTCGTGCTCCACCCGGTGCCGTCCGCTCTTGTCCGTCCCAGCGTCCGTGCTCACGTCCGTGCTCACGTCCGTCAGTGTGGTCCAGCCGACCCCGGTCGGGCAGGGCGACCTATTAGGCTGCCGGATGTGACCGAGGTCGACGTGCTGGTCGTGGGCGCCGGGCCGGCCGGGCTCTACGCGGCGTACTACGCGGGGTTCCGGGGCCTTTCGATGGCGCTGGTCGACTCCTTGCCGGAGCCGGGTGGGCAGGTCACCGCGATGTACCCGGAAAAGCTGATCTTCGATGTCGCCGGCTTCCCCGCGATCAGGGGCCGCGACCTCGTGGACGGGCTGGTCGAGCAGGCTGGCCAGTTCGACCCGGTCTACCTGCTGGGGCGGCAGGCCCGCGACCTCGTCGACGTCGAGAACGGGGTGGAGGTGCGGCTGGCCGACGGGTCGGCGGTCCGGGCCGGCGCCGTGCTCATCACAGCCGGCATCGGGGAGTTCACCCCACGCCCGCTGCCGGCCGGCGAGGGCTGGGTGGGCCGGGGCGTGGTGTTCTTCGTGCCGAATCTGGACGTGTACACCGACCAGGACGTGGTCATCGTCGGCGGCGGGGATTCCGCCTTCGACTGGGCGCTGTCGCTGCACCCGCTGGCGCGGTCGGTGACCCTGGTGCACCGGCGCGCCAAGTTCCGGGCACACGCCGCGACTGTCGAGAAGGTCCACGGGCTCGGCGTGGAGATCATCACTGATGCCCAGGTCACCGAGTTGCGCGGCGACAGCCTCCTCGCCGAGTGCGCGGTCGAGCTGAAGGGCGGGCAGCGCAGGGTGCTGCCGGCACAGGCCGTGGTCGCTGCCCTCGGGTTCACCGCCGACCTCGGCCCGATCGAGTCCTGGGGGCTGGAGCTGGCGCGTCGCTCGATCGTCGTCGACACCACGATGAAGACCAGCCGCGACCGGGTCTACGCGGCCGGCGACGTCACCGACTACCCGGGCAAGGTCAAGCTCATCGCCACCGGTTTCGGCGAGGCGGCCACCGCGGTCAACAACATCGCCGTCACGCTGGACCCGAACGCGCACCTCTTCCCGGGGCACTCCTCGGGCTGAGATCTCCCTCGACGATCTCCCTCGACGGGCCGGGTCAGGGAAGCGGCGGGATGGTGTCGGTCGCCATGAGGCGGTCGAAGTCGATCGACGCGTAGCGGCGCAGCTTGGTCAGCCGGTGGTAGCCGTCGATCATACGGACGGTGCCGGACTTGGAGCGCATGACGATCGAGTGCGTGGTGGCGCCGCCGGCGCGGTAGCGGACGCCACGCAGCAGGTCACCGTCGGTGATGCCGGTGGCACAGAAGAACACGTTGTCGCCCGCGACCAGGTCGTCGGTGCTCAGCACCCGGTCCAGGTCGAGCCCGGCGTCCACGGCCCGCCGCCGCTCTGCCTCCGATCTGGGGCACAGCCGAGCCTGCAGCGAGCCACCCATGCACTTCAGCGCGCACGCCGCGATGACCCCCTCCGGGGTGCCGCCGATTCCCATCAGCAGGTCGACGCCCGTGTCGGGGCGGGCAGCGGAGATGGCGCCGGCGACGTCGCCGTCGGTGATGAAGTGGATCCGGGCACCCGCCTCCCGGACCCCGCGGACCAGGTCATCGTGCCGCGGCCGGTCGAGGATGCACACGGTGACGTCCGAGACGTCGCTGCTCTTGGCCGTGGCGACCCGCCGCAGGTTCACCGCGACCGGCGCGGTGATGTCCACGACATCGGCCGCCTCCGGGCCGACGGCGAGCTTCTCCATGTAGAAGACGGCAGACGGGTCGTACATCGCCCCCCGCTCGGCGACCGCCAGCACGGCCAGCGCGTTGGGCATGCCCTTGGACATGAGCGTCGTCCCGTCGATCGGGTCGACGGCGACGTCGCACTCCGGACCGTCGCCGTTGCCGACCTCCTCGCCGTTGTACAGCATCGGCGCCTCGTCCTTCTCGCCCTCACCGATCACGACGACGCCGGCCATGGAGACCGTGCCGATGAGCTTGCGCATGGCGTCCACAGCCGCCTGGTCACCGCCGTTCTTGTCACCACGGCCGACCCAGCGCCCCGCCGCCATCGCCGCCGCCTCCGTCACCCGCACCAGCTCCATCGCGAGGTTGCGGTCCGGGGTCTCCCTCTGTTGCTCCTCGGTCATGGTTCCTCCTGGTCGTAGGCGTGCAGGTGCAGCGCTCCGATCGGCCGCCCGGAGCAGGGATCCTTCCAGAGCCTGGGCGGTTGTGGGATGAGGCAGTCGTGGGATGAGCGGGGGGATGAGGCAGGATGGACCCGTGGTGTACGGCGGTGGGGGGTCGGGGGGTCGGTCGTCGAGGTTGCGCAGCGGCATGCGCGACATGCTGCTGTCGCTGCTGCCGCTCGTCGTGATCGCCCTGCTGCTCACGGGGATCACGCGGGCCTGCTCGTTCAGCCCAGGTGGTCCCTCCATCGATCCGAACTCGGTGCCGAGCGTCGATGTCGCCGCCGGGTTCCGGCAGGCGGCGCAGCAGATGCCCTTCCCGGTGCGGCAACCAGATCTGCCCGCGAGCTGGCGGGCCACCACGATCGACGTCCGCTCGGGTGGCGGGACGTCCTCGGCGCCCGGACCCGCGGTGCGGGTGAGTTGGCTCACCCCGACGGGACACTACCTGCGGCTCGTGGAGTCCAACCTCGGCGAGGACGTCCTGGTCAGCGCGGAGTCCGGGGTGAGCCCGACCGCGCACGGCACGGTCGCGGCCGGCGGCGCGAGCTGGACGGTCTACAGCGGCGTGCGTGACGAGCCGTTGTGGCTCACCGAGGTTACCGGGGTCCGCCTGCTGGAGACGGGCGACGCCCAGCCCGCCGAGTTCGACTCCCTGGCCGCGGCGGTGCTCGCCGCACGCCCGCTCGTTTCATAGTTCTTCGTCCTTCATAGTTCGGCCTCACCCGCGTCGTGGAGCACCGCCTCGACCCGCTCCCGCGCGCCGGCCAGGTGCCGCTCACAGAGCCGGGCGAGCTGCTCGCCGCGCTCCCACAGCGCCAGCGACTCCTCCAGGTCCAGGCCGCCCGCCTCCAGCCGCGCGACCACCCCGACCAGTTCGTCGCGGGCCTGTTCATAGCCGGGTTCGGTCGGCTCGGTCGCGGTCACGGACGAGACGGTCCCACGGCAGTGGTCCCGCCGGTGACGCGGGCCGGCAGGATGCCGTCGACGAGCCGGATCCCCACGCGGGTCCCCGGCGGTGCCTCGGTCACCGACCGCAGCACCCGCGGCGCCGCGTTCCCGCCGGCGTCCCCACCGATCTGCTGCACCCGCTGCACCACCGCGTAGCCCCGGGCCAGCGTCGCCGCGGGTCCGAGGGTCCGAAGCTGCGCCCGCAGGTGGCCCAGCTCGGCAGCCTCAACCCGCACCCGGCTGCTCACGCAACGGCGGCCCCGCTGCCGCAGCGCGTCGACGGCGGCCATCCTGGCGGCCAGTGGCGCCACCGGGTCGGCCAGCACCGGCCGGCTGCGCAGCCCGTCGAGCAGCCGGCACTCCCGGTCCACCCAACCGGCCAGGGCGCGCCGGCAGCGGCCCCGCAGCGCGGCGACGCGCGCGGACTCCTCGGCGACGTCGGGCACCACCCGCTTGCCCGCATCGGTGGGCGTGGAGCAGCGCAGGTCGGCGACGTGGTCGACGAGGGGACTGTCGGGCTCGTGCCCGATGGCCGAGACGACCGGGGTGGCGCAGCCGGCAACCGCGCGGCACAGGGTCTCGTCGGAGAACGGCAGCAGATCCTCGACACTGCCGCCGCCCCGGGCGAGCACGATGACCTCGACGTCGGGATCCGCGTCGAGGGAGGTGAGCGCCTCCAGCATCTGGGGCACGGCCAGCGCACCCTGCACGGCGGTGGTGAGCACCCGGAACCGGACAGCCGGCCAGCGGGCCCTGGCGTTGCTGAGCACGTCGTGCTCGGCGGCGCTGGCCCGGCCGGTGATCAGACCGACGGTGTGGGGCAGGAACGGCAGCGGCCGCTTGCGGGCCGGGTCGAACAGGCCGTCGGCGGCCAGCGACCTGCGCAGCCGCTCGACACGGGCCAGCAGCTCGCCGACCCCGACCGCTCGAATCTCGTCGACCCGCAGGCTCAGCGTCCCGCGTCCGACGAAGAACGACGGCTTGCCGTGCACGACGACCCGGCTGCCCTCCAGCAGGTCCCGGCTCAGAGCCGCGGCGCAGGTGAGGGTCAGTGAGACCTCTGCCGCGGGGTCGCGCAGCACGAGGAATGCGGTGCCGGCACCTGGACGTGCGTTGACTTGCGTGAGCTGGCCCTCCACCCACACCGCGCCCAGCCGGTCGACGTACTCCGCGATCTTCCGGGCGACCGTGCGGAGCGGCCAGGGCCGCTCGGGGGACGTCGCGGCGCTCACCCCTTCGCGGTGACCGTCGTGATCCGGTTGGCGAGCATCGTCACGAACGGCGGGCGGTCCTGGTGGGTCGTCTCCCAGGCCAGCAGTTCCTCGAGCGCCGCCAGCGACAGCATGCGCAGCCGGGCGCGGAGCTGGGCGATGGTCAGCGTGTCATAGTTGCGCAGCGCCCGCGGGCCGGGTTGCTGCTGGGCGGCTGGATCCCCACCGGCCGGATCCCTCCCGGCCGGCTCCTCCCCGGCTGGACCGAGCACGGCCCCGTCCCGCCCGGCCAGCGGGTCGCGGCGGCCGTTGGCCGAGCGCTCCGGCTGCGGCACGGTCTCCTGGTACCCCTCGGTCTCGTGGTACCCCTCGGTCTCGTGATACCCGTCGCTGTCGGAGGGATCGTCGCTGTCGGAGGGATCGTCGCTGTGGCCGGAATCCTCGCTGGCGAGTCGGTACGCGTCGACGTCGCGGTCGGCGTCAGGCGCCGGCTCGTCGTCATCGAAGACGGCCCACTCGGGCGTCTCGGGGATTCCCCGCAGCGAGCTCAGGGCCTGATCGCCCTTGATTGCGAGTGCGGTGACCCGCTGCTGCACCCGCATGGACACCTGCAGCACCTTGCTCACCGTGGTCACCGGTAGGCCGGCGATGACCCGGGGTAGGTCCCGGCTCTGGTCGAGGGCCGTGGCCACGAGTCCGGCGGCCACCCGGACCGCCATCGGTAGGGCTCCCATACCACTAGCCTGCCGCACGCCACGGACGGGTGCGAACGGGCACCTGCCATTGCGGCGGGAGGCCGTAGGGTGGAGCCATGTCGGGAGCAACCAAGCGCGTGCTGCTGGCCAAGCCGCGTGGCTACTGTGCCGGCGTTGACCGGGCGGTCGTCGCGGTGGAGAAGGCGTTGCAGACCTACGGTCCACCGGTCTACGTCCGCAAGCAGATCGTCCACAACAAGCACGTCGTGGCGACGCTGGAGCAGCGCGGTGCGGTGTTCGTCGAGGAGACCGACGAGGTGCCGCCGGGCGCCATCGTGGTGTTCTCGGCGCACGGGGTGGCGCCAGTGGTGCACGAGCAGGCCAGCGCCCGCGGTCTGAAGACGATCGACGCGACGTGCCCGTTGGTCACCAAGGTGCACCAGGAGGCCAAGCGGTTCGCCCGCGACGACTTCGACGTGCTGCTCATCGGCCACGCCGGGCATGAAGAGGTCGAGGGCACCTCCGGTGAGGCCCCGGAGCACATCCAGCTCGTGGACGGGCCCGGGGGCGTCGAGCGGGTCACGGTGCGCGATCCCTCCAAGGTGGTGTGGCTGTCCCAGACGACGTTGTCCATGGACGAGACGATGGAGACGGTGGCCGCGCTCAAGACCCGGTTCCCGACGCTGCAGGATCCCCCCAGCGACGACATCTGCTACGCCACCCAGAACCGGCAGGTCGCCGTCAAGGCGATGGCCGCCGACTGCGACCTGGTGATCGTCGTGGGTTCGCAGAACTCGTCGAACTCGCAGCGGCTGGTCGAGGTCGCGCTGGCTGCCGGGGCACGGTCGGCCCATCTGGTCGACTTCGCCTGCGAGATCGACGAAGCCTGGCTCGCGGGGGTGTCGACGGTCGGGGTGACCAGCGGCGCGTCGGTGCCCGAGCTGCTCGTGACCGGGGTCCTGGACTGGCTGGCGCAGCGCGGCTGGATGGAGATACAGGAGATCACTACCGCCGACGAGAAGCTGATCTTCTCGCTACCCCGGGCACTCAAGCGGGACATGCGGGCCGGCAGCGCGAGCTGACGGCAGCGCGAACCTGACGGCGGTCAGCGGCGATCCGTCGGGCGTCCGGTAGTTCGGGGCGGCACCTGCGGGCCAGCGTGACGCTGCGGCGTCCGGGAGCCGGACTGACCCCGCGCCCCGGAGTGGCGCTGTGGCAGCGCAGGGCCGGGGTCGCGGTGCGGCATTCGGGGATCGGGGTCGCGGCGCGGCGTCCGAGGGCCGGGATCCTGCGGCACCCAGGCGCCGGTCTGACGCGATCTCGCCGGTGAATTCGGGTTCCGCGGCGTTCTCAGGCGCCGGCCTCGGACAGACTGTGACGGCCGTTGCAGGCGCACCCGAACGGAGCCCACCACCAGGGTGACGCCAATGGTGACCGCCATCGTCGGGAAGCCGTTGAGCAGCGGCGAACCCACCGCGATCAGCTTGGTGACCAGCCCCCCGGTCGGCAGGGAGCCGGAGGCGAGGACCACCAGAGGAACCGCCGCGGCGAGCAGCAGCGGCGGCTGCACCATCGGCCCGAACAAGCCACGTCGCTGCACCCAGCACACCGCGAGCACGCAGCCGCAGAAGTAGAGGATCTCGAAGACCACTCCGAGGTTGCGGGTGCGTTGCAGGTCGATGAACACGCCGAGGGTGGTCAGCGCCGTGGCCAGCAGGACCGCCACCCACCACGACAGGCCCCGGACGCCGGCCATGATCGAGCGCTCGGCCATCGGGACCTCGTCGGCGTGCCCGTGCCCCGACGTGCGCTCGGCGGCCCGTGTCACTCGTTCACGGTAGCCCGTGGGCTCTCCAGCGCGACCAGCGCGTCCGCGGCACTCGCGACCAGTTCCGGCGCCTGCACCCGGCGCGCCGCCCGCTCGACCTGAACGGGGACGTCGAGCCCGTCGTCGGTGACCTGCAGGTCGGCGAAGCGCCGGGCGGTGACGAGCACCCGCGACTCCACCGAGCTGACGGTCCGGTTGTAGGAGTCGACGGCGGAGTCGAGCTGGCGACCGAGCTTGGCCAGGTGGGAGCCCATCGTCGCGAGCCGGGCATGCAGCTCCCGGCCCAGCGCGTGCACCTGCGCCGCGTTGTGCGCCAGCGCCTCCTGCCGCCAGGTGTAGGCGACGGTGCGCAGCAGCGCGATGAGCGTGGTCGGGGTGGCGACCACGACGTTGCGTTCGAACGCGTGCTCGAGCAGCCCGGGGTCGGCCTGCAGCGCGGCCTCGAGGAACGGGTCGCCGGGCACGAACAGGACGACGAACTCCGGGCTGGGCTCGAAGTGCCGCCAGTAGGACTTGCCGGCCAGCGCGTCGACGTGCGCTCCCAACTGCCGGGCGTGGGCCGCCATCCGCTCGTTGCGGCTGGCCTCGTCACGCGCCTCCACGGCCTCCAGGTAGGCGGCGAAGGGCACCTTGGCGTCGACGACGACCTGCTTGCCGCCGGCCAGGTGCACGACCAGGTCCGGGCGGATCCTGCTGTCCTCGTCGCCGTCAGCGCCGAGGGCGACGACCTGCCGGCTGAAGTCGCAGTGCTCCACCATCCCCGCGAGCTGCACCACCCGCTCGAGCTGCACCTCACCCCAGCGGCCCCGGACCTGCGGGGCGCGCAGCGCAGTGACCAGCGCCCTGGTCTCGGCCTGTAGCTGCTCGGAGCTGCGGTGCATCGCGCCGACCTGTTCGCGCAGGCCGGCATACGCCGACTCGCGGTCCTTCTCGACACTGCGCAACTGGCCCTCCACCCGGTGCAGGGTCTTGGCCACCGGGTCGAGCAGGGCCTCCAAGGCGCGGGAACGGGCCGCGACGTCGCCCTGGGCCTGCGCGGACAACGCCGCCGTCGCCTCCTTGATCCGGGCCTCCGCCAGCCGCACGAACGCCTCGTTGTTGACCGAGAGGGCGTCGGCCGACAGCGCCCGGAAAGCCTCGCGCAGCTCCTCGTCCCGGCGGGCGAGCAGCCGTTCCCGATCGGCGCCGGCCCGCTCCTGCGCAGCCAGCGCGGCCTGGGCGGCGGCAGCCTCGGTCTCAGCGGTGCGGGCCCGGCCTGCCTCGGCGGCAGCCGTGGCCCTGGACTCCTCGGCGCGGGCCGCGAGCCCGTCGCGCTCGGCCCGCAGCCCCGCGTGCTCCGACCGGAGCCCGGCGAGATCGGACTGGACCGCCGCGAGCTGTGCGGCGGCGACCCGGCCGGCCTCGGCCGCAAGCCGGCCGGCCTCGGCCGCGGACGCGCGTGATCGGGCGGTGGCAGCCAGCCAGGCGACCAGCGCCCCGGCGGCGGCCCCGGCGAGCAGGGCGAGCAG
The DNA here is from genome assembly GCA_039583705.1 of Pseudonocardiaceae bacterium. Taxonomy (GTDB): domain Bacteria; phylum Actinomycetota; class Actinomycetes; order Mycobacteriales; family Pseudonocardiaceae; genus JAVKSM01. The sequence goes on from JAVKSM010000012.1 coordinate 36,858, forward strand.
GACCGCTGCCGTTTCAGTCATGGCGTCAGGGTGCACCAACGCCTGACGGTTCGGGTCACGACGCGCCGGACTCGTAGGACTCGTGTGCGAGCAGCCAGCGCTTGACCGGCAGACCCCAGCGGAACCCGCCGAGCCCGCCGCCGCTGCGCAGCACCCGGTGGCAGGGCACGAACAGCGCCGCGGCGTTGCCCGCGCAGACCGCAGCCGCGGCGCGGATCGCCTGCGGGCGCCCGGCCTTGGCGGCGAGCTCGGTGTAGCTGATCGGGGCGCCGGCCGGGACCGTCCGGAGCACCTCCCAGGCGTGACGGACGAACTCGCCGGAATGTTGCCGGACCGGCACCCTGTCCACCGCGGACAGCTCGCCACGATGGTAGGCACGCACCGCGGCGGTCACCGGCCCGATGTCGGACCGGGCGGTGAGGTGGGCCGGACGCAGGGAGCGGTGCACCCGCGCCAGCAACTCGCCGACATCGCCGGTCCAGCCGGCCGCCAGCACCGCGCCGTCGGCGTCGACGACCACGGTGAACGGGCCGACGGGGGTCTGGACAGTGGATTGGTGGGCCTCGGGTCGGTGGGCCTCGGGTCGGTGGGCCTCGGTCATGCCGTCCTCCTCTGAAGGTCCGTGGTGACGGTGGCGGCGGCGCGCCACAGGTGCATCCCGGCGTAGGAGCGCCACGGTCGCCACCGTCGACCGTGCCGCGCCAGGGCGTCCGGGGTGGCTGGCAGGCCAAGTGCCGCGGCGCCGCGACGCAGCGCCCCGTCGGTGGCCAACAGCTCGTCGGGGGCGCGGAGCAGCCGCAGGGTGACGTAGCGGGCGGTCCACGGCCCGAGCCCCGGCAGGGCTGTCAGCCTCGACGCCAGGTCGTCCCCGGATAGTCCGATGTGGACGGTGAGCTCGCCCGCGGCGACGCCGCGGGCGAGGCCGAGCACGGCTTCAGCGCGGCGGCGAGGTCCGGTGAGTACCTCCCCGCCGTGCTCCGCGACCGCCTCGGCGGTGGGGAACAGGTGGGTGAGCGGGCCGTCCGGGCTGGGCAGCCGTTCGCCCAGCGCGGCCACCAGCCGGGTGACGGCGGTGCGGGCCGCGGCCACCGACACCTGCTGGCCGAGCACCGCCCGCAGCAGGGTCTCGGTGCCCTCAGCCGTGTCCGTGCTGCCAGGGATCCGGATGCCGGGGGTTGCCCGCACGGTCTCCGCCAGCGCCGGGTCGGCTCCGAGCGCCTCGTCGACGGCCGCCGGGTCCGCGTCGAGGTCGAGCAGGCGTCTGGTACGGCAGACGGCGGTGGCGAGGTCGCGCAGATCGGTCAGCCGCAGCACGGCATGCACGTGGCCGGCGTCGGGGCGCAGCGCGACAGTCGCCGGGCCGTGCGGCAGCCGCACCGTTCGGGCGTAGCACTGCGCCGTCGCGTGTTCGACACCCGGTACCGCGCGGGCGGCGAGGAACGCGAGCAGGCCGGCGGCGTCCAGCGGGGGGCGGAACGGCAGCCGCAGTGCGATGGTGCCGGGGGTGGTCGCGGGCTGGCGCCGCCGGCGGGCCTCGCCGCGCAGCACCGTCGGGGCGACGCCGTAGACCGCGCGCACGGTGTCGTTGAACTGCCGCACGCTGGCGAACCCGGCGGCGAAGGCGACGTCGGCCATGCCCAGTGTCGTGGACTCGACGAGCAGCCGGGCGGCCTGTGCCCGATGTGCCCTGGCGAGCGCAAGCGGCCCGGCGCCCAGCTCGGCAGTCAGCACGCGGGAGAGGTGGCGCGGCGAGTAGCCCAGCCGAGCGGCCAACCCGGGCACCCCCTCCCGCTCCACCACGCCGTCGGTGATCAGTCGCATTGCCCTGGCTGCCAGGTCGGCGCGGGTGTCCCAATCGGGGGAGCCGGGCACCGCGTCGGGCAGGCAGCGCCGGCACGCCCGGTACCCGCGCTGTTGGGCGGCGGCCGCGGTGGGAAAGAACTCGACGTTGTGCCGCTTGGGTGCCAGTGCCGGGCAGGACGGCCGGCAGTAGATGCCGGTCGTGCGGACGGCGGTCACGAAGCAGCCGTCGAAGCGGGTGTCGCGAGCGGTGACGGCGCGGTAGGCACGGTCGGTGTCGAGCGGCACGCCGTCGATGCTGCCACCCCTGGCGGTCCGTATCCGGCGGGAATCGGCCACCACGCTCCCCGGCGGCCGACCCGGTCACCCGGTCACACAGGGCCGCCGGTGCGCCGGCGGCCTGGCCTAGGATCGAAGCAGTGAGCCTCACCCTCGGGATCGTGGGCCTGCCCAACGTCGGCAAGTCCACGGTGTTCAACGCGCTGACCCGCAGTGCGGTGCTGGCCGCGAACTATCCGTTCGCCACCATCGAGCCCAATATCGGTGTGGTCCCGCTGCCGGACTCGCGTCTGGACGTGCTGGCGAAGATTTTCCAGTCAGCGCGGGTCGTGCCGGCCACGGTGTCCTTCGTGGACATCGCGGGGATCGTCAGGGGAGCCTCCGAGGGCGCCGGGCTGGGCAACCAGTTCCTGGCGAACATCCGGGAGGCGAGCGCGATCTGCCAGGTGGTCCGGGTCTTCGGCGACCCCGACGTGGCGCACGTCGAGGGCAGGGTCGACCCCGCCGCCGACATTGCGGTCCTGGAGACCGAGCTCGTGCTGGCCGACCTGCAGACCCTTGACCGGACGCTGCCCCGCTTGGAGAAGGAGGCCCGCACCCGCGTCGAGCGGCGGCCGCTGCTCGAACTGGCCCGCCGGGCGAGGGCTGTACTCGACGACGGCCGCACGCTCGCCTCCGCCGGGATCGACCTCGCCCCGCTGCGTGAGCTGAGCCTGCTCACCACCAAGCCGTTCCTCTATGTGTTCAACGCCGACGAGACCATGCTCAGCGAGGAGACCAGGCGCAAGGAACTCGCCGAGCTCGTCGCGCCCGCGGACGCGGTGTTCCTCGACGCGAAGGTGGAGAGCGAGTTGCTGGAGCTGGACGAGGACTCGGCCAGGGAGCTGCTGGAGTCGATCGGCCAGCCTGAGCCGGGGCTGTACGCGCTGGCCCGCGCCGGATTCCACACCCTCAAGCTGCAGACCTACCTCACCGCCGGCCCCAAGGAGTCCCGCGCCTGGACGATCCCGGTCGGGGCCACCGCGCCGCAGGCCGCCGGTGTGATCCACACCGATTTCCAGCGCGGTTTCATCAAGGCCGAGGTCGTCTCCTACGACGACATCGTCGCGGCCGGTTCGATGGCCGCCGCGCGCGCCGCCGGCAAGGTGCGCATGGAGGGCAAGGACTACGTCATGCGCGACGGCGACATCGTCGAGTTCCGCTTCAACGTGTAGAGCAAGCTTGTTTATGCTGGTCACAGGCTCATAGCCTCCC